>CAYOQG010000156.1:0-13259 GCA_964405925.1 uncultured Phycisphaeraceae bacterium | reverse complement strand
GAGGTACTCGATCTGGGCGTTGAGGCTGCGTAGCTCGTCCTTCGCCCACCGGTTCAGCTCGTCCATCAAACTCGGTGGAAGTCGAAGCAAGAATGATTTGCGGTCAGCCATCTCGTCTGATTCGCGACCCCGTTCTCATGCGCGGTGCGGCAAGCGTCCACCGAACCGCGCTGCCCCCGTCAGAAGCAATCGATCAAGTGTACAGTGTCCCCGTGTTGACAATCGGCTGAGCATGATCGTGCCCGCAAAGCACGACGAGGAGATTCGAGACCATAGCCGCCTTGCGCTCGTCGTCGAGCTCGATCGTCTTATGCTCTTGAAGCTTCTCCAACGCCATCTCGACCATCCCGACAGCCCCTTCCACAATTCGGGTGCGTGCTGCCACGACGGCTTCCGCCTGTTGACGCTGGAGCATGGCACCCGCTATCTCCGGTGCGTAGGCCAGGTGGCTGATACGAGCCTCCTCGACCAGCACGCCCGCTCGGGCGACGCGATCCTGCACTTCCTTCTGAAGCGTCTCTGACACCTCGTCGACACTTCCTCGAAGCGATAGCGTGTCGCCCTCGAACGTGTCGTACGAATAGGCCATCGCCAGGTGCCGAAGGGCAGCCTCACTCTGCACGTGGACGTAATCCTGAAAGTCCTCGACGTCGAAGACCGCCTTGGCTGTGTCCGTCACTCGCCAGACCACCACCACGGCAATCTCGATCGGATTACCTCTCAGATCGTTGACCTTGAGCTTGTCACCGTTGAGGTTGTGGGCCCGTAGCGACACCTTCTTCTTTTCCAGCAGTGGGTTGGCCCAATGGAATCCGCTGCGGTGAACGGTGCCCTTGTACTTGCCAAACAGGATCAGCACCGCACCCACGTTCGGCTGGAGTGTGAAGAAACCAAACATCAGCACGAACCACACGATGCACGCCAAGCCCCACAGAATGATGTACAGGACATTGCCGACGCCCGGTCCACCGAAGTCCCGGACGCGTACGACCATATCTCTGATCGCGTCATACCCGGCGTACCCCAACCCCAGGACCACAAGGACAAGCACCAAGAGCGACGCCCACCCACCGAAGCCCCGTGTCTCAAATTCGCGCGTTTCCATTGTTAATTCTCCGATACCATGGAACTAGCTTCAATATATCATAACGATAGCATCTGTCAAGGCCCAGGCCGTTCTTTGCACGGATTCTTACGAGCAGCGCCGACGAGCTTAAAGCCAATAATCTTGTTTGGCGTCAGCTACAGGGGCAGTCACGCAGGCGCGCCCCATATAGAGCGCCGCCTTAATTGCGCTTGGCCAGTTTGATCTGCATTTCGGCCCGGCGGTTAGCGTTCGAGCGAGCTGTCCAGCTATCGTCGTCGGTGATGGGCATAGCCCGAGCCTCGACGAGGGCTTTCTCCGCGGCGGGGCGATCAATCTCGTCGGGCTTCTTGGCCTGTTCGGTGAGGATTGTCAGGCGGTTCTCGACGACCTGGGCGAAGCCGCCGTCAATGAACAGGAGGTGTTTCGCCTCGGCGGTCTCCACACGCAATCCGCCGATCCCGAGCTTGCACACCAGCGGGGCTCGATTGACCAAGACGCCCATCTCGCCGTCGTGGGCGGGGAATGCCACGAACTTGGCGTCACACTCGAGGACGGCCTTCTCGGGCGTCACGACGCTGCAATGGAATGTATCAGCCTTTGCCATGACAAGTCATCAGTGATCACTTATCCGTTTCGAGCTCCGCGGTCTAAGACGCTCTGACTAAAGCACGTTCATAGCCTGCAAGGGACCGCTCCCTCACGGTCGCGGCTCGGCTTTGTTAGACACTCTAGGACTTTGCCATTCGTTCCGCCTTTGCGGCAGCCTCCTCGATGGCACCAACGTACATGAAGGCGCCCTCGGACAGATGGTCCCACTTCCCTTCGCAAAGCTCCTGGAACGAGCGAATGGTATCCTCACGCGACGTATAGTTGCCCGCGAACCCCGTAAACTGCTCCGCCACGAAAAACGGCTGAGACAAGAATCGCTCGATCTTTCGGGCCCGGGCAACGACCAGCTTGTCCTCCTCACTCAGCTCGTCGACGCCAAGGATGGCAATGATGTCCTGCAAATCTCGGTATCGCTGGAGAATCTGCTGGACGCGGCGAGCGACGGTGTAGTGGCGCTCGCCGATCAGTTCCGGAGCGACCAAGCGGCTGCTCGATGCCAGAGGGTCGACAGCCGGGTAGATGCCCTTTTCCGCAATGCCTCGCTCGAGATTGACGGTGCTGTCCAGGTGGGTGAACGCCGTGGCCGGTGCGGGGTCGGTATAGTCGTCCGCGGGGACATAGATCGCCTGGATACTGGTGACCGCCCCGCGGCCCGTCGAGGTGATCCGCTCCTGCAGCGCGCCCATCTCGGTGCTCAGCGTTGGCTGATAGCCGACCGCAGAAGGCATGCGCCCCAGCAGGGCTGACACCTCCGAACCCGCCTGCGAGAAGCGGAAGATGTTATCGATGAACAGCAGTGTATCTGCACCGGTCTGATCGCGAAAATACTCCGCCATCGTCAGTGCCGAAAGGCCGACACGAAGACGCGCCCCCGGCGGCTCGTTCATCTGGCCGAACACCATCACCGTCTGATCGATGACCCGCTTTCCGGTGTCGCCGATCTTGGCCTCCTGCATCTCCAGCCACAGATCGTTGCCCTCGCGGGTCCGTTCACCCACACCGGCGAAACAGGAGTATCCGCTGTGGAATCGGGCGAGGCGGGCAATCAGCTCCTGAATGATGACCGTCTTCCCGACACCCGCTCCGCCAAACAACCCGGCCTTGCCCCCGCGCACCAACGGGCAGAGTAGATCGATGACCTTGATGCCGGTCTCGAACATCTCCGTCTTGGGCGTCAGCTCGGCGAGCTCGGGCGGCTCATGGTGGATGGGTCGTCTTTCCTTGATAGTGGTTTCGCCCAGCCCGTCGATGGTCTCACCCACGAGGTTGAACACCCGCCCGAGGGTCTCGTCGCCCACGGGAACGGTGACGGGCTGGCCCGTGTCCAGGATTTGCGTGCCACGCTGGAGCCCGTTCGTCGAACCCAGTGCGACCGCTCGAACGCGCCCACCTCCCAAGTGCTGGGCAACCTCACACCAGAGGGTCTCTTTGACGGTGAATCCGCGCACCGGCCTTTCCACCTCGGCCCGCAGCGCGTTGTAGATCCTGGGCATCTTGTCTTCCGGAAACTGAGCGTCGAGTGTCGAGCCGATGACCTGGATAACGGTGCCGTAGTTGCCGTTTTGCATATCTCAGCCTTCCCTTGATCAGAATGCGGAATGGTGAATGCGGAATGCGGAAGAACGTCCGCAAAGCGCACTACCGACCGCGAGAGCGCTTGGCAATCGTTGTAATAATGCGCACTAGCTCATCGGCCTCGTCGAGCAACGCTGCTAGACGTCTCTTGCCGACCAGCCCACACTCTGCGATCAGCCGCAACCAGTACAGCGTCTCGCGAGCTTCCGACTGCGCTATCTCCATTCGGCGAGTGAACTCCCTCTTCGTCGACGCCGCCTGTGCTTCCTCAACGTTGGCGCCGACGCTGCTACCTGCCCGCATTACCTGTCTAGCGATAACGTTACACGCCACTGATCGAGGCAGGCTGTCGACCAGCCGGACGACTCTCGTCGCGAAACGAAACGAACGCTCGGTAATGTCGCGAGCAGAAGCAGTCATTCAGCATTCCCAATTCACCATTCCGCCTTCACCATTCCGCATTCCCTCTTCGCCATTTGCTGGCCGTCAGGCCAGGGTCGCTGCTCCTCCAATAATATCCAACAGTTCCATCGTAATCTGCGTCTGCCGCGCCCGGTTGTACTGGCGGGTGAGCATCTTGATCATGTCCCCTGCCGCGTCGGTGGCAGCCTTCATCGCCACCATCCTTGCGATCTGTTCGCTCACCGCCGCATCGGTAAAGCACTGGAAGAGGCGTACACGAACCGAGGCGGGCAGCAGTTCGTCAAGGAGCTTCTTCGGCTCGGGCGAAAACTCGAACTCGATGGCCGTCGTAGATGCCGATTCTTCTGCGCCTTCGGTCTTCTCTCGGGTCATCGGAAGGAGCCGCAAAGCGACGGGGCGTTGTCTCCCCATCGAGAAAAACTTCATGTAAGCCACATAGGCGGAGCCAATCTCGCCCTTGGTAAATCGATCCATCAAACCGTTGGCGATCGGCTCCACATCGCCGAACTTTGGGGTGTCGCCAATGTGTGTGATACGTTCGATGATCGGTCGGCCGAGGAACCGGAAGAAGTTGATCCCCTTCTTCCCCACCATATAGACGTCGGTCTCCAACGCCTGGGTGCGCTGTCTATCGAGGTGTTCGATGGCTGTCCTGAGAACGTTGGCGTTGTACCCACCGCATAGACCGCGGTTGGTGGTGATCAGAACCAGCGCCGATCGCTTCACATCCTCATGTGTCTCCATGAGGGGGTGGGAGATGTCTTCAGCCGCTCGCGAAAGGTCGTTGACCAGCTCCTCCAACTTCTGGGTGTACGGTTTCGTGGCTGTCGCCCGATTCAGGGCAGCCTGAAATCGCGCCGTGGCGATCAGTTGCATCGTCCGGGTGATCTTGCGGATGTTCCGTACGGACTTGCGACGTTTCACAATGACGCGTCTATTAGCCATCTCTCACTTTACCAGGTGGTCCTTTCGTTTGTCTCGTCGGTTCGCGTGACACGGATGTCCGATGTTCATTGGGGCTTCATGCAGACGGGTCTGCCTGGGCGGGACCCATGCCACCCGGCTTGCCGCGTACCACGATCACTCTTTCTTTGCGAACTGGACCTTGAAGTCTTTGATGATCTTCGTGAGCCGTTCAGCCAGTTCGTCGGACAGCTCACCTGTCTCCGCGATCTCGGTCAGTACCTCGGGGAACTCGTCGTGCACATGTCGCACCAGGGCCTTCTCGAAGGGCAACACGTTGCTGATGGGCAGGTTATCCAAGTGCCCCTGTGTTCCGGCAAAAATGCTGACGATCTGATCTTCCAGGCCATACGGTGTGTACTGCGGCTGCTTGAGCAGCTCCACCATACGGGCCCCGCGATCGAGTTGTCGCTGGGTTGCGGCGTCAAGCTCCGTACCGAGTTGGGCGAACGCCTCCAACTCGCGATAGGCTGCCAGATCCAAACGCAGCGACCCCGCGATCTTCTTCATCGCCTTTCGCTGAGCGTTACCACCCACACGGGAGACGCTGATCCCCACGTTGACCGCCGGGCGCACCCCGGCAAAGAACAAGTCGGGCTCCAGGTAAATCTGCCCATCGGTGATCGAGATCACATTCGTCGGGATATAGGCTGCCACCTCCCCCTCCAACGTTTCGATGATCGGCAGCGCGGTGAGCGAACCGCCGCTGTCCGGAAAGTTGTGGACGCGGTACGAGTCCTTGTCCGGAAGGGAGTCGAGCCACGCTTTCGCCCGCCCGAATCCGCCCGGCCGGTGGTAGAGACCGTCAATGTCATCCGGTCGGTGCTCCTCGGGGGCATCAAGTCCTTGCGAATGCTTGCGGGTGACGGATCGGTCGCAGCAATCCTCCGGGGTCTCCTTGCGGACAATCGCGTACTCATCGCGCAGTTTGCAGCTTCGTTCCAGCAACCTCGAGTGCAGATAGAACACGTCGCCGGGATAGGCTTCCCGCCCCGGCGGACGGCGAAGCAGTAGCGACAACTGCCGGTAGGCGTGTGCCTGTTTTGTCAGGTCATCGTAGATGCAAAGCGTATGCCAGCCACGGTTGTACATGAAGTACTCGGCCATGGCAGCCCCGGCATAGGGTGCGATGTATTGCAGGGGGGCGGGATCGGACGCCGACGCCGCCACGACGATCGTATAGTCCATCGCCCCGTGCTCGCGGAGCTTTTCGATCACACTCGCGACGGTGGACTCCTTTTGCCCCACCGCGACGTAGATGCACACGACGTCGCCGCCCTTCTGGTTGATGATGGTATCGATGGCGATGGCGGTTTTGCCGGTCTTTCGGTCACCGATGATCAGCTCCCGCTGTCCGCGACCGATGGGAATCATGCTGTCGATGGCCTTGAGACCCGTTTGCAGTGGCTCGTTGACGGGCTGGCGTGCGGCGATACCCGGGGCTTTGAACTCCAGCGGGCGACGCTGTGGCGTTTCGATGACACCCATCCCATCGAGCGGACGACCGAGTGGATCGACGACCCGGCCAATCATCTTGTCACCGCAGGGCACGCTCAGAAGCTGCCCGGTGCGGCGGACCTCGTCGCCCTCTTTGATCCCGAGGTAATCGCCAAGGATGACGGCACCGACCGAGTTCTCTTCAAGGTTGAAGACCTGTCCCATGGCCCCGTTGGCGAACTCGAGCTGCTCGTCGGCCATCGCATTGGTGAGACCGTAAATCCGTGCGATGCCGTCACCGACCTCGATCACGGTACCCACCTCGGCGACGTCCACCTCGCTTCGATACTGCTGTATCTCTTCGGTGATCACCGAGGAGATTTCGTCAACTCTGAATTTCATGGTTGTGGTTTCCGGCGATTATCGTTGCACTCTCTGGCTAACTCACGATGCAGGATCGAACCTGCTCAGTTGTCCGCGCGGGTTGAAATCCGCGGCTCGGCTAAATCGCGGCTCCTTCCAAAAAGGTTCGCCCGCTGTGGATCTCGAGTGATGCTCGTTCGAGCAAGCCCCTGCCGAGCGTTTTCAGCTTGGTCTCTACGCTTGCGTCGAACTTCTGATCACCGATTCGCATGATCAGACCGCCGATCAGCGACTCGTCCACGGTCTCGACGAGGTCCGTCTTTTTACCGGTCTTCTCCTCCGCCACCGCTCTAATCTGGTTGCGAAGCTGTTCATTGAGCGGTGTGGCCGTGGTGATGTGGACCTCGACGCGGCCTCGCAGCTCTTCGTGGGCCAAGCGATACGCCTCAGCCACCGCCCGCACGATCCCGAGGCGATCCTTGCGATTGAGCACTTGGAGCGAGTCGACCAGCAGATCGCTGTATCTGGCCCGAAAGAGCTTCTCAATGGCAGCCTGACGGGCCTTGGTGTCCACCAGCGGGCTTGACAAGAAACGGGCGAACTCGGGATTCGTCTCGACCCGCCCGGCGAGTTCGAGCAGCTCACTCTGGAACTGATCCGCCTCACCTCGACCGTCGGCGATCCTTAGCATCGCCCCGGCATACACCTGGGCGACAGCCATTTCCTGTCCGTCGGTTTCCGCCATCTCGTTGCTTTGCGGGGTTGGCACGGTCCCGCAACAGCGGTTCCGTGTTCACGGGTCCGCTGAAGCGGGCCCCTTCCATCCGTGTTCATTTCGGGCTCGTGCCCTTACCGTTGACCTTCTTGAGCTCCTCGATCGATTCGGCGATGAGGCGTTCGTGCTCCTTGGTGTCCAGCTCCTCGCGAATCACCCGCGAGGCGACGTCCGTCGCAAGCCGCGCACCCAGCGTGTATAGCTCTTTGACGGCTGTGTCCGTGGCGATCGAGATTTCACGCTTAGCCCGCTCAAGCATGGCATCCGCGTCCTGCTTGGCCTGCTCTGCGAGCTTCTTTCTGAGCGCCTCGGCATCGCGGCGACCTTCATCGACGATCGCGGACGCCTCGACACGGGCGGCGTGAAGCTTTTCCTCGTACTCTTTGAGCCGGGCCTCAGCCAACTCGCGATCCTCCGTGGCCTGCTTGAGCGAGTCCCGAATGAAGTCTTCCCGCTTCTGGAGCGCGTTGAGGATCGGCCTCCATGCAAACTTCCCGAGTACGAACAGCACCGCGGTAAACGTCAGCAACGTCCAAAAGATGTTGCCCAGGTCCCCCGTAAACAGGGATGGGCCTTCACCTTCCCCTTCGGAGCCCAGCGCTAACATCGAGAACGAGCCCACGAAGACCGCAGCGGTCGGCACACATCTACGCAGTCGTCTCATCGCTGTATCCGTTTTCTTAAAAGCGACTCAGCGCGGTGCCACTCGGGTTGCCGCAGCAAAGCGCTCGAGATAATCGATCGCACTAACTGGCGATCGCTGCCAAGAAGCATCCCAGGACGGCAAAGAGGGTGGCTCCCTCGACCATGGCCGCCGTGATGATCATCGCCGTGCTGATGCTGCCATACGCTTCGGGCTGCCGGGCGATCGACTCCACGGCGCTGCCACCGATCCGCCCGATCCCCGCCGCTCCGCCGATGATCACCAGGCCGGCACCAATCGCACCGCCCAGGTTCGCCGCGGTCTTGCCCGGGAAGAGGCTATGGTCCTTGACCGCGGGCTCATCACCGTGTGGCTTGGCCACCGCCGGGCTCGTTACCATACAAACCAAGCCCAGGGCGATTAATACCAAAGCTACCTTCGCCAGTCTCTTGTTCATCGTTTACCTTTTCCTAGTTCGGTGCCACCTTGTGGGAGAAGGCGGCTTAAGAAACGTCGCCAATGTTGTCACGCCTTACAACCCGAGTGCCCCACTACTGTCCGGGCATGATCGTGTATGGATCAGACTCCAACATCCATCGGTTCGGGAGCGCCACGCAATCCAGTCCGCGCGCGGGGCTCTGTTATTTCCCCTGTTTGTCTACACCCTAATGCGCCACTGCCTCGCCCGCAGCGTGCTCCTCCCCATGCTCGCGGTGGACCATTACAGCTTGCGAGATAAACAGGGCGGTCAAGAACGCGAAAATAAACGCCTGCAAAAACGCCACGAATATCTCGAGGAGGTTGAACGCGACGCTCACCAGCACGACGAGAATCCCGATCCCCGTCGCAGCCCCTAACCCTAACGCCACGTAGCTTGCGCTGACGAAGCTCAACAGAACAGCCAGCAGCACATGCCCGGCTACCATGTTCGCAAAAAGTCGCACCGCCAGGGCGAAGATCTTGGCGACCAGCCCGATGATCTCGACCGGAATAAGCAGCGGTGCAAGCCTAAGCGGACCCGGGCAGAAGTGGGCGAGGTAGCTCATTCCCCCGATCCTCAGACCGTTCACCACGATCATCAGCATCGTGCAGAACGCGAGTGTCCCGGTGACCCAAAGGTTCCCCGTCGCCGAACCGCCGAAACCATGGTGAGCGTCCGTGAATACATTGCGAACGACACCACGAGTCAGAGGCTCGAGGGGCAGCAGCCCGAGCAGATTGACGCATAAGACGTAGAAGAACGCCGTCCAGATGTAGGGAATGAAACGGTCCGTGTGCTCGTGCAGGACCGGACGAGCCACCGCCTCCCGGAAATACGCACAGATCGACTCGATGAAATTCCCGAACCCACGCGGCGTCAGATCGTCAACCGCGCGACCCGTGTTCTGCATCCGGGCGAAGCGGGGGATCAGAAGCACCAAAACGAGCACCGCGATGATCTGCATGATCACGTGATTGGAAATCAGGGTGACCTCGCCATCCGGCGTAAAGAACGTGTCGGGCGCACCGACGCCAAGCTTCTGGTAGGTCCACTGATACACGTGGTCCATCGGGCTTGTTGCCGCCAAAAACGCCGCGTTCATCTCGTTTCGCTTCCGTCCAGACGCTTCATCGCCCGGGTTGCCAGATACGTATCAACCACGAGCAGGCACAAGTAACTGACCACCGCGCTCAACACCAGGGCCGTTAGATCGAACCATCCGCTCAGAGTCAAGGGGACAACCAGTACAAGCACTATCAGGAACCGGATACCGGTCGAACCCAGAATGGCACCGGCCGTCTGTTTCGACCGCGCCGCGACCGCCAGGGCCACAGGGATCGCCCCCGCGCAGCTTGCGATCCAACTGACCCCGCACCCGACGAGCACCTCGCTTTGCACGGGCTCGCCGGCAAGCTGGCTGCTCACAAGGATTCCGACGCCCGCCACGACCCCAGCCGTCGCGGTTGCAGCACCCGCGAGCACCGCGAACTGCCGTATGGGTCCGCCGCCCGGCGGGTCAGGGTTCGTTCGGTGGCGGTCGGTCATCGGGCTGATCCTGTCCCGTTTCTCCACGTCGGTCCGGCGGCTTTTGATTGCGCCGCGACGACTGTGGGGGCTGGCGGAACGCGGCGAGCGAGTCCCGTATCAGGTTGTACGTCCCACCGATCAGGCCAAGGGCAGCCCCGACGAGAACGCCCCACGGAGCCGAGTCGTACTTGCGGTCGATCCAGTGCCCGATGAATGCAAACACGGCGACCGCAGCCGCGAACTCGATCCCGACGCCGGACCACCGGACCCAGTCCGGGTAAGCCTTGCGTTTTCCGGCCATGGGGGACCCGTCTGCATCGACGCCTCCGGCTGACGAGCCACCAGGCATCGGTTTCAATAGGGCGATCCGATTACGCCACCACCCCCTCTCCGCTGCAGCAGCGGCGTGCTGAGAGGGGCGGGCAGTCTAGCAGCGTCCCAGAGCGGTTTCAAGGGCTCGACGTCGACAGATGGGAGCCTTTCCGCTGACTGGCGGGAGCCGCACGCAAAAGAGGGCGGGTGGCTGAGCAATTGACCGCCATGCCCACCGCGCCTAGCCTGAAGACGATGCTAATGATCAGCGAGCTTAGGTTGAGACAAGGCCCCGGAACGATCCGGCACCTGGCCGTCGTGGGGGCGACAGGGGCGGTGGGGCGCGAACTCTGCGCATTGATAACCGAGCGAAAGCTGCCTATGCGACAAGTATCCCTGTTCTCTTCCGCCCGAAGCGCCGGAACACACGTCGAGGTTGCGGGCAAGCCCATCAAGGTCAAAGAGCTCGGTGAAGCAAGCTTCGACCGGGTGGACTACGCGATCTTCAGCGCCGGGAGCGAGCGGAGCCGGCGTTGGGCACCATTCGCCGTCGGTGTCGGGGCGGTGGTGATCGACAATTCGTCCGCCTTCCGTATGGACCGACAGGTGCCCCTCATCATTCCCGAGGTGAACGGATTCGAGGCCCTGAAGCACGACGGGATCATCGCCAACCCGAACTGTTCGACGATCATCATGAACGTCGTCGTCTGGCCGCTGCACCGCGTCAACAGGGTCAGGCGGATCGCGGTAGCCACCTACCAAGCTGCCAGTGGAGCTGGGGCCGCCGCGATGGAGGAGCTCAGAACCCAATCCGCCGATCATCTGGCAGGCCGGGACGTTGTCCCCAGCGTCTTTCCCCATCCGATCGCCTTCAACGTGTTCTCGCACAACACCCCGATCGGTGCCGACGGCTACAACGCCGAGGAACGCAAGATGATCGACGAGACGCGGAAGATATTTCGTGACCATTCGTTGCCCATCACCGCGACGTGCGTCCGTGTGCCCGTCCTGCGTGCTCACAGCGAAGCCATCAACCTGTCATTTGAGCAGCCGATAACGCCGGACGAGGTCCGCGAGGTTTTGAGCAAAGCCCCTGGTGTCAAGGTCGTAGATGACGCGGAGAGCGGGCGCTTCCCCATGCCGATTGACGCTTCAGGACGCGACGAGGTTTTCGTCGGCCGCATCCGCCAGGACGTCAGTCAACCCGACAACCGCGGCATCGAGCTCTTCATCTGCTCCGACCAGCTCCGCAAAGGCGCCGCCCTGAACGCCATTCAGATCCTGGAACTCGTTTC
Source organism: uncultured Phycisphaeraceae bacterium (assembly GCA_964405925.1). GTDB lineage: Bacteria > Planctomycetota > Phycisphaerae > UBA1845 > UBA1845. Next base: position 1,769 of record CAYOQG010000156.1, on the reverse strand, counting down.
CGGCACCGGACGAAGCTTGCTTCCCTAGAATCGGTCGCACTTACTGCTGCCACAGTGTTGCCGCGTTGGGAGCTACCTTGCTCGTAGCCGAACGCCCGCATGGAGCGAGCATTGGACAAACGTAAGTCCGATGTAAAACCTGGAGACCATTTCAATCGCTACGATACCACCACAACCTACCCAGTCCCTTAACGTCCATCATCCAAATCGACCCCCCGCGATGTACCCGGCGCGCAATGTGTATGCTATAGTATCACCACTAGCAGAATGAGGTGTACGCCTCCAAGTAGCGTACGGACGGCGTTGCGGCTGCAGGTGAGGTCAGTTCGGGAACGGAGGTGCCGGATGTTCAAAGCGATGGTGCGTTTTCGGCTTCTCGGTATTGTGATTGTCTTGGGGCTGTTGACCGCAATCGGCTGCAAGGAAAAAGCCCCGGTCGGGGTGCTGATGGAGTTCGAGACACCGGCGTGGGCGGACAAGGAGGGAGCGCTCATCGTCAAGACCGAGGCACCGGAGAGCAACGTCCTGCTCATGCGCCGCCGGGATCCAGGTATTGGTTACGCTGAGCTCTTCGGCGAAATCAAGATCGAGCACGACTTCGAGGCAGGCGAGGTCATTTACCGCTACGATCCCAACGTCTTCTCAAAGGAGCTTGAAGCCGTCGATTTGCGCACCTGGGTCGAGGCTACAGGTCCCGAGTGGTGGGACGAACAGCAGGTTCGCCGGGTGCCTTCGAGGTTGAAAGTCGGCCTGGCAAGTGGCGAATTGGGCTTTGGGCCCCACAAGGTCCCCACCGAGGGGCCGATCATCATGCACATGGCCCAGTCCATGTACGCCGGGAGCCCCCGCGTGGCGATCCTCTCCGCTCATCAAAAGCGCCTTACCTATCAGGATGCAAAAGCGGGAAATCCTCCCAAGCTCGAGAAGTTCTATCACCAGGTCTTCGACACGAAAGAGCTCAAGCCCGTGGGCGTGCCCATCCCACTCTCGTTTGAGACAGATGACGCCCCGAAGTGCGTGTGGGCAGGCCGTGACAGCTACGTCGTATACACTGACATGTTGCACAAAAAAGTCCAGATCGTGCACATGTACAGAATGCCCAGCGGTGAGGAGTAATCGTAACCGACGTGGCGGGGATCATCCCGGGGCAGCGAACACGCGCTCAAGGAGTCACATATCATGGGTATCGACGTCGAAACCATGATCGGGGTGGAATAGTCCACGGACCCCCTCAACCCGCACTTGCGCACACCGTGTCACGGATCCTCTGAATTGATCGTGAGCGCTGAGGTCGCGTCAAACCGCTTGCATCGTCCGTCAAGTGCCTGCTGCGTCGGCGCACTCAGGTTACCCTGAATACATCCTCAAGGTCGGCGTGGCGGAGAATACAAGCCCTGAACCATTCAGCCAACCCGAGGATAGCGACGGTCCGTTGCCGGACATTCATTCCGTTAACGTCGCCGTATCGCTCCCGAAGACGCCAAACGAACAGCTCAGGATATGGGATGTCCTCCGCTCCAACCGGGGCACCCTGCTCTACTTGATCCAACAAATTGTCAGCCTGTGTTTTCCACCAGTTTTTGCGGGCAACGGTGTCCTTCTCGGTACAGACGAAGTTCTGACTTGCAAATGTGTGCAACGGCCACAGTGCGGCAAAACATGTCTTCAACAGCTCTTTATCTAGGTCCTCGGAAAGGGACATGACCGCATCGGCTGATTTGTTTCAATCAAAGTGAGACAACTGCTGGCTTCGGATAAGGCACGGTTTG
>CAYOQG010000155.1:0-13294 GCA_964405925.1 uncultured Phycisphaeraceae bacterium | reverse complement strand
GATCAGGTCGTCGAAGAACTGGCCTTTCCCCCTCGAGATCGGCGTGCCCCGAGCCCAGTGGCCGTGGCAGCCGGCGATGCCCAACTGATCCACATGCATACCCTCCACCAGCTTCACCGGGCCCTTGATTCGCTTGCCATACTGGTTCTCGACCCAGACGAGGTCGTGGTCCTTCAAGCCTTTCTTTCTTCCGGTCTCCGCGTTGATCTGGATGAGATACACGAAGGGGTCGTTGACGGATACTTCATCAAGCCAGGGGTTGTTCTGCGTGGACGACTGCGTGTGAAACGAGGGCCGCCAACTGAACGCCCACAGGTCGTACTCGGGATTCTTCTCCTCATGCGACGGGCAAGGGAACCACTCCGCCAAGGGGGTGTAGAACCGGTAGTCAACCATATCCTCTCGACCATACGAGGACAGGAGCTTTTTGAGCTTCTCGCCGGCCTCGATGAAGTACTCGAAGTAGACCGGCACGCGGACGGGGACAAACCACCGCCAGTACATCTCCTCGACCTTGGTGGGCCACTTCTCCAGTCCGGTCTTCTTCAGGGCTTCGAGTCCCTTTTCATCTCCCAGCCGGTCCTTCAAAACCCGGTCGACAATGTCCTCCCAACTGTAGTCCCCACTTGCATCGAGCTGGTATTTCGGGTCCATCTCGCCGCCATAGCGGACGGGAATGATCTTATTGATAGCCTCGTAGTATTTGTCGGCGATACCGAGCCGTCTGGCGATGTCCAGCATGACCTGGTTGAAGTCCCGGCGTTCAAACAACGGTTCGACGACCGGCTGCCGTATCTGCCAGACCCAGTGGTCCATGCCAGTGGGGTGGCAGAATGTCGACGGGAACGTCACGCAAGGAGTGTATCGTTCCAGGAAGCAGGCATCCGGAAGGACAATGTCAGCGACGGCCTCGGTGAACTCGTTCTGGTAGATGTTAAAGGAGAAGATAAAATCAAACTTCTTGAGGAAGTTCTCGGTGACGTCGCGGGCGTTGGCCATGGTCATCACCGAGTTGGACCCGAAGTTGATCATGATCTCCGGGCGGTAGTCGATCTTGAAGTCCTGCATGTACTTCTCCCACTCGGGCGTGCAGATGGTGAACGCGTTGTAGACCGAGCAGGGGAACATATCCTGAAGATCGAGACGTTGGGGTGGTCCCGGCTCTCGCAGGGGGTAGGGCTTATGGTCGTAGACCCACCCCTTCACGACCATCAGACCATCCTTGCAAGGATAGGGGACAGTGTTGGGCTTGCCGGTGTCGGGGTGACCTTGCGAGACTGGCGGCCCATGCCCCATCGCCCCACCGGGTACGTCCGAAGCACCAATGACCTGGTTGAGCAGGTCGATCTCGAGGCAGTTCCAGCCCGAGTTGACGTGTCCCTGACTGCCGCGGAAGAAGATGGCGGCTGAGGGTCGAAGCGGAAGCTCGTGCCCGTCGATGGTGATGGAGCTTCCAATCTGGGCGTGCTCGACGAACTCGTGAGCCACGCGCCGGAGCGTCGACTCCGGAACGCTGGTGATCTTCTGCACCTTGTCGAGCGGGTAGTTCTTCTTGACATGCTCCTTGAGAAGCTCGAACGACGGGCGGCAGCCCTTACCGTCGACGGTGTAGGTGCCTTGAAGGGCGTAGTCCTTGATCGAGGCGTCGTCGAAGGTCTTGGCTTTGTTGTCATCCGGATCCCAGACGAGCGGTTTGTTGGTAGCAGCGTCCCTGATGTAATGCCCGTCCGGTTGAATCAGGTAGGGTGCGTTCGTCTTGAGTTTCAGGTAGTGGGCGTCCCAGACACCGATCTCGTTAAGAATGACATTCAGCATCCCCAGAGCAGCGGCACCATCCGTACCGACGCGGATGGGCACCCACTCGTGAGCCTTGGAGGCCTGGGTCGAGAGGAAGGGATCGAAGACGACGGCCTTCATCCCCCGCGCTCGGGCGTCCGCCACCCACTGGGCGGTCTGCAGGGCGGCGTGCCCGGCTCCGTGTCCCTTCGAGCAACCGAAGTAGATGGTGTAATTGTTGTAGCTCCAGTCGGGGATGATGGACCAGGCGGCGTGCATGATGCCGTTCATGAAGTGGGCCCCGTTGCCACACCAGAGTCCACCACCTGACACCCAGTAGTTCTTGAACCCGAACGCCCGCATGAAGGCGATGACCGCGAAACGAATCTCGCTGGTCTGGACCGTCGTGGCTTGGAAGTAGCAACCGCGCGGGTCCTTCATGTTCTTGAGCTTGGTCACGATCGTGTCGAGGGCTTCCTCCCATGAGATTTGCTGCCACTTCGGATCGACACCTACACCTTTTTGGGGGTTCGTCCGCTTCACCGGGTAGTTGACACGATGGCGATCGTAGAGCGTCATCAACTGGGCTGTGCCTTTAGCGCAAATCCGACCGCTCCCCGCTGGTGTGTTGGGGTTGCCTTCGATGTCGACCACCACACCGTCCACGCGGTGGGCTTTGATCCCGCATTGGGCATAGCAACCGCCACAGGAAGTGTGAATCCAAACATCCTCTTTGCCGCCTGTGCTTTTTGCGATCATCGTGTCAGCACCTTTTCCGTTTGCTTTGGGGATGGTTCACGCCGCTTCGTGCCGGCCTAAGCTGCGCCAGGTCGTCCAATCGGACTTCTCGTCGCCGGCGTTTTCTCTCGCATAAGATACACGAATCGTCCGTCCTGCCAAACCAGATTCCTGCGTGGGTACGCCCGTCGGGTCTTTGTCCGCACGGCCCGGGGAACGAGAACCAACAGGGAACAAACCGGTTATGATTCCGAACTTCTCGCCGGTCTTCGCTCCCGGTTCGGCGCCTGTCTCGATCTCGGCGTACGGTGCGTCGTGCTCGGGTCGAGCCGGTCGATGTCCGACACTAGGACGTGATCCGAGCGGACATACCGCGCCAAAGCGCTGCGATACAAGCCTTCTGGAAGCACGCGCGGACTGCGTACTAGCAAAACGCTGACCAAACCTCCGAGAATTCACAGGATCAGCGTAGGAGTCTTCACAGAGGGAATCAGGTGCGCAGACTGCGCAGTTTCGCCACCTTTCGATCCCGGGAACACGTGTTCTTACCACGTTGACAGCCTGGATGGGTTGACTGGACGTTTAGCACTCCTTGTGGAGTGTGAATTGCCGATCTTGTTGATTAAAGAGCTTGCGGCTGTCGCGGGAGCGTAGCGCCTTGTCATCGAGACAGCAGGTGACGGGTGCATCCTTGGCGTCTACACTTGCCTCGGATGTGCTGGTCGTCCGACTGCGTGCAGCCTGGTCCGGGCGCACGCTAACAGGTGTTCGTTCCGTGCTGGATGCCAACTGGGCCCATCGCGTGGAGTCAGACCGTGAAAGCTGCTGAGCTGTTCGTTCGTTGCCTGGAGAATGAAGGGCCTCCGTTCATCTTCGGCGTGCCCGGCGAGGAGAACCTAGACGTCCTCGATGCCCTCGTCGACAGCAGGCTTACCTTCGTCACTACCCGCCATGAGCAGGGGGCGGCGTTCATGTGCAACGTTCAGGGCCGGTTGACCTGCAAGGCGTCCGTCTGTCTAGCCACGCTCGGCCCGGGGGCTACGAACCTCGTAACCGGCGTGGCCGACGCCAACATGGATCACGCCCCGCTGGTGGCAGTCACCGGGCAGGCTGGCATCACCCGCCTGCACAAAGAATTCCACCAGACCATGGACCTGGTCGCCTTGTTTAGACCGATGACCAAGTACAACACCCAGGTGGCTACCGCGGCGGTGATCCCTGAGGTCGTTCGCAAGGCTTTCAAGGTCGCTCAAACCGAGAAGTTTGGAGCGACGCACATCGATTTGCCCGAAGACGTGGCTGCCATGGACACCGAGGGGGAGCCGCTGACCGTCCAACAACCGAGAGACTCTGAGCCTCTGCGGGCCCAGCTCAAACTGGCAGCCGAGGTGATCAATGCGGCACGATTCCCCCTTATCATCGCCGGTAACGGCGTCATCCGCGACATGGCCAGCGCATCGCTACGGGCCTTCGTCGACCGGACGGGGATCCCCTGCGCCCATACGTTCATGGCTAAGGGCGTGTTGCCTTACACGAACGAGCTGTCCCTGATGGCGGTCGGTTTGCAGGTAAAGGACTTCGTTGGTTGCGGACTTGACCGGGCCGATGTCGTGGTGTGCATCGGCTATGACGTCGTCGAGTACCACCCCGAGAAATGGAATCTGTCTCGGGACAAGAAGGTCATCCACATCGACCGTTCGCCGGCGGAGGTCGATGCCCACTACACGGTCGCCGTCGGGATCGAAGCCGGGATCGACCAGACGCTCACCACCCTCATGGAGTTGGTTACACCTCGTGATGACTCGGCAGTGAGAACCCTTCGCCACGTCATCCTCGGTGAGCTAAACGAATCGGCGACCGACCCATCGTTCCCTATGAAACCGCAGCGGGTGATTCACGATGTTCGCAGGGTCATGGGGCGCGAGGACATCGTCATCTCCGACGTGGGCGCGCATAAGCTGTGGGTCGCACGCATGTATCCGGCACTCGAGCCCAATACCTGCATCATCTCGAACGGTTTTTCCAGCATGGGTATCGGTCTGCCGGGTGCGATCGGGGCGAAGCTGCTGTTTCCGGATCGACGCGTGCTTGCCGTTTGCGGCGACGGAGGGTTTTTGATGAACTGCCAGGAGATGGAGACCGCGACGCGAGCGGGTGCGGCGGTCGTGTGTCTGATCTTCAACGACAACACGTATGGTCTGATCAAATGGAAGCAGCAGACCGAGTTTGGGAGGGCGGCGTTCGTCGACTTCACCAACCCCGATTTCGTTCAGCTTGCGAACAGTTTCGGTTGGGAAGGTTTGCGGGTCGAAGCCGCGGACGAGCTTGTGCCTGCGTTGGAGTCCGCGTTCAGTGCAGGCAAACCGGCCCTCATCGATTGCAGCATTGATTATTCGGAAAACCTCCGCCTCACCGATCGCCTCGGACACCTCGTTTGTCCCATCTAAACGGCGCTGGGTGGCATGGGTCAGCGAAGATGACCCGTGGTTTCGCAAAACCCGAGCGGACGCGGTAGGTTGACTTATCCTACACTCAGACTCGAAACGAACCACACGGGGCCGCCGTGGGGCGGACCCATGCCACCCGCTAATTGCACGTGTGCTATGCCCTTGGGCGCCGAGTGTGCACAAAGGAGCAGGGGAGGACTCCGGCGAAGGATGGGTTTGTATGGGTTTGTTCATGGCTGAATTGGGTCCGTTTTGGCGTGCAAGTGGGTTCGATTGGGTTCGTTTTTCCGGGCGAAACCGCGTTTTTGATAGCGCCAGTGCGATTTGGTGGGTTCGTTTCGTCACTTTTTTTCTTGCGTTTTCGCCTCCTTCCCTTCGTGGGGGTTACCGGCCCCGGCATCTGCGGCGCATAGCAGCGGCGTAGAGGGAGTCGCTTGCCCGAAGGGATAACTTGCGGAGTGATCGCAGGATCGGGCGCCGCGAGCGATCACGGGGGGCAGAATGGCGAAGGCGGAAAGAGAATGGCGAATCCCGATGGATCGGGATCTAGGCTTCGCTCCGATAGCGAAGGGCGGGATGAGACGCCAGTGGTGGGTGCAACCGCGCTAGACGGGGACTAGGCATTCGATCACTGGGGGAGTGCGGGAGGGCCACCGGTCCCAAGCTCATGCGCCAGGACCAGATACGACCCACTCAAGAACTGGAGCCATTGGCGAAACCAGAGCGGCCAGCCTGCTCGAAAGTCTTCAACGCTGCAACCGCCAATTTCAACAATATCACCCAAGACTCTTCTTGAAGGAATCGCACGAGCAACAATGTCCGAGAGATTGGCCCCCTCGCTGTCTTCCGGATGCACAAACATCGCGGGAACATCGAGCATCATCTCTCCCTCAAGCTGTGTATGAGTCCCGCCCCTGCCCAAGAAGTCGGCCAGCTCTATAGCCGATGCCAGTGCTACGTAGGCTCGATATCCGTCAACGAACCCCGCGCGCGAGTGAAAAAACTCCCCCAACCACTTGCGCGAGGTCCACAATGATCTGACGTACTTCCAACTGTTGAGACAGTCATGGGCAAGGGAGTCGACCCACCCCATTAGCTCGTGGTCTTTCCAGATAGGGCCGGTGGCGCTGCCGTACTTGTTCCTTACTTGGCGAGTCAGGAGGTTCATCGCATCATTGTGCCGCGATTGGTCCAGATACAGAGCGCCCACAATGTGGTGGTACACAAACGCAAGCGCTCTTGGCATCTCGACGACCCTCACAGACCCACCTCGGAGCCATCCTTCGACGTACAGCAGGTCGTCAATCAGCCCTGCCTGATCACAGATGGATGGGATTTCCGAGTCGATCGCCACCATTGCAAGAGCGAAGAGAGGCTCGGCGACCATCACCCCCTCCGTCAAAGCGCGAGGTCCATTCATCTTTGGATGGTGGGGTGCGTTCGAGCTCAGTGCGCCAGTCGGCAAGACGCGAGGGAATCCCCCGTCGCGTTTCGCGGAGCAACCGTTTCCACCCTATTAGATCGTTGCGCGATAGGATTGTCGTCGCCTTCTCAACGATCGGGGCCGTGCTCATTGGGTCATCGCGCGTTACCCGGTCCTCGCGCGGCTGCTCGACACGAGGGGTTTGCTCACCGGCATAGGGATTCGGACCGAGCGGCGGTTCCGGGTCTGATGGAGCGTCGTGGAGGGCTCGACACAATTCATCGAGACGGACTTCGTATTCCGAGTCATCACGGAAGTCAACAAAGCGACGGGTGTGGGCGAATGTAGGTATGCTGTCAGTGGGGTCGGCATCGCGAAGGACACATATGAATTTCGCTGTATCGATCGTCTTGGCCAGCTCGGCGGTGATCACCGATCGTTCGTAGCCCACGCCCCCTACGCCTTCGTTCGATTTGCAGGCGTAGGTGGGCGTACAAATGAGCAAAACTCGTTCACAGACGCGAATCTCGTCCATAAACAGCGTGAAGTCCTCTCCGGGCTTCACTCGATACTCGTCAAGCAGTGCATCGATGCCACCACCGCGCAGATCGGCGACGAGAGCCTTCACCCAATTCATATGGTCGGGTGTCTCGTGTGCGTAGGATACGAAGACTTTCGGGGCGCTGGTTTTCTCATCTTGAGCGTCCATGCATCATCCTCATCGTTCTCGTCCTCCCATTCAGTGTCGCACGCCTGCCGCCCCTGTCAAGTATCCCCGCCCGGTCACGGAACTCCGCAAGATGCCGGGTTGCCTGACCCAGCAGCCTGAAAGGCTCGTACAAAGTAGCCCACGGCAACGCCGTGGGTAGCGACGCCCCAACACAAGCACACCCCGAAGGGGGACAATAGGAAACTCACCCGTATCTCGAAGTTCGAGCTAAGAGTCCTAATGCAGCGATTGCTACATCTAATCGCTTTCCCGTCCGCGCCGGGTGCCTGATCCATCGCGGCGACCAAGACCGACTACTCTTTTGAACGCCAAACCGCCGGGGTGGATAGGCGACCCGCTCGAATCAGATAACACGGGGCCGCCGGTGGCGGACCCATGCCACCCGCGCGCGGTTTAGGGCCAGGGGTGATACCAGAAGACGCCGCCGTTGTCAGCGTCAACTGTGGTGATGATGTCGAGGCGGCCGTCGGCGTCCAGATCCACGACTGGGACCAGGTCGAGACGACCGCCGGGCTGCGACAGTGTTATGGGTAGCCAGATGCCTGTGGGTGAACCGACCGATTGAAACACGGCGAGACGGCCGTTGTTGTACGTACCCACAACAAGGTCGCTCACGCCGTCGGCGTCGAGATCGGCGATGGTGATCCCCGCTCCATTAGTGTCACCAAATTGTCCCACAACGAAAAGGTCCCATGGATCGTACACCTGCTCGGGCTGACGGAACCAGGCGAAGCTGGCGTCCTCCCAGGAGCTGACCGCGACATCATCGAGTCCATCCCCGTCGACGTCGCCAACGTCCAGCCAGATCGTGTCAGGCCACTGTCCTATGGCATGCTTGGGCCACGTTGACGTGAAGGCGTCCTCGGGTCCGGGGTTTTCGTACCAGGCGATGCTGTTGACGGTTTCGTTTCGTGCGGCGGAGACGATGTCCGGGTCGCCATCGTTGTCCAGATCGGTCAGCCGAACGCAGCTCGCTTTGCGCCGTGTCGTTGCGTCAATGTCGAGCCGGACGAAGGATGAGGCGTCGGAGTTTGCAGCCGCCCTGTTGAATACGCTTATACAATCACCTTCTTTGCAAGCAGCTACGATCTCAAGCCGTCCGTCCCCGTTGAGGTCACCCAACTCGACATCGATCCAGCTTTCACAGACAGCGCCGGTCGAGGCGTCGATCACGGCGCTGGTCCAGACCATTCCCTGGCGAATCCAGGTGAGGACGCCGCTCTCACAGGCTGCCACCACGTCGAGCTGCCCATCACCATCCAGATCGCCGACCGCGACATCCTCGACTCGGGCAACATTCGAGCCTTCGGCGATCGTGCGGTTGAGCCACGTGCCTGATGACTGCTGCAAATGAAGTCGAACGCGGTCACTGCCCTCCCAGGCGCTGACCGCGTCCAGGTCGCCGTCTCCGTCCATATCCGCCACGACCACCCCGTCCGCCCCGCTTCCGCCCTGCGTGTCGATGGCGGAGGCGACATACAGATGCAAGCCCGATGGCTCAAGCGTGCAGCTCCCAAAGTGCACAACGGCGATGGCAAGACCGATCCCCAGCAGGATGAGCAGACGATGACGTTCGAGACGAGGCATAGTCAACCCCAGCAAGCAGCGTGTACCCATCATACGCCGTGCGGCGTACAAACGCCATGCACGGTGGCACGACAGGCGAGGCCGGATGCTGCACGTCCAAGGACGACGTGCCGGCGAGTCGTTCGCCTCGGGCGGGAACCCCGGGGTGGCCATGCAGGTGTCGGGATGCGATGCCTGCCCCCTTGATTCCACTCCTGCCGTTCGTTACAGTCCCTCCCTCCCGTCGGGGACCGACGCCCACGGGAGCGAAGACCGGCGCGGCGGGGGATGGTCTGCTCGACGCCGAGGACGAAGTCCACGGCACGCTAACGCGCCTGGTCAAGAGACCTGAGAATCGATGAGTTGTCGGCGCTGACGGCGGCGTGCCGCATGGCGAATCATCACTAGATGAGCCTTGCAACGGCCACCCGAGGCCCCGCAGCCAACAGTGCGGAAAGAAGCTGGCGATACGATCCTGCCGGCAGAGTCATCGCGGGCATGCCCGCTTAACCACGAGGAGCGAACACAATGGCAGACAAGAAGGCAGACCTGGCTGGTCCAGGCATCGGAACGTACGAGGAAGTCGAGAAGATCCTGCCCAGCGACTACGTCCCTCTATTGCCCCCCAAGGAACGACAACAGGCCATCACCGCCATCAAGAACTACATCGAGGAAAACCTCTGCAAGGAGCTGAACCTGATACGGGTCGAGGTGCCGCTGATCGTGGATCGGGAGAGCGGGGTGAATGATTACCTGGACCGCGACGGCTCCCGCACGCCCATCGAGTTCCACATCTCGAACGACTACAACAAGAATCCGATCGACGCCCAGGTCGTTCAAGCTGCCACCAAGTGGAAACGGATGGCGTTGTCACAGTTGGGTCTGAAAGTCGGGGAGGGACTGTATACCGACATGCGGGCGGTCCGGAAGGATTACTTCCTGGATCATGATCATAGCGCTTATGTCGACCAGTGGGACTGGGAGCTGGTGATGACCGAGGACCAGCGAAACCTCGACTTCTTGACCAACATCGTCAAGAAGCTCTGGAAGATCATCCGCAGTGCCGGGCTCCATGCGCAAGAGCTTTTCCCGCAGCTTCGGACCGGCGAGTATCCAGACTTTCCCGAGGAGCTTACCTTCCTGCATGCCGAGGAGATCCTCGAGAGGTACCCCGATCTTCCGCGCAAGCAGCGGGAGACGGCAATCCTGCAGGAATACCCGGCTGTCTTCATCTATGGAATTGGCTGGGTCCTGAAGGACGGTTACCCCCACGAGATGCGGGCGGCCGACTACGATGACTGGGTAACGGAGACGAAGTCGGCGGATGGCCGGACCATGCACGGGCTCAACGGTGACATTCTCGTCTGGAACCCGGTGACCAAGCGCCGGCACGAGCTGACCTCCATGGGCATTCGTGTCACGCCTGAGACACTGAAGCAGCAGCTCGAGATCACCGGACAGCTCGACTTCCTGAAACTCCCCTACCACCAGGCGATCCTGAAGAACGAGATTCCGCTGAGTATTGGTGGGGGCATCGGGCAGTCGCGGACGTATATGTATCTGCTTAGAACTGCCCACCTGGGCGAGTGCAGCGTGACCGTGTGGCCGAAGATCCTCAGGGACATGTGCGCGAAGCGGAACATCCACGTGTTACAGTAGACGTGGCTGAATGGCGGAGTCTGCCGGGGGCGGACAAGGTCAGGACGATGTCAACGAAGTCCGCAAAAGGTGGGTCACCGGGCCACCGCTGTAGCCAGGGTGGAGTTGATTCGCTCGTCCGATTGGGCGGTATCGCTTGTCGCTGCGCAGCATCAGTGCCTGACAAGATTCAGGATTACCAGGAGTCACAAAGATGATTGGAGGGTTGCTGTTTGCTATCGGGATGTTCTTTGCACTTTTTCTTCCGCAACTGACCGGCGAGTTCCTTTGGATTGTCGCGGCTTGGGTGGTTGCCCGACAGGTCTGACCGGTGCTCAGTACCGACCGTCTCAATCAGTCTATTGCCTCTGCTCTGGGCCCCGTGTGTCTGTGCAAACGCAACCGCATGGGAGTGATACATACTGGCTGATTCGACCCCCCGCGGTTTTTACAGGACCTGGTATTAATGCCGGGAGAACCAGCCCTTCCTCTTGGACTTACCGTCGGACCGCTGATTGTTGGACTTCTCAGCTTGGATCTGGGCCAACAACTCTTCCGTAGAGCGACTCGGGTCCAAGCGACGCAGGAGCTTCAGCTTGTTGGCCGTCTCTGGGGCCAGATCATCCGGAATGGTAAAGGTTTTGGCCAGCTCGGTCTCTGGATGCGAATCGCTCTGGTCCGGCACATCCGCTACAAGATCGTCCGTGTATCCCACCGATTCCCTGTCGCTCTGGTCCGAACGGGTTGTCGTTTGGCTGTCTTGATCCTTCTCAGTTGGATGCCGCCCTGGCGGCGGCTCTTGAGCGGCGTTTTCCACCTCGACCCGGGCCGCCTTGAGTGCGGCACGCATGGCATTCGCTTGGCTATTGCCCGCTTCCACGTGCCCGTCTTTGTCCGCAGAGCACTCGGATGTGTCAGAGTCGGATGAGGACACCGCAATGTCGGCGTCAGGTTCACCTTGCCCTTCGGAACTCTGTCCAGAAATGTCCGAAACCGCCTGGCCTGATTCGAGTGTATCAGTTGAGGGTGCGGGCGAGTCTTCCTCTGCGTCTTCAACCGGTGGGGCAGCGAGACCCTCAAAGCGCTCCCAGAACCGTGCGATCGCGGAATGCGCGGTCTGGCAGGCCGTGACGTAGGCAAGAGCGGGTTCCTCCGGTGGCGACGCGGTGCTTGTCAGCCGTTCGGTCTCGGTGGTCAGTCTGGCCAGCTCCTCCCTGCTTTTTTCCAATTCGGATCGATATTCGTCAACCGTGGGAGCGAGTTTCGCAAGCTCAGCTTCCAGTTCGTTAACGCGTGTACGTGCCTCCTTCGCGGCACGAGCCTCTTTTTCGCGGGCCTGCTCTTCTTGCAGAAGTGACCGTTCGAGCATCTCTCGCTCAGCCTTGGCGGACTCGGTCTGCTCACGCAGGGCTGCCAGCTCGCAGTGTACGCTTTCGAGTTCGCGCGACTGGGCATCCCCATGGGCCGACAAGGCTTTGCGTGACTCGTCGAGGCCACGTCGCTCTTTCTCCAGTGCCTCTTGCTCGGCATCCAGCTTTGCCTGCTGAGTGCTAAGCTTTGCCTCGCGTTGTGCGAGTTCCTTGCGGTATTGGTCGATCTGACTCGCTCTTGCCTCGATTTCGGCTTGGGCGTCATTTGCCGCCCGTTGTTTCTCCTCGATCTCGGTCCGGGTGGCGGTGAGCTCCTTCTCTATTTGGCGGAACTCCTGCTGTTGGGCCTTGGTCTCTGCCGCCAAGGCTTCGCGGGCCGCGTCGACCTCCGCCTTTTGGTGTTTCAATTGTTCGTCGGCGGTCCGAAACTCTCGCCGAGCCTGTTCGAGCTGAGCCCTGCTCCCTTCAAGCTGCTTGGCCTTAGCGATGACGCCTTCGCTCTCTTCACGCCCTTTCTGCAAGGCAGCCTCAAGCTCGCGTTCGCGCTGTTCGAGGGCTCTGGTACGGTCGTCGAGCTGCTGGGCCTTTGCGGACACATCAGACAGGGCATCGGAAAGTTGCTTCTCGCGTTCTTCAATGGTGCAGGTCACTTCGCCGCGCTGACGATCCAGCTCTGCGCGGGCCTTCTCGAAGTCAGCGAACATTTGATCGAGTTCGGCGCGGCGTTGTTGAAGCTGTCCGTCACGCTCTTCGAGGGCGGTTTGCTCGGCCTCAAGATGTCTGTGCTTCTTCTCCAGAGTTTGCGATTGCGACTCGATCTGTTGAGTGCGTTCGCGGGCCTGCTCAACCTCCGCGGCAAGTTCTTGAGACTGTTTCTGAGCGGCTTGCTCGCGTTCTCTGAGGACGGACTCGCGTTCCTGGAGCCTGGTTTTCCACTGCGATAACTCGTTTCGCAGTGCTTCGAGGTCTTGGTATTTCTCACTGTTGTTTTGCGCTTCGGCGGCAAAGGCAGCCATCCGCTCAGCCAGGGCTGCCGCTTCCTCCTCTACCCGAGTCCGCTCAGCTTCAAGCGCTGACATGCGGGCCTCGAGCTTCTGCCGCTCTTCCTCGACGGTTCGGCGTTGTTCGAGCAGCGCATCCCGCTGTGCAGCAAGCTCGCCCTTGGCTTGTTCGAGCTCACTTTCGGTCGTCTGCCGCTGGTGCTTGAACGCTTCGGCACGCTCGCCGAGCTCAGCTTTGGCTTGCCTGAGATCGGCTACCGCGGTCTCGTGTTTCTCCTGGAAGGCCTGCTGACGTTCACTTAGTTCGCGTTCACGACTTGCGAGTTGCTCAGTTGCTTCTTGATGTTGGCTGAACCGTAATTCGAGTGCGGTGCCCCGCTGGTCAAGCCATTCGTGTTCGGCGTCAAGCTCTGCGGCGCGGGTGTCTTCGTGTTGGGCGCGTTCCGCCGTTGTCTGCTGTAGCTGCCCAATAGTGGCCCGCTCAGCCTCCAGTGATTCTGCTGCTTGTTTCCGTTCCTCCTCGAGGGCTGCTCGGGCGGTTTGCAGCTCTTGTACAGGAGCTTCAAGCTCACGTCGGTCGTCTTCGATTCTGGCTTGTTCTGCTT
>CAYOQG010000154.1:0-13294 GCA_964405925.1 uncultured Phycisphaeraceae bacterium | reverse complement strand
CGCTGGAAGACCTGGCCGCGTTGAACGGGGTCTTTGGCGTGCGTTGAACGGGGATCGGTCTCGATGCTGCACGCCCAACTATGCGATGGACACCGAAGAATAAGCCTCTTCTGATTATTCTTGTACGCGACTATTCATCTGCATACGCTCGATCAGAGCGATAACCGTTGGCAACAGAGCAGTGAAGTCGGCTGGTCTTGTCATGTGCAGACAGGACCGTCAGCCAGAAGGCGACGTGAATTCCTTGGTCGCTTTGTCGTCGTGGTGCGTTGCCTCGGGCATAGGCCGCCTTTGTTGGTGCAGAAAGGGGGATGCGGCGTCGTCTGACAGTGATCTACCAAACTACTGAGACTTATGGCGGGACGACAAGGATCGGTCGACCGCCGGAAACGACATCAGTCTGGGGGAACGTCCTTTGCGCGGACACCACAAAGGAGAAAGAAACGTGTTCAAGAACATTGCGACGCTAGCGTGCATCGGTTTTCTTACCGGTGCGATGACGGTTGACATGTATGGAAAGGAGCCCAGTAAGCGGCATGGGACTCGCGCGCAAGCCATGTGGGCAGACGCGAGCATGGGCCGTCTCTACCTGTTTGAGAAGGATCCGACGACCTGGGAGATCGTCGAAGACGGGGCCTGGGGCAGGATGAACTACACCCGTTCGGGCCCGATGTTTGACTTTGTATTCACCGGTCATGGCCTGGTGCCGGACTCGAGCCATTCGTTGATCTACTATCCAGATCCTTGGCCAGGATACGGCCTGATTTGCCTTGGGGAAGGGGCGGGGGATGAATACGGAAATGTCCGTGTCAGAAATTCCGTTGACACGGGCGATTTACCCGCTGAATACGACGACAACTTCGAGGTCGGGGCGAAGATATGGCTTGTTCTCACCGCCGATGTGAACTGTGAAACTCAACAGATGGAGCTCTGGAATCCAACGGAGTATCTGTTTGAGAATGAGTTGATCCTCTTCGATTCTTCCGCGAGACCGAGCGGCCCACATCACTACGGCCCGCCCGACCGGACGGAGATCACACTCGGGTTATACGAACGGTTGGAGGGTGACCCTGACGACGTCCGCGGTAGCGGAGAGTTGTACGGCTGCGCTAAGATAGAGTCTGGAGTGGATAGCACGCTATTCGTTGAGACGAGGCTCAGATACGTGGTACCGGAGACTACCTTCAACGTTCACATGAAGATGGGTGACGACTACGCTGCCGCACAGGCGAATCCTGTCATGGCGGGTGAGCTGTACACCGATGTCGCCGGCGACGCGAGGGCAGACTTCGAGTTCGATGTTTCGGCGTTCAGTGGTCCGGAGCTCTACGTCCAGGTTGTCGCAGAGCCGGTTGAGGCGTCGATGACTCTGGGATACGCCACGGATACTGCTCCGGTGATGCTGACAATTGAGGAAGAAAACGGCCCGAGGTAACGAGGACAGTCCAGTCGATTCTGCCGGGTATGGAGGGCGAAGGCGGAATCAGCCCATGGACAGTCTTCGATTTAGAAGCGGGGCGGGTTTGACGCGCCCGCCCCGCCCTTCGTGATCATAACCGTTCGACGGTGCAAGCCCGACAACATAGTCCGCGATCATGAGGGATCAACGGACTCCTTATGTTGTGGAGCGACTGTAATGAGATGGACCTTAGTTTACATTTGTCTGTTTGCTACGCTTTAGAGCTGTTTCGTTGGCGACGCATCTGCTACGCGGGCCGAAGTGGCCACATCGCGCGACATTTGGATCACTGTTTCGCCAAAGACCATTGTGCTGGGATGCGACAAGGGAGATCGTGTCACTGTTCATACCGATATCCCACTTGTCGTCGTTGACCGCT
Organism: uncultured Phycisphaeraceae bacterium; assembly: GCA_964405925.1. Taxonomy (GTDB): domain Bacteria; phylum Planctomycetota; class Phycisphaerae; order UBA1845; family UBA1845. The sequence continues at coordinate 11,456 of CAYOQG010000154.1, read as the reverse complement.
CCGCAGTTGCGTTGAACGGAATCCCACCAGTTCTGGTCAAGGCGGACAATAGAGGCAATCTCGTGGCGAAATTCGAACAGCCGGCAGTTGAATCCATCATTGCCCCGATGACCCTCAAGGAGCGTGAGGGCGGGTAAAGCGACGCCGCCTCCGACTTTGAATCCGGTGAGACGTTCATCCGGTTTCGGGCCGTTCATGTCTTTGACGTCAGTCAGACCGAAGGCGACGCACTTCCCGAGCATGCCACCGTCAACGGCAACCCGGGACACTATACCGGGCGCCTCAAGACAGTGATTGCCGCGCGAGGCATCAAGCTCACTTATAGCGACGACCTTGGTTCCTTCGAGGGCGTCTCAACCGGCGGGCACATCGCAATTCGTCGAGGACTCACGCCCGCGGAAGAGTTCTCCACCCTGGCCCACGAGCTTGGTCACGAACTGCTTCACCACTCGGACAACAGCGAGCGTGACAGCAAGACCGTGCACGAGACCGAAGCTCAGGCCGTGGCCTTCGTCGTTTGCAGGGCAATCGGACTCGATACGAACACGGCCTCATCCGACTATATTCAACTCTACGTCGGCAGCAAAGAGACCCTCGCTGCATCGCTGGACCGCATCCAGCACACGTCGACTAGCATCATCACGGCCATCCTGGACCGCGGAGACACAGACGCGTTACGGTAGGGGAGTAGAAACGCCGGCCCGTACGGTGCCCCGCGCCGCCGGAGCCTCCGGCAGGCGTGTTTCTGTGCGGCTGCAGTGCAAACGGGAAGCGATCGCGTATCACGTACTGCCCGAGGAAACGGAGTATCACGGCGCCCCCCTGAGACTCAAGGCGGCATGAGCGGGGCAGGTCTTAGGCGGAACCGGTGTTCCCAGGTTCCCATCTAGACTCCCCTCCGATCGGGAATCCCCTGTTGTGCTGGCTCGCCAAAGCTCTAAGCGGGAGACAGCAGGCGAACAGAAGGGCATTTCGCAGGGAACTCCGGGAACTTCTTATGTCGATTGCGACGGCGACTCTTGCCAGAGAGCTCGTGGCTGTGTTTGGGTCGATACTTGAACTCCAACCACACTGTGCCAGGTATTGCCCATATCGCTGCTCCAGCAATCCAGTAGTCCAACCCAACCAGGACCTTCGCCCACCAAACGCTCCAAGGGAACCCTAGAATCAAAGCGCCAGCAATGATCCCAGCAATGCCCAGCAAAGTGCTCATGCAACCCAATTCGTCCATCCAATCCGCATCCGTGGGGGAACTCTTCGGCATCCACGATTGAACGTACCCGCAACCAGGGCATCTGTGACGTGACGGCGTGATGGGGACGAACCACTCATCCTTGAAGCGCGGTTGAGGCCGGCGCGCAGCTTCCTCTGCAACGAGCTTCTTGAGGTCGTCCACCGATAAGGACGGCGTCGCTCACTGCTTTTCGAGGACGAACGCAGTGGCCGAGATCATTTCATGTACCAGCTCCTCCCGAGTGGGGATGTCACGCGACGACCTGAGATGAGGCGACATACTCACGCGATCGGGCCACTCAACACGCCGATCAGCACTAAACTGGTAGCCGCAGGCTTCGCATTCGATACAGAATCGGATAACAGCGGGCATTATCGCCGTCCGAAGCTTGTCGTGCTAACGTGCAGTCACGATTCCTCTGTTGGAGCCGGTTGCCCGAGGCGCCCCTTCAATCTGACATTTTCCGATTGACTCGTGCCTGCGATACCCTCGCAGGCCAACAGAGCAGTTTACTCCGACTGACCCCGCATCCCAAGCGCGTTCCTGCCCTGCTTGCCGGTTTTTGCGCAGCGGCTCCGGTGGTGCTGGGTGCGGGTGTTGTTGGCGCGCATGAAAACCGCCGGCCGGAGCCGGCGATCGAGACGAGGCTCACTACCCCTGTGCGGCCCACGGAGGGAATTCCTGGGTGACCGAGACTTGGTCAGACCCGCAGCGCGGGCATTGCGTGGATTCGCTCCGGCTGAACCACTTGGCGGTGCACTTCGAGCACGCGTGGTAGAGCCGGTCGTTCTTCCACACCTCGTGGATCCAGGCGTGGCAGTGGTCGGCCACGATCATGTTGGTTACCGTCCGCCGCCGGGCGAACACCCAGCCGGTGACCACGATCAGGAAACTGTGGAAGGTCGGTTGCGTCATCACCCACGAGATCTGCTGGACAAGGTCCACGAAAGTCGATACCAGAGTCATAGCGAGCCTCCTGCTCAACGCGTGTGTCCATACACAACTCACGCATCGACAGGCAGGCTCGTTTCTGTTCATCCGGGGTCCCCAGGGCCCTCAAAGACTGCGAAAGTCGAACTTAGAGCACCGCCAATAATGGGAACGCGGTTCAATCACTATTGGGCCCCGTGTGACCAGTACTGGAGACGCGGGGGTGCGGAACTTGGGTTAGTCCGCGCGAACTGAAGCTTGCGGCCCAGAGGGTCGCGGTGTGCTTCAACAGCGTACCGATGTTCCTGGAGACGATCGATGTCAGGACCAATGCCAGCCCATTTTAGCTTGGTTCGCGGGTCGCTCAGCGTCCGGGCGAGCGGCGGAGTTTCAAGTGTTCAACAGCGGGGGTGGCCGCGGTGGCCGCGGTGGCCGCTCCGCCCCCAACGTAGTCGCTCCATGGCCGGTAGTACTCCAGGTAAGTCCCCCACGCACTACCCGTCGCGTCATAGGCGTCTGCCGGGGGCGGGCTTGGATCGTCATGGCAGCCCGAACCGGCGCACATGTCGTTGGAGTTGAGCCGGAGGATGGCGCCTACGCTTGTCGCTTCCGTCGCATCGACGGATGTGACCCACGGGTAGCCCCCGCTCGCGGTGTCTTCAACGACGTAGCTAAAGCCAAACCCTGCTCGCCCGACGTGGCTTCCATCTCTCAGCATGGCTTCGTTCGTGGAGCCCGCGGTCCCGGCGGCACCGTGCACGTTGTGGCAGATCGTGCAGGTTGCCAGCGAGTCGCACCCGTTGGAGCCGCCCGGGCCGATCGTTGCCGTGTCCCAATCCGAATCCGCGAATGGCCCGACGTAGTTCAGGATGTGGGCGACATGTTCGTTGGTGACAGCGCCGCTCCCCCAGGCATAGGAATAATTGCGGGGCGGATTAGGCGGGGCGGCCTTGAAATTCGAGTCAATTCCGTCACCAGGCGTATCGTCAAACACCTTGGCGGAATCGTGACACGCAAAGCACAGTCGAAATGCGGTGTCCCTCATCAGCCCGGCGTCGTACCCGAATGTAATGTTGTAGTTGCCGGGGATCATGAGCGGCACCTCGCCATCGACGTAACGGAGCCGATAGGCTGAGGCATAGGCCACGCCGGATTGGCTCGGGCCGTAGTACGCGCTGTCAAACCCGTACGTCCGAGCCAATCCGTCAAAGTGGGCCGCCGTCGCGTCGTGACAATCACTGCAAGCGACGACGCCGTTTCGCCCGTGCCCCGATACAAAGTATCCTGACGTTGCGTTGTCACCCGCAACCGCCGGAGCGCTGACGCCCTGAATCGTAGAAGTGCCTTCGTCATGGCATCCCTCGCAACTGACCGACGTGCCGGTGGTCCAGTTGCCCTTTGCCTCGGCTACTCCGTCGAACGGACCGTCCGGGCTGTGGCAGGAGTCGCAGACGTCGGTCTCGTCAAGGTCGATGTTGCCGTTTGTATCGGCGTCAACACCAGAGGCGAAGCTCACCAAGTCGTTAATGTGCACACCCGCGCCGATATCCGCGTGGCACAGGGAGCAGTCGGTGATCCCGGGACCGTTGGCGTCTGTCATGTGCGCTGCGTGCGACCCGGCTTGGTTCGGGAAAACGTCGCCGATGGGCGGTTGACCGTCCGGGGGTTGGCCGTGGCAGGCATCACAGTCACTCGGCATGAATCCGCTGTCATGGCTGTGGCAGTCTGTGCAATCTAGCCCGTTGTAATGCCCTGCTCCGGACCCGTCGTGGGTGTGATAGGCCGTCGCTGTGTGGCACACCTGACAGATTCCGTCGTCTGCGGGGCCGGCATCACCAAACCCGAACGGTCCGGTTCGACTTGTGAGCACGACCGGCTTGTCGACCCCCAGCGTCACGTTGTACACCGAGGTCGAGACCAGCGAGAAGTTCACGTTATCCGAGTCGTGCATGGTGTGACACTCGATGCATGTCGGATCCCAACTGCCTGTGACCTCGTGGATTGCATGCTCGGTATGGCATAGCTGACAGAGTGTCTTATCATTGGCAGTGCGGAGCAGCATTCCGTCGCCGGAGCCCTCATGGGCTCCGCCAGAATCTGCTTCATGGGTGCCGTGGCACGTCATGCATTCGATATTGCCGTACTTGAGCGTGAGCGGTGACACGTCGTCGTCGAGCGGAAACTCCCCGACGTGGCCAGGATAGTCAAAACCGGAAGGATGCGACCCGCCTTCTCCGGGTGCCTTCACCCGCGGGGCGTGGCACTGCTTGCACATCTGGTCTCGCTCATTGGCCATGCGCAAGTAGGGCGACCCGGTGTCGCTGTTATGTTGCTCGTGGCACGTGGCACACTTGATCTTGCCGTCGGCATCGAGGTACCGGTCCAACTCGCTATCCGGGAGCGGGCCGACCGAGTCAGCCGCATCGCTGATCGCAGAAACCCCCCAAGCGTGAGAACGACCCAAACCGTCGGCTGACCACGGATTCGTGCCATACGGATCAGCCATGTCCCCGGAGACAACCGCCAAACCCAGGGCGTCTCCACTTCCGGCGTGGCAGGACATGCACAGGACACTTTGCCCTTCCAGCGTGTCCACGTGTCCGCCGGGCTGACCGGTGACGCCGTGGCACCGTCCGCAGATGAACGAGGCCTCGATGATGTGCGGACCATCATAGTTGGACAGTGCTGTCGAAGCGGCATAACCGTCACCCGTCTCCCGCTGTGATCGCACCCGTCGGGCAGAACGTGCTTGTGGTTTGAGCGAGGATATCGTGCCATCGTCTGCGTCGATTGACGCTTTCACATCAGCGCGAGCGGGATCGTGCTCGCATAGATTCGTCCCCGGCGGATTCAACGTCCCGTGCTTCGTTTCGCGCTGCGTTTGATCACCCTGTGCGGCCAGCGTGAAGCCTGGAAGCTCGAAGACCTCTACGCTCGAAGTACCGGCGTTGACCACGTAGAGCCGCGACTCGTCAGGGTTAACGGCCGCCCCAAATGGAGCTCGAAGACCACCCGGACCTGCTCCGTACTCGAGGACCTTCCCCAACTCTGCTCCCGACGGATCAAAGACACGAACCGTGCTCATCAACGCATCAACCACGTAGATGTGCCCATCCGTGTCGGCGGCCAGGCCCTGGGTCCTCGGCATCCAGCCTTCTTCAAACCCACCAGGAAGATACCTGATCCGATACCCGAACCGATACTGAAACACCCCGGACAAAGTGAAGACCTGAACGCGAAAGTTGTCGCGATCCGCCACGATAATGCGGCTGTTTGCTTCATCGATAGCGATTGCGGTGGGAGAGCGAAACTCCCCCAAGGCCTCACCCTCAGCGCCAAACATTAAAGCCAGGGACCCATCGCTTTCGAACCCATAGACCGTGTCACCCCCGGCGTCGGCTACATAGATCCGTCCCGTGTCGGCGGCAATGTCGATATCCGTTGGCTTGGTGAAGGTCACCATCGGGTTCCCCTCACCGAGCGCCCCTATTCGGACGAGTGTATCAGTACCGGTCTCATGCGTGTAGACGCCGACAGCGCGTTCGTCGCGCAGCGAAATATAGAAATCCCCAGTCGCTGGATGGACGGCGACGTCGATGGGCCCTTCCGGGATCAGCCATGCGCCAATTGACGCACCCGCGCCGTCAAACCGCGCGATGTGATTGTGGGCGAGGTCGGTCACGAGTACCGTTCCGTCTGGCATTACGGTCACAGCCGCCGGGTTGGTCAACTTTTCGGACAGCGACCCGACGTGTGTCACAGGGTCAAGCTCGGCAATAGGCACCAAGCTGGCAACGACGACCGCATACCACGCCATACCCATGCCTCCTGATGATTCGGCTCTAGGGTCCGCTGGAATATGGGCTCGACGAAAACTCTGCCCAGGCTTTACTCGCTCCGCAGACCGCCCACCCAACTAGAAACACCAAGTTCCCTTATCCTACCAGGATACTGATAGGATGCCAAATCGTTCTATCTGTTATCCGAGCGTGAAGAACCCATTCCCCGTCGCTAGGTTTCCCCATGGACCATCATGGGACGTCGGGCCAAAGGCATGCTCTGGGCCAACTCAGCATGTTCACCTCTCTGGGCGGCTGGGTGTGACAGCATACGACCCAGAAATAAGAGCCCCCATATATTCGTTGTTGCCGACGCTGCGGCTTTCTAATCTTGGGGAGGATACAGCGCCCGCGAAGACTGCTTTGCCTGTTGTGACCTGTACTCCCCGCCGTTGGGTGCACCGCGAAGGGAGGTCAGAGCGGTGTAGGTCTGCGCGGGCAGGCGAAATCTGCGGTTATCCCTGTGCCCAAGACTGTGGGAACGCGGATTGCCAACAGACTGGTAGGTAGGAGGGGATCACCGACTTCTTCGGTTGTATAGTTGATGTGCGCGCCTATTGCTCCACATTGGCGGCTGACACTGACAAGTCCAGCGACTTGCCCGTTCCCATGTATTCCCAGCCCCGGAGGCCGTCATCGGGACCCGTTGCGGCGGCAAGGGGAGCGCCGCGGGCTTGGATGCCCCCGGGGTATCGGTGAGCGGTGCGGGGCAGGGTGCTTCCAACTGATACCGGGGCGTTCCGCAATACCGGGCCCCACTCCATTCCATATCGCTGCGTCGCCCACTCTATCGAGGCTTGGTGTGCAGTACGTCTGTGCAAACGGTCGGAAAGCGGTCGCGATTGGGTTTGACCAGGGTCTGGTTGTTTTACGAGAGGGTCACCAATGACCACAGGACGACGGTTAGCGCTGTCAGTTTTCAGTGCTGCTTTGATCACGGCGGCATCGGGGGGACAACCACCCCCTGACTACGAGGGAGCTTGCTCGGACGCCGGGTGTCACGACCAGTACGGCCAGCGCGCCTACCAACATGATCCCGTCAAGGAGGGTCTATGCGACAGTTGTCACCGGCCTTCGACAATCGCCGTGCACAAGTTCGAGTTTACCGAGAAAGGCGGCGCTCTGTGCCTACAGTGCCACGACGAACACGAAGGAAAGATCCAGCACGCCCCGGTTGCGGACGGCGAGTGCATGGTCTGCCATGACCCGCACGCAAGCAACACCGAGGAACTTCTCAAAGGGGAAAGTGTGGCGGCGGTCTGTGAAGAGTGCCATGACAAGACTGGGCAGGACTTCACTTTTCTACATGGTCCAACGGCCGTGGGAGCGTGCACCATCTGTCACAATCCGCACGCCTCAGATCACGCTGGACTGACCGTCACAGAGGGACCGGCTATTTGCTACCGATGTCATCAAGCCATGCAGACGCGGATGACGACGAAGGCGTACTCCCATCCGCCGGTCAAAGAGGATTGCACGGCTTGTCATAACCCCCACGGTGCGGACAACACGATGATGTTGATAACTTCGCCCCCGACTTTGTGTCTGGGTTGTCATCATACGACTGAGCAGATCATCGCGGATGCTCCTGTCCAGCACGGCGCTTTGACAAGCGGGAAATCGTGCGCGTCCTGCCACCAGCCACACGCCTCCGACTTTGAGCACATGCTATTGACCGAGCCCATGGATCTCTGCCTCTCGTGTCATGATCATGTCTTGATTGCCGGGGGGGGCGACAAGATCGGCAATGTAGCCCAGCTACTCCGTGAGAATACAAGCCATCACGGACCGATCATCCAAGAGAATTGCACGGGCTGTCACAAGGTCCATGGTGGGGCGACTTTCCGTATGTTGGTCGAGGACTTTCCAGCCAGCTTCTATGCGTCGTTCGACGAGGCAAATTATCGCTTGTGCTTCCGTTGTCACGAGCCCGATCTCGTGCAGAATGAGAAGACAACGAAGTTGACGAACTTCCGTAATGGCGAACAGAACCTGCATTACTTGCACGTGCACCGCAAGCCCAAGGGGCGCACATGCAGGGCCTGTCACAACGTGCACGCTAGCAAGCAGCCCAAACATGTGACCGAGAAGGTCAAGTTCGGGATTTGGGAGTTCCCAATCAATTTCGAAAAGTCTGCCACGGGCGGGAGTTGCCTGCCCGGATGTCATCGTGCGTACCGGTACGACCGGAACAAATGTATCGTCAATGTACCCAAGCTGGAACCAGGTTGACGCAGGTTTGCAGTGCCGAAGGGCAAGGAGTCAACAACGCCTTGATTCCGGTTCCACCACAACTAGCTGCACGCTCGGTTATCGCACTGGTTTGCCTTGTGTGCACACCACCAGACTTGTCGCTCCGCGGACTCAGCGTCGGCGATTCTGCACCCCCGTTCTCGGTGCGAGCTCTGGATGGGACCGAGGTCACCGGCGAGTCCTATCGTGGGAAGGTGTTGCTGATGGTCTTTGCCAGGCCGGAGCATGAGAAGTCGCTCCAGGCCTTGATTGCAGCGCAGGAGGTCCTCAATCGCAACTGTGATTCAAAACTGGCTGTACTGGGTATTGCGACCAAGCCGGGCAGCGAAGAATACTTCAAACGGATTGCCGCAGAGCATGAACTGACCTTCCCGATTGCGAGCGATCCGCAGCGAGACACCTACGGTCAATTCGGGGTGGTCGTCGCCCCGACGACACTCTTGATCGATGAGGCAGGGGCCCTGCGCTTCATCATGCCTCACATACGCCTAAATCACGATCGCGAGCTCTGCATCCACACCGACCTGCTCCTGGGGAAGATCGACCAGGAAAGGCACGACCAGCAGTTGTCACCGTCCGACCAGTCCACGATGGAGGGGCAAGACGGTTGGACTCGTCGCCTCGGGCTCGCTGAACAACTGATGCAGCAAGGCCGGTGTGGGCAGGCTATTCCGATCTTGACAGAACTACAGTCGGAGCGAGACAGCACCACCGTCGTCACCTTGTTGGGCACGTCGTTGCTGGAAGTGGGTCGGATTGATGAGGCGGCGCGGTGGCTTGAGCCCCTGGCCAAACGCGAGCTTCCGTGTCCAAGAGCGAAGGTCGCTCTGGCACGTCTGGAGCTTCATCGCGGGCACAACGAAGCGGCAGAGCGTTACCTGGTCGATGCCCTGGCCCTATCACCGACGAAGGGGCCGATCCTGTTTCAGCTCGGCCAGATCTACGAGCAGCGAGGCGAACTCGGCAAAGCCGTCGAATGCTACCGCAGGGCACTGGAGGAGGTTTACGAGAAGTCGTGATTCTCGACGCGAAAGCGACGAGCGGATTCTCGCGGTGTGAGGGGCCCGGCGCTACACGGGGAGCTTCGGAAGCGGAGGGAGGATTGGGGACATCAGTTCGTCCTCATCTGGGTCCAGAGCGGAGAGGAGGGGAATTGGCGTCTAATCCTATATTGCCGGGTTTGGTACGGCGGTATTCTGCCTGAGCATTGAAGTAGCTGCTCACATGGGGTGCGCTAGATGCTGTAGTGTGCACACCCGCCGGTGGATCAGTTAGCGGCCGGCAAAGACCAGCATGAACACTGCGAAATCGGATAGATCCACGTCGCTGTCAGAGTCGAGATCCGCGTTGTGGCAACCCGCCTGCAGTGGGGCGGTTGTTCGCTCGTAGCATGACTGTCCTGGACCGTTGAGACAAGCAGCCAACATCGCAAAGTCGTCGAGGTCCGCATCACCATCACAGTCAGCGTCCCCAAGTACCGGCTCTTGCCACGGGCGAGCATCGATTTTGGCTTGGGCTGCGCTTCGCATATCCGCCCACCGGGCGTCGTCGATCGGGAAGCCGTACTCGGTGGCGAACCTGCCACGCAAATCTTCACCCGAAGACGCGCTAAGGGCCGCGACCAGCCAGGTCGCCTGGGCTGCATCGCCTGTTAGTTCAACCGGTAGCGGCTCGTTCGACGGAACGAACGTGCTGTATAAGTCGAACCACGCCTTCGGGCCGTAGTCATCGTACATCTCCCATAGGATGTCGCAGATGACGTCCGGGTCCGCGTCGGCGTAGTTCGCACCAGCGTTCTGGTAGTCGATCAGCGCCAGTCGTTGGCCCGGGTCGATGTTGGGAAAGTGCTCCGCAATACTTTCGACAACCTCGGGGGCAAGATCCCGAGGACACTGGTTGAGTCGGTACCATGACCAGGCCCCGGCTATGCTTGCAAGAGCCTCGCTGTATTTCCATCCGTACGCGTCGCTGGCCGTGCAGAACTGCCCGAATGCCCGTGATGCCCAGGTGAAGTTGTGCCCCATCTCGTGAAAGACCACGCCCCACTGGGGGACTCGATGATCCGGCACGTTGACGATGTAACAACTGTTGTGGATCGGCCTACCGTATTCCCAACCCAGCCGGACCGGGTTGCCGCTTATACCGCACGGGAGCGTGGCGGGATCGTTGCCCACATCCAGGACAAAATATTGGCGTCCACCCCCAAACTGCACGGCATCCATCAACTCCCACTGGGCCAGGTACGCCAGATCCGTCCCTTCAACCACCTGGTAGCTCGTCGTGATCTCGTCAAGATCCACGCCCTCGAGCATCGCCGGAAGATAGAACGCCACGTGCGATCCCACGTACGATTGATGCGTTATCCCGAGGTCCGTGTCTGTAACGCGAATGATGGCGACGTCGTCCGCCCGCACGCCGTCTGCAGACACCTGCACGACGGGTGTGTCACCAAATTCGACAGGCACGCTCTGCGCCGTGACCATGCCATCAGCGTCCACGGTCGCTACCGCCTCGTTCGAGCTGCTGAACGTCAAGTGGTAGTCGCCGATTTGCATGAGGTTGCCCAGGGTGTCGCGTACCTCCACCTGAATCTGCCCGATCGCCGGACCCGTTTGGCAGAGCATCAGCAGGGGTGTCACAACCGTGACGCGAGCGGGTGGGCTATAGGGCAGCGTGGCCGCAGTCGCGACGGCCGTCTCGTGATTCGCTGACACAGCGACGTCATCAATGGCGTGGAAGGCGTCGCAGGACCAGTGAAAGTCATCAGGGTCCGCAATCTGCCCCAAGCCGATCGAGATCTGGATCCAGTTGCCCCCAATCGCCACCGTCCCGAAACCGCCTCCGGGCGGCGATCCGGTTACGTCCACGAAGCCCCCACCGTACACCGGGCTGATGACCGCACGCACGTTAAACTCGCTGCCGAGCTGCTCATGAGGCTGCCCGGTAGCGGGATCGTTGTCGGCATCGATCAACCATAGAAACGTAATGTGCTCGTTCGGGCCGCTCACCCTCGTGGGAATCGCCTCACGCGTCTCGATGAAGAACGTCACCAGTCCGCGATCCTGTTCGATCCGGGCGGACAAGATGTCCACGAAGCCTTCGCACGCCGGCTGCGACGGATCGGTCAGTTGACCGATCACCTGTCCACTCTCCGCCGCCGGAGTCTGCTGCAAGCCTGTTGCCAATATGGCGACGTAGAC
>CAYOQG010000153.1:0-13341 GCA_964405925.1 uncultured Phycisphaeraceae bacterium | reverse complement strand
GATGTGGACAAAATCGGCATTTGGGTCTGGAAGGTCAGCTTGCCCGTCGTTATTTCGACCCCATGCAACGATGGAGCCGTCAACCTTCAACCCGAGACTGTGATAGGTACCTGCGTCCACGGCGATAAAGGCGCGGTTCGGCTCAGGAATGTCTGTTTGACCGTAGCGGTTGTCTCCCCAGGCGGTGATCGATCCGTCGGCTTTAAGCCCCAGATTATGTAGCCCCCCGGCTGCCACGGCCTTGAAGCCCGCGGAAAGATCGACACCAACGACCTGATCGCCCCAACCGACGATCGACCCGGACTGCTGCGCGATGGCCGAGCCACCGGCGAGCAATAGCCCAACCCCGACGAGCCCCAGAACGGAATAAAGACCATGAGAACTACACATTGACGGTTTGCACATCGCGTTACGTCCAGTCAAGCCCAGGGGCCAGGTGCGCATTTGGCGGAGCCCTACTTGCGCATGGTTGCCCTCGTGGTTTGGGCTGCACGGGCCTCAGGTCCTGTCCAATCGAACGAAGCTGCCGTTCGGTCACGTGGTCGCACGACGCGATTACGCTCGCTGACGAACGGCAAACCCCGGCGACAGTGGCCATCTGAGCGACGCACTTCCGGCTGCGAGGACCGAGGTCCGGTCCCGCTCCTATGTATTAGACCTTCCAGACGGCCAGATGACGGGAGAAATCTCGACTTATTCTCAGATTCGCGTCATATGGGGCGCGGGTATTGGCGGGCGATTGGTGCGACGCCTTGTGATCCTCCGGAGTAGACCGTAAAGGGCGAGCACCATCAGCGGTGGCCCGGCTAGGGAGAGACTACTTTTGGAGCTCCACGTGAGGTGGAAACTCGGATCGATTTCTGCGTCACTTGCGGCGTCGCGGAACACGAAGTCGAGCTCCATTTGGTCCCGAGTCATGATCGTCCGCATTCGGGTAAGGAATGTCGAATTCAGCGAGCGCGGCGCTTCTGGCCAGATGGAGATGAGCCAGCCAGCGGATGCAGAGAATGCCGACTCGGTGACGAGGACCACACCGTCCCACGTGGCGAGGGCCTGGTCGAACACCGAAGGGTAGTTGCTGGTGTCGGTCGCCAGATCATAGGTGACCGCGTCGCGAGCGACGAGGGCGTTGGATACGTTGGCCGCCTCTGCCCGCTGGTCAGCAAGGACGTAGATGAGCACTTCCGTCTTATCAGCCGCGGAAATCTGCGAGATGGCCATCGGATAGAACCGTTGCGAGGTTTGGCATGTGAACTGGATAGGTGGTATCTCGATGTCGCCGTCGCTTTCGATTTGCTCCGGTTCGGCGACGCGCAAAGCGAGAAAGTGCATTCCCTCTTGGATATACGTGTCGAGGATGTGATCGGCTTCTGCGGGCACACTGTAGCCGTTATCGTTGAGCCAAGTTAGAAGGGCGCCACTTCCCGTACTTGTCAAAGCGACCCATTCGAATATCCCGGCGCGACCACCAGCCTCCACGTCAACCAGCCCGTCGATGGACATGTCTCCAGCCATGGCGCCGCAACCGCAGCCAAAACCGCCTCCAAGGTAGACGAAGAAGCGCGGCTTAGTCTCTGCATTTAGCTCATCAAACAGATGTGTGGTCTCGTGGCTCACTACATCGGTTGGTGTGGCAGGTACGGGCACGACCCATGCAAACTCGCTCGGAGTCCCGTCATAATGCGTCCGTAGCACGTATGTCACGTACTCGGTACCGGCCATGCTGTCACCGTGGATCGCCAGCAGTGCCTCCTGACGAGTCTGCGCAAGTTCACCTTCTTCCACATCCTTAAAGAAGAAGCCCCCGTCAGCAAATACGAATGGACTACTGGTCAAGAGTGTTAACGACAGGAACGCAGACAGGCGCGTGCATCTCATGATTGTTGCTCCTCTTTTTAGTCAGCCTTTGCGACCCAGAGTGTAGAAAGGGCCTCGGTTCTGTCTCCATCCCGTGTGGCACCGATGTGGTTCGTCGCAACACGTACTGCCACGTCTTAAGCGCAGCAGCCCCAGAGTCGGCTGGACCACGCGAACATGGTAACCGGCCGAGGTCAATTCAACCAGTATATTGCCAATCGGTAATGCGGCGGAAGAAATCCCACCGGCTTCTCAAACTCCAGTCACGTCGGGTGGTGTTTTATGGCCGATCGAGCCGGGCACACCGCAGGCGGACTCGTGGACGGGTCGGTTAGTGGGCGAAGTTTGCCTCCCTATCGGTGCGGTTGGAATCGGAAAAACCAAGCCTGTTGTGCCGACGTCCGTTGGGAGGACTCGGGTTTCATCGTCCTGCCTTCATCCCCTGTAAATGCCCGCTCCTTCACAGTCGCGGCTCTGATTGGCGATGTCATTCATATGAGTGTTTCGCGGTGCGAGTCCGACGACAACGGCGGCGGCGTTCACGTTTCGATGAGGTCGCCCGATTGGGGGTCGTAAAGGACGCACTCGAACTCAGCCGCAATCTGTACGAGTCTTGATAGCGTGTCCTCGGTTGGAGCGTGACACTCGAAGTGCACGTGTTGTGGGGACCAGGTCACTTGAAGAGACTCTTCGTCGCCGTCCCAGTCTAGCTCGTAAATGTCCTCCTCGATCCCTGGGAAGCGGTCCTTGACGCTTTCCAGGATTCGATCCAGGGGCAGATGCTCGAGTGAGTCAACGGGTCCACCTTCGCAGAGCCGCTCATAGACCGTCTCCGGGGTCGGCGAGTCGCCCCGCTTTGATTTCCACATGACCAAGTCGTAGCTCATATTGACGATCCGTTCACAAAGAACCCAAGACGCACCGTTGCAGCGTCCTCACGGTTTGGACGTTTGCACTCTTCGACATTCGTGCGTCTCACCCGGCGCTTGCGCTTGGGGCTCGGATTGCTGCATCGTTTTTCTTACACCGAGGCTGATCTCGTCAGTTCTTGATTCCGAGGTCGCCTTTGGTGAACAGCGATTCGAAGACAAAACCGGCCTCTTCGACGTTTTCGCGGGCACCTTCCTGGCGGTCGATGACGGCTACGATGCGCTCGACCTTGGCGCCCGTTTGTTTCATGAGCTTAGCTGCCTCGAGAACCTGTCCACCGGTCGTGGCGATATCTTCCACGAGCAGCACGGAATCGGCGTCGGAGAGCTTGCCCTCGTACGGCTTGGCGGTGCCATAGTCTTTCTTCGTGTTGCGGATGATGACGTAGGGTTTGTCCGATGCCATCGAGGTGGCGGCAGCCAGCGAGACACCACCGAGTTCCGCACCGGCGATCAGGGTGGTGGAGTCTTGCACGTACGTCGCAAACATCTCGCCAAGGGCTCTCAGAATGTCCGGCTGGGTCTCGAAGAGGTACTTGTCGAGGTAGTAGTTGCTCTTCCGTCCCGACCGCAAGGTAAACTCACCCTCGAGATAGGCGGTCTCACGAATTCGCTTGGCTAGGTTCGAACGGTCCATCGAGGTTCATCTCCTGGTTTCAGTTATCAGCGGTTAGCTGTCAGCGATCGGCGAATCCGATTGACGATTGCGGATTTTGGATTGCTGATTGAATGGCCGATCCCCAATCGTCAAGCGTCAATCCGCAATCCCCAATCTCCGCTCCCTCACGGTCGCGGCTCAGATTTAGGGTCGTGGGTAGGGTTTTGGGCCCACGACCATCGTACACGTCATACGGACAGTTCGCTCTCCACCGACAACACGTTTCGATAGCGCCGCCGGATTGGTATCACGAAGGTTTTGATAAACTCGTTCACCTGCTGCGGTGCCCGGCCAATATGCCGCTTCGGATCGGTCAACGCGGTGAGGTCCACTTGGGCAAACGCGGGGTCATTTTGAAGACGCTCCAGCAGGTCGTTGTCCTTACCCTCGATTTTCACCCGGTCGGCGGCAGCCTGCGCGTGTTGACGCATGCGCTCATGGAGTTCCTGACGATCGCCAGCCACAGTTGTTGCAGCCATCAGTATGTTTTCCGAAGCCATGAACGGCAACTCCGCTCGAAGCCGAGCTTCGATCACTTTCGGGTAGACCACCAGACCGTGGGCGACGTTGGTGACGATTCGCAGCATCCCCTCCGTAGCGAGGAACGCCTCCGGGACGGTCATGCGCTTGTTGGCGGAGTCATCCAACGTTCGCTCGAACCATTGCTCCGCCGCAGTCTGAAGCGGTGATTGAACGAGCGAAAGGACGAACCGTGCCAGGCTCGTGGCTCTTTCGCACCGCATCGGGTTTCGCTTGTACGGCATCGCGCTCGAGCCAACCTGCTTCTTCTCGAACGGCTCCTCGATCTCCTTGAGATGGGCAAGCAGTCGGATATCGTTGGTGAACTTATGGACGCTTGCCGCGATCCCGCCGAGGGCAGCCACGACCTGAGCGTCGACTTTTCGCGAATAGGTCTGCCCGGTGATCGGCTCGACATTCTCGAAATCAAGCTGACGGGCGACATCGGCTTCCAGGGCGAGTACCTTGTCGTGATCGCCATCGAGCAGCTCGAGAAAACTCGCCTGGGTTCCGGTTGCCCCCTTGACGCCCCGCAGTTTTAGCGACGCCAGCCGATGCTCGATTTCTTCGAGGTCACGAACAAAGTCGTAGCACCACAGGGCCGCCCGTTTGCCAACCGTGGTGGTCTGGGCTGGTTGAAAATGGGTGAAGCCAAGCGTGGGCAACACGCGGTGCCTTTTGGCGAACGCCGCCAGTGCATCTATCGCCCGTGCGAGCCAATCCGCGATCATGCGCAGGGCATCGCGCATGACGATCAGATCGGCGTTATCGACCACGAACGCGCTCGTCGCACCGAGATGCAGAACTCCCCGAGCCTCGGGGGCGACGTCCCCCCAGGCATGGATATGAGCCATGACGTCATGGCGGAGCCGTTTCTCATGGCGGGCAGCGGCGGCAAAGTTGATGTTCGCGAGGGTTTGTTCGAGCTGGCTGATCTGCCTGGCTGAGATCTTCAGTCCGGCTCGGCGCTGTGCTTTCGCCAAGGCGAGCCACAACCGCCGCCAGGTCACGATCCGACGGCGGGCACCAAACAGCTCGGCCATGTCGCGTGAGGCGTACCGGGTGACAAGCGGAGATTCATATACGTCATGGTCTGGCATGGATCACACTGAACGATCGAAACGCATGCGGACCCGACCGCAGGCCCACTGGTGCTATTCTAGCCGTTTGGCTCGAACGGGCCACCATCAAAGCCAGGAGTACCCCGGCCGCCTAGGACACGCGCCCTTCAACCGTATCGGAGAAGGACCATGAAAATGGGGCAACAGTCCGCCTCGCTTGCGGTGCTTCTTCGAAATCGCACACTCCGCCTCACTAGCAATCTCGGCTGAGGACGATATAATATGTGCGGCTTTGAACGCTCCCGGCGCTCTCCGTATACTCGCCGGTTGCCAGCGAGAATTCACAACAGCGAAAAGACGATGAAACACGAAGACCCATGCGCTACGTTACAAGACCTTTCCGCCCGTATCGTTGCCATACGGGACTCTCTTTGACCTTCCCACAAAGCTCAACGTCCTGTCAGTCATCGAGAAGCAGATGGCGGCTCCTGGTTTTTGGGACGACCCCGAGTCCGCTAGGCAGACCGTCCATAAGCTCAAAACCCTAAAGGCGGCCGTGGAGCCGGTACGCAAGGCCCTTGCCCACTGTGACGAGCTCGGGGCTATGGTCGAGCTTTTGGCTGAGGAGCACGATCACGAAGTCGATGAGGAGCTGGACTCAGGCCTGGATGCCCTGGGTGTCGAGGTCAACCGGATCGAGCTTCTCACACTGCTTTCGGGACCGGACGACGCCAGCGACTGCTTCTTCCACGTCCAGGCGGGGACGGGGGGAGCGGATGCCTGCGACTGGGCGGAGATGCTCCTGCGCCTCTATCTTCGGTATTTCGAGCAGAACGACTACGAAGTGGAAGAGCTTTCGATGCGTTATGGGGAAGAGGCGGGTATTCAATCTTGCAGCCTGTTGGTGCAGGGGCCCTATGCATACGGGTACCTTTCGTGCGAAACGGGTGTGCATCGGCTGGTGCGCATCTCCCCCTTTAGCGCCCAGGGAAAGCGGGAGACAAGCTTCGCGTCGGTCGACGTTCAGCCGGAGCGCGAGGACATCGACATCGAGATCGATTGGGATCAGGAGGTCCGCGAAGACACCTACCGGGCCAGCGGCAAGGGTGGTCAGCACGTCAACAAGACGTCCTCGGCTGTTCGTCTGACGCATACACCAAGCGGTTTGGTTGTACAGTGCCAGAACGAGCGATCCCAACACAAGAACCGGGCTACCGCTCGCAGGATGCTCATGGCTCGAATCTATCACATGGAGCAGGCGAAGCGTGACAAGGAGCTGGCCAAGATCTACAGCGAGAAGGGCCAGATCGGGTGGGGCAACGCGATTCGAAGCTACTTCCTCTACCCCGAGCAACGTGTCAAGGACGCCCGAACGGGAGTGACGACCTCCGACACCCAGGGTGTGTTGGACGGCTATATTCAGCGGTTCATCGACGCCGAGCTCCGCCGCCGTACGGCGGCCAGGCATAAGTAAGGCACCATAAAACAGCCCAGGTCGTCGGCGTTGATCTTTTCGAGGGCTTCGAGGCTATCGCAGAGCCCGGTACCACACCCTGGGCCTCAAACGCGACCGCTCGATCGTGGCGTGGCGACTTCCGCGCGACCCTTCTGTTCCGCCCGGATTAACTGGAATCGGAGCAACTGGGTGACCACTTTGTGCCACTGCCCGACCCTTCGGGGCAGGTACTAGTGCATTTGCGGCACGCACAGCGCTTGCCCCCCCGTCGGAGTACCCGCACACGGGATTTCCGCGGGAACGCTTATGCTACGGCTTGCTCCACGCCTTCGGTCAGTGTATACTTCAACGTAATCAGACTGCGGGCGCCCGGGATCGAACCGAGATACACTCGATCCCAAATCGAGCGGCTTTGCCGAGTTTAGCCTACGCCCGCTAATCTGAGGTCAAGAGGCCGCTCCCATGCGTTTGCTACGAATGTGGGAGCGGTCTCCCGCTTTTAGGCCGCTCAGCCGGCCCATTCTAGGGTCTTTTCACTAGATCACCTCCTTCCGCAAGCGCCAGAGTTTAGTCTTGCGATCGCCTGGTTTTGCCTTTTTCTTGAATCGTTCCTTGTGCGTCCCATGAAGCACGGCACCCAGAGCACCGCGACTAATGCCAGTTGCCTTTTGAATATCTGAAGTTGTCGCCCAGGCGTTATCTTGACTGTCGAAAAACGCCACTACAGTGTCTAGGTGAGTGTGCGCATTGATCCGTTTGACCCTTGTTTTGTAGGGTTTTTCTGCACCTGCGCCGTTAAGCGCAGCAACGATCAGAGGTGCCAAGTCCGGGTCATCTTGCACCAACTCTTGAATCCGCCGAAGGGTCTCGGCGTGTCGTTCGAATCGACTCGCTAGCCTGTTCAGCTCGTCAACTGGACTTTTCGCAGACATCGTCGTAGACTCCGTCCCGGCGAGGCAGGACCATTCCTGTCCCGTCTGCTTTCAATGTTTACACAAAATGCTTGTGCTGTCAAGCACGGATATCCAAAATGGGTTGACAACGGAAAGGGCCAACGAATCGCCTCAAGCGATTATCGCTTGATCCATTGACCCCGGAGGATGCCCTTCGTGACGCGATGGGGGTGTATTCTAGCAAGAAGCCCAAGAGACCGAAGAGAAGGAGAGTCAAGGATCAAACAGCAAAAAAGAAGCAACACTGTAAGAAATGATGTTTGACAGTGTATCTCCGTGAATTACGGGGTAAATCTTGCATTGTTTAGGGAATCGAGCTTGACTACTAGACTGTGAATTCGATATATTGTCAACGCAAAGTATGGACCCCGGCCTTCCGTTGTGAACGCTGGGAGTGTTATTGAAGGGCTGCACGGGGAAACCCGGTTGCAGCCTTTTTTGTTGGGTTTGTTCACCTGGAACGAGAAGGATATATGGCGGGCAGATGTGCAGTTTTCATCGACGGGGGTTATCTTGATAAAGTCATGTTCCATGACTTTGGGGGTCGTCGCATAGATTACGCCGATTTAGTCAGAGAGCTGGCCCAACCAGATGAAATGCTCCGTGCATACTATTATCATTGTATGCCCTATCGAAGCAGTCCTCCGACCACGGAAGAACGATCGAGGTTTTCGGCGCGACATCGATTTGTTAAAGCTCTTCAATTTCTACCACGGTTCGAGGTTCGCCTAGGCCGTTTGGTATTCCGGGGTCGTGATCAAAGTGGGGACCCTATCTTCGTCCAAAAGCGAGTGGATTGCATGGTGGGGGTCGATATGGCCTTGCTTGCGGCCAAGGGTCGCATAACGAGCTTGTCTCTCCTGAGTGGAGATAGCGATCTTATCCCAGCGGTCGAGGCGGTCAAACAAGAGTCGGTCTTGGTGACGTTATGGCATGGCAGTTTCTCAAAAGACATATCGCCAAGCCGAGACCTTTTTGAAGTTTGCGACGAACGTAAGCAGCTTTCAGTTGAGTTGATTGATCGCATCGCTCGGGCAAATGCCACTTGATTCGGCAGACAAGATTCCGTGGTTCGGTTGTTAAGAACATAATCCGGAGGCTCTTTTCTCTTGTCCGCCACGCAGGCGGGTGCTTCTTTGACGGGCACGGCGGGGCGGTTGCGCATCCTCGCGCTCAACCCCGTCGGTCGCGCTGTATGATGCCTCTGACCCGGCCGATCCACGGTCGTTGTCGAGAATCATCGTGGGCAGGTTCACCACAAGCCCCGAAGGCACAGTCGCTACGCAGACCCAGATGTTAGAAAGTGTCTTCACCGTCGTGACGATGTAAGATTTTGTTCACACGGAACCCGCATCGACCGTGTAAGAACTTGTTATGGTTGACGGGGCTCTTGTTGAGCCCTGCTCTGCTAGTCGATACGATGCGGGAGTGCCAAATGGGTGCCGGCAGGTGTCCGGCTTTGTGAATTGCACACGTTTTGGGTCGCGTGTCTATAGGGCAAGGGATAAAAGGTCATGAACGTAAGAAAGACAGTCTGGATTCTGGCGGCATGTGCAACGCTTAATGCCGTATTGTTGACACCATCCGCAGTGGCCGGCGATCGCTTCTCACTCATCAAGGCTGTTCCTGATGACGTGTTTGTCTGTACCGCCGGTCGTCATAACACCGAGCGGGCCTTTTTGGACAAGTATTGGGGGGAGGTTTTCGACGCTCTGAAGGCTTCCGGGATCGGCGGAGACTTGATGGGGCTTCTCAGTTCCAACCTTGGCGAGGAGGAGCGCACCGCCATCGAGCAGCTCAAGGAACGGACCAAGCAATTGCTGGACGGTGTCGACTGGAAGGCACTGGGTGGTGGTGAGGTCGTCTTTGCCGAGCGGCTGGGCAAGGTCGTGAAGGCGGGTGACAGCGTTGTCATGTGGCCGCCCGACCTGCTCTTTCTGATTCAGGGGAGCAAGGGCAGTGCCGCCAAAAACTACGAAGGGCTGGTCGCCATCCTGCAGAGCATCGCCGCGGAAGTCAACAAGGGAACCGGGAAAGAGGTGTTTCTCGTGGAGACGGCGTCGAAGTCCGGGGCCACAACCGCCAGCCTGGATTTCTTCAAGGCAATTCCCGAGGCTCCTCCGTTTCCACTGACAGTCGCAGTCCGCAGTGACGTGATCATCATCGCCCTGGGAAGGCAGATCGTGGATGATGCCCTCGGGCTGATGGACGGCCAAAGCGACAAGAAGCCGCTCGTCGCGAGCCGCCGCTTCAAGCAGGCCTTCGAGAGACTGCCCGCCCCGGAAGACGAAATGACGTTCTTCGACATGCAGGCCATGCTGGCGTCTTTCCAGTCACTGATCGACGAGATCCTTGCCGAGGTCGCGTCTGATGTCCAAGACGTGGAAGTCGCAGTGCCCGATGACCCGAGGATAGAGGAATTCCACGCAAAGGCCATCGAAGCCTATCAGGCGAATGACTACGATACGGCACTCAAATATACAAAGCAGGAGTACGACGTAACACCGGGCAACGCACGGGCCATGTACAATCTCGCCTGTTTCAACACCCTGCTTGGAAACAACGAAGAGGGTCTGTCCTGGCTCGAAAAAGCCGTCGACCACGGATTCTACGCCCCCAAGCAGATCGCCAAGGACAGCGATCTGAAAGCCCTCCACGGAAACGAACGTTTCGAGGCTGCGGTAGCTAAGGCCAAAGAGAAGGCGGGTAAAGACAAGGGCCAATGGGCCAACCAGATCGCCCACTTGACCAAGCGAATCATGGATGTCCCTGGCATGATCGACTACATCGCCTCGGTGGTCTACACGGACGGATACTCGGTCTACAGCGAAGAGGTCACCGCACTCGTACCGGGTGCGGCCGAGAACCCGTTCTACCCGGTGTTCGGGAAGCGCAAGTCTCTGACGAGCTTTGACCGCTACCTGCCCAAGGAGACAGTGTCGTTTTCCGTCGACGCGGGATTCGATCTGGACGAGCTGTACCAGTTCATCATGGATTCCATCCGAGGTCTTGGGTCCAAAGGTGATCAGATCCTTCAGAAGTGGGCCGAACTGCAGCAGCAGAATAACTTCGACCTTCGCAAGGAAGTCCTTGGGTTAATCCAAGGCGAGAGCGTCACGGCGACGATCCAGCAGCCGCTTGGCAACGCGTGGCTTTTGATGTTGAAGGTGACCGACGAGGAGGCGGCACGGGCGAAGATAGCGGCAGCCTTGGGGTTCCTCTCGGAGAACATGCCGAAACTCGCCCAACGGAACCCCATGATGGCGATGTTTGCGATGCGAACCGAACCTTGCACGCACGAGAAGCTCGAGGGTTTCCACAGCATTGCCTTCGGCGTGAACCCACCGTTCGTTTGCGGTGTTCGGGGCGGGTATCTGATCCTCGGCC
This sequence comes from uncultured Phycisphaeraceae bacterium, assembly GCA_964405925.1. Lineage (GTDB taxonomy): Bacteria > Planctomycetota > Phycisphaerae > UBA1845 > UBA1845. Next base: position 2,521 of record CAYOQG010000153.1, on the reverse strand, counting down.
AATCGGCAGATGCTGTGGCTTTGTCGCTGGCCACCGCCGCCGGAGAGCACCCCAGCGTCCAAGAGAACAAAGAACTCATGGCTGAGGCTGTCCGCCCCAAGGGAGCGTTTCGCTCGATCTCCTTTGCAGACAGGCGGAATATGGGCAAGGACTTGGCACAGGTCGCCGGCGTCATGTCGCTCGTGGGCGGGATGGCCGGTACCCAGATACCGGATGAAGAAGCCCGACAGTTGCTCATGAAGATCCTGGGCATGGTTGGGAAGCTCGGCCCGGTCTTCCAGAAGCTCGATTTCTATAAGTCAGAAGCAAAGTGCTGCTCCTTTGACGGGAAGACGTGGTACTCGCGCGGTGTTACGAACTACCGGCCGCCGGCGAAAGGGACGACTGGCGAGGACCTCTGACCCCACCGACTTCGTTCGGTTGACGGACAGTTAACCCCCGTTGCCCTCCGCTCCGACGGGACAGCGGGGGTCGTCCATGCGCCTTTTACAACGCCGCAGGTGGTCGAATCAGAACGCCCATCTCGAAGATCCGCCAGACGTTCTATGCGTCCCAGGAAGCACGTGCACCTTGGGAGGTGCCACAGCTCCGCCGGTAGCGGTTCCGCCGACACCGTCTTCGGGCAAACGCTGGCAGCCTGCTGACGATGGATCCACCCCACATAGGAGAGCAATCAATTATGGGGGCGCCTGGTATGGGTGCATGCGTACAGCTGTGATAGGGATTGCCATGTCGTAGAGGGCGAAAGCAAGGCGAGTGCGCCGACGCTGGCGCGGACACGTCTGGGCGCACACCTCCCTTCGGCCATCACCAGTACTGCGTGGCAATGGCACGCAGACCGCCCTACTAGCAACGACGGGGTGTCGTTAGATAGTCAGGCCTGTAAGAGCGCTAAGGAGCATCTGAATGAGCAGTGTGAGCATGCTCGAAAACAGTGTGCTCAGGATGCTATTGAAGTTCATTGTATCTCTAGAACTCGCGCGGTCGTTTGGGCTTCGCTCTTCGGCGTGCGTCCCACTAACCGGTGTGCACATCGTACCCAACCGCGCCGGGCACGGCTACGCCACCGCTTCAATGCGCACGAAAATACCCGCCGGAGCGGGCATTTTCAAAAAATGCGGCAATCACCTACTCTCGCCTTGCGACTACCATCGGCCGTGCGGGCTTAACTGCCGTGTTCGGAATGGTAACGGGTGGTTCCCCACACGTATTGTCACCGCACCGGAAATACTACCTGATCTCTGGAATGTGTCAACGCCCGTCGGAAAAGGTTCGCGTTGGCTCAATCCCTGCCTGAGAGGGTTGAACCGACAGTACGTGCAGGGGCGCCGCACCGTTCTCGCTCCGATCACCCAGCCCGTTGCACCGGTATCCTCGGTGAGCGGCACCAGACGCACGCTCGATGCCGCCCGAGGGGCCGGCACCAGCAGCCGGCGACAACCGCCGCTGCGTGCCCAGATCCCAGTTACCAGGCGGGCCAACCCGGTCGATCCGCTCGCGTCACGGGCTGCCTTCAGTGTCACTTGTCTTTGTAAGTCTGAACTCGATCGGTGGCGGGTCCTCGGCGAGCTTGATGCCTGGGGGAAGGTGATACTCCGGAGTCATCAACTTGAGAATGTCCAAGCTAGCCAGATCGTCCTCTTTAAGCTGAATGACCCCGTACGCGCGCGTCGTACCACGCAGCAACTTGGCGACCTCTTCGGGTGGCCCCGTCACTACAATGGTCTGCGTGACGAGAGACAATGGGCTACCGTCCCGAGCCACGGGGCGATAGGCCTTTTCCAGATTCGCAAAACTCACCGCAAGCAGGATCGGGACGGTCGGGATGCGTTCTATGGTCTGCTGCCCCTTTGTGGTCGCCACGACGTCGACAGTGCCCGGGCTCAGCTCGGCACCAGGCCCAAAGTTTCGGCTATCGAGCGTTACGTGGATCTCAGCCCGCTCGCCGAGAGGCACTTCCTTCAACAGACGCTCGACTTCACCGGCCAAGTCGATCTGCAAAGGTTGACCCGCCGACAACCCTGCCAACCGGCTTTCGCGCATCCGAACGGTCGTTCTGGACCGGCTTAGCTGTGGTTCGACCTCGTACGCGAGCGTCAGGGTTTTGAGTACGACGTCGACGTCTCTTGTGATCCAGTGATCCACCATGACCGGCAAAGTCTGCGGATCCACGGACACGACAGTCAGATTGCGGAACTCGTTCCACTGCTCCGTCAGCTCACGTTTGAGGGTTGCCCGATCGAGCGGGATCTCAGCCGGCCCTGTGGGGCGGTCGGCGACTCGAAGACGCGCGTGCAGCGGGGCGGGGCGAGCTTGGACATCCTCGACGATCCTGCGCGGCCCGGAGATCTGCACTTCGTACACTTGCCCCGGTTTGGAGGGCTCGATCAACATGCCCGATGCACCGGACATCGGGACGGGCTCGAGCGAGACACTGATCGAGACGGTTTCGTTGACCAGGCTATCCGCGCTGATCCAAATCAGCACGGTCAGAATGGCTGTCATACTGAGCAGCTTAACC
>CAYOQG010000152.1:0-13423 GCA_964405925.1 uncultured Phycisphaeraceae bacterium | reverse complement strand
CCCCCACAGTGTATGGCACCGCCATTATTTGTAACGTTTCCCTCGAATTCACCGTTCCCTTCGATCGTGCATCCGCTGATATCGAGAGTATCCGCCTTCTCGGCAGAGATCGCACCACCTCTGTCCGTCGCGAAGTTCCCTGAAATCTCGCAGTTCCGGACGACGATTTCTACCGGCTCTACATCGTGTTTGAACGATGCGATAGCCCCCCCAACGGAACTGGGTCCGGATGCTATGTTCTGCGTCAACTCGCCACCGTTGATCGTCACGTCCGACAACCGCTCGAGGTAGATCGCCCCGCCGCCAACACTTAGGGCCTGACTCCCATGGATGGTACAACCAGTGATCTCGGCTGAAGATTCAACATAAAGCCATATCGCGCCGCCTCTGCTCGTGGCTTGGTTGTCCTGGATCGTACAAGCTGACAGCGCGGCGGTGGATCCGTTTTGCACGGCAACTGCGCCGCCGGCAGCCGTAGCCCAATTGCCGGTAAAGGTGCAAGCGGCCGCGGTCAGATTGCTTTCTTCGTTAAGCCATACAGCGCCCCCATTGCCGGCACTGTTTTGGGTGAACGTAGAGGCGGACATCGTAACGGACGCCGAGTCGTTAAGGCCCAAGCCCGCGCCGGGACCTCCGGCTGTGTTGGAGTTGAACGTGCAATCCATCACGCCCACCGACCCACCGATGACATATATCCCACCACCCCGGCCGTCCGTGTGATTATTGGTGAAGTTGCTATCCGTGACACTCGTGCTACCACCGGAGGCGTACACCCCTCCGCCATCCTCAACCGCGGTGTTCTGATCGAAATCGCAGCTGGTCAAAGTGAGGCCGCAGTCCTCCACATACGCACCGCCTCCCGTACCCAAAGCCGCCTTGTCCTCGACCTTGCAGTTCGAGATGGTTGGGCTTCCCGTGCCAATGTACAGGCCCGCCCCTCTCTTTGACTCGTCGTCTGTACCGTTGGCCTTCCCCGCGCTGATGGTGAAGCCGTCCAACAAAGCAGTGGGGTCAGTGTCGTCCGCCCTCACCACGTGGTACGAATTCTCAATCGTGTAGTCGATACTGCTCTCGCAGAGGCAGTAGCAATTCTCGCGCGCCCACGTCGCGCACTGCGAAAGCCACTCCTCGTCTCTGCAGACATGGGGCTGGAACGGCGTTTCTTGAACGTTGATGGCGTCCACAATGTCCACGCAACCGGGATCATCGCACCCTGCGCTCGGATGACCCACGCAACAATCGCTGTCACCCGGTGGGTCGTTGCATTCATCATCCGCCAGAAGATCACCGCTGAGCACCGTCTCGTTGATGTCCGGATCGCGCTGCGACCGCACGGTTTCCCCGCCGGCGAACCCACCGTATATCGCAATGCCGCTGTGCAGCTGGAATGTGGCTTGGCGGTCTCCGAGAGTCTGCCCGCCGCCCCGATCCGGGTAGTACCGATCTGCGGCGACCCAGATTTCCGTGATTGTGCTCCCCGGCTGCGTAGCGTGTTCCAGGGCGTCCTGCAAGGACAGAAAGGCACGATCCCAACTAGAACCATCGTGTGGCTCATTTGGCGCCGCGGCATCGACAGCAATCACGTTCGCCGGGAGATCGGCTCGTAGGACGGAAACAAACGCCAGGGAAACGCCGATGACAAGAAAGCCACCGCGAGATCTGGATCGTCTCATCAACGCAGCTCCAAGATGCTGCACATTCGACCGTGCGGGAGACCGCGCCTCAGTCAGAAGCCAACTGGGGTCGTTCCCTTCCACAGTGACTTGTACTCAGGATTGTAGATCAGGTTAACGGACCCCTCAAGATAAATCGTGATTTTCTCTGTTGATCGCAACGATGACAAAGGAACGAGGGTGTAAACAAGATCGCCGGAATAACGAGCCTGACCCATTTGGCTCGGTCACCACACAACACCGCACAGTGGGAAATGGGCAAGGCAAAGCCTTGCGATCGCTGCTGGCTAGGGCACTGCATTCCCTGAGGTGTTGCCAATCACACTGAAAGCACCTAGCGATTTGACTGAGTATACTATTCCCCTAGCGTGCCGCCGGCCGTCGCTCCTCAGGCCGGAGAGCCGAGTGATGCGAGTTGATGGCGGGCCTTTGGGTGGGCCGACCTGCCTTTCGTTCGTGACCGGGGCCGATGGCACCGACCATCGGAAGGCTCGCAAACATCGCCAGCGAAATCTCAGCCGTCAAGGACGTTGCAGAAGACATCCTCAAGGCTGTGGTCAGCGGCGACCAGATTCAGGTCGAATTCAAGTACCAAACACCGATCGAGGCGGTGCCAACCGTCAGGCTGTTGTTCGCAACGAACGAGGTGCCTCGGTTCAGCGACAAGTCGGAAGGCCTCTGGCGACGCGTTCTGATTCTGCTGTTCGGAGTCAGGATTCCTGAAAGCCGCCAGGACCGACAGCTCGCGCAGAAGATCATCAAAGGTGAGCTGCGAGGGATCTTCAACTGGGCCATCGTCGGATTGCGCCGACTTCGCAAGAACGGCAGCTTCACCATCCCGGAATCCACCAAAGCCGCAATCGCGGCTCATCGGCTGGCCTCCAATCCGGTTCGGCGGTTCCTGGAGGAAGCATGCGGGTACTCCCCAAGGGCCAAGTCCCTCACACAGGATGTCTACGATGCCTATAAGAACTAATGCGAGCAGAACGGGTCTCACCCGTTGGCTGAACATCGGTTCTGGACCATTGCCAGAACCTCCGGATGCGGTTCGGTGGCCGGTTGCCCGTGTGGCAGGTGCCGGGGGCTCGTGGGAAGGCTGAGAGCATCGAACTCGTGTTCCATAGCGAATCTGGCGGACCATTGGATGGCGACAACTTCCGGTCGCGCGTCTTCTACCCCTTGCTGGAGAAGGCCGACGTTCCGCGGTTCCGGTTCCATGACATCAGGCACACGTTTGCGAGCCTGCTTCTGGCCAATGGCGAGTCACTGCATTACGTCAAGGAGCAAATGGGCCACGCTTCGATTCAGACCACGGTCGACGTCTATGGCCACCTTGTGCCGGGCTCGAATCGCAACGCCGTCAATCGGCTTGATGATCCCGAGGAACCTGCCCTTCGGATTGTTTCGGTGGATGCTGGGTGAGCGATGCACGACCGGACCGATGCCAAGACGGCGTGTGACTAGGGGCGCCGATCTGCAGTGTCAGAGTCGATGCGCTAACCGGGACGGAGCGACAACATGACAACGCGAACGTTCGTAATGACAGCTGCGTTGATCGTCTTTGGTGGAGTAGTGGCGACCTGCGTGATCGAGTTACAGACCTGGCGAGCCGAACGTAGGGTACAGAGAGTCGCCGATGAGCTCAAAGTGAAAGAGGAGAAGGCGAAGGCTGAGTTGCTTGCCGCGGTCGATCGCCGCGGTGCCCTCACCGCCTTGGGGCTCGCCGTCAAGAAGCGCGGTCCAAGCCCGAGGATGGACAAGCTGGACCGCAGGCTAATCGTGGCTATGGGTGGTGACCGAAGTGATCCCAAGATCGAGGCCATGGCTCAACAACTGGTCGACCAGTTCCGCGATGCGTCGAAGACCGAGGATGAACTAGACGCGGCAATCGAAGAACTCGCCACAAAGCTGGTCCGAGAGTACAAACCATAGGCCCGTTGCACTTCAAGTTCCCTGATTAGCTGAATGCCGTGCAGAGCGTCTGAAACGGCTTTCTTGACGTGGAAATGCCATTGCCAAATGCGCGACGGACCCCTACGCGCGCGTACGCGCGAGCCACTTGCGGCGATATGCGACCGAGGAATGCGGTACAAGTTGCCACGAGGATGGCCACAATCAGGGAGGTCTCGGACGCGGGGACACAGCGTGAGTACAGCAGATTTGCGGCATATTCACCAGAACCGGAGGTCAACCTCTGAAAGGGCCTAAGGGGGGCGGATGTTCGCTCCCCCTTTGTGGTGGCCCCTGTCATATTGCAGTCGGCTGGTGCACGCTGTCAGCAACGGGCGTCAACATCATGTTCGATCAGCGCTCGTGATGCGTTGCGTGTCGCGAGCGCGGCAAGCCGCTTGTTGCCTCGATCGTGACGAATTCCGATTCCTCCTGCGGGAATGGAATGAGTGCCAAGGCGGAGGCGCGGAAGAACGTCGAACCATCGTCAACACAGAGCCCCAAGTTGAACCTTCCCTTGGCACTAGACGACGCACGAAGAACGAAGGTCCCCAGATAGACCCGGTCCGTCGTGGTGACGCCATCTTCCATCGACTTGGCTCCGAGGCGTTTGCCAACACGGTCAACAGCCGCGATGGCGTCGGTTGACGCAAACACATAATCGGCGCGGTCGCCGTCGATCCGCAGATCTTCGACTGTCAGCTCATCCACGTTACCGCCTTTGATGGTTAGTGACAACTGATAGGCACGCAGGTCATGGACGTTGACCACGTATGCATCCACCTCGACCAAACCTCCCGGTCGAATCTGCAAAGCTGACGGTTCGAGAGTTATAACGACTGGTTCAATCAGCGGTAGTGGCTTGGCGTCAGAGCTCGGAAGCTCAGTAGTGGGTTTCGCACTCGGACCGCAAGGATCGGTTGTCGGCGGCCCCGTGATCGGACATGGATCACCACGGAACGCGGCGACAATACACGAAATATCGACAAAGTCGACCTTCTTGTCCGGCAGCGGGTCCCAGACGTTCGAGTTGGTGACGTCGCATCGCGCCTTCCTCGGCGCCCCCGGCGAGTTCTTGAACTTCTCCACACACGCCGAGATGTCGACAAAGTCGACGACACCTTGCGGCGGGCTGCACGGCTGTACGCTGCAATCGCCGACGATGTCGCCCGCCCGACTCATTCGGACTTCGAGCGGTTCGGAGTAGCATTCCAGGCAATTCAGCGAGCAGGTGCTGTCGAGAATCTGCACTTCGTACACTCCATCCGGAACAATCCCGGCGTCGATGACATCCACTCTGTCATACACGGTCCAGTCCGTGTAGTAAGGTGTGCATCCAAGCTCCGCCACCCAGAAGTTCGGCGGGTTACCCCCAGACGAACCGGAGGTTTCAGTTACCAGGTAGGGTTCCTGGACCCACGCGGTCCGGCCTTCCGCAAAGGCGAACTCGTCTCGAAGTGACGCGAACGTCACCCGGGCCGCCTGCGACCGACTGGCGTCACCACCACGGAACGTCATGTACTGGTTCTTGGTGCCGTGCCCCATGTCCGGGAGGCTGTAGTCGGGCAGCGGCGCGCTGGCGACGAAGCACAGCACAAACGCGAAGTCAAGCGAATCCTCCGGCGGTAAAGGCTCACGAAGCTGCATCCACTCAAACCCCGTGGCAGCCGCGCTCCAGACAGCAGCATCATTCCAGTGATCTGCCGATGATTTCCAGCCCCAACAGTACGGGGCCCTCACGATTGGTTCAATAGCAAGCCAGTACACGCTATCTACCACTTGGATGAACGGATCGGACAAAACCCGGATGCTGTACTCAAAGTACTCCAGATGATCGTCCGGATCCACGAGACCGCGCGGATCGTACCAGTCCTGTGGGTCCGGCGGCGTTATTGGGACGCCCGTGAAGTCTCCAATACCGATGTGTCGCGACCACAGCTCCTCACCAGGCATGCTGAAAAGTGGACCATCCCCATCCGGGTCCGGGACATCGGCGTGAATCGCGATCTGAAATCCTGCCAATTCGTCCACCAATCCGCCCTTCCACGAACCCCAGAATTGGATCCCGTTGACAGGGCCACTCTCAATACAACGCCAGTCATCAGCAAGCTTGAATGGGATTCCGCATGCTCCCACATCCCACCCCGATTCATCCGGAAGTTGCGGGAAATGCATCTTGTGGTCGCAGACGTCGTCGATCCCGTCACCATCTGGATCCCCGAGGCATACCGTATTCGGGTACAAGGGGGTCCCGCCAGCCAGATAGCAGTCGATGACGTGTAGGTTCAGGCAGTCGGGAACGGGATCGCGGAAGCAACATGCATCGGTTGGAATGTCCTCGATAAGACCCGTCCACGCACGCTTGAAAGCCTCCCAATCATCAGGGTCGATGTCGCCATCGCAGTCAAAGTCGAAGACTTCGCAGCCAGGCGAGACCGGCCCTCCGTTCGGGGGATCGTAACAGTCAACAAAGGCGTAGTAATCGCCCTCATCCTCGTCGCCATCTTTATCGATGTCACCGGGTCGCATCACTGGGGCCGTTGCCGTACCGTCCGGTCCCCTGCACCCGTCGTCGCCGACTCCTCCATTCTCGCAGGAGTAGTTCTCCCTGTATTCGCCATCACCGCCCTCACCACCGCAAGGGTTGCACCCAGGCATGTCCCAGCAAGGGCGCGGCGTGCAGTCCTCGCAGCACCTTGAGGTGCACGCCCACCAGCTCCCCCCGAATTCGACCCCATAGTCCAGCCTGCAGTCACCGTCTTCCGACAGGCCACATGATCCGCCCTGACCACCGAGCCCACCCTCTCCACCTGCGGCATGGTAGAGACCAAGGAGATCGTTAGGGCGTGGGCGACGGAGTTCAAGTGTCCCCCCCTTGCCGCCCTCGCCGCCGGCGCCGCCACCCTGCCCACCACCGCAGAGGTCGTGCCAGATTATGGCCCACCATTTGGTGTACTCACCGTCACCCCCTTCGCCACCGGGATAACCCGCTTTGCCGTCGGCGTGGATGTGCCCGGTGTTGTCGATATTGAACGCCCAGACACGGACGTACCCGCCGCCGTCGCCACCCCTGCCACCTTCGCCTTTATCATTTTGTGGTGCACCACCGCAGTTATCGCACCAGCCTCCGTCAGCATCCCACACATCATCAGTCAGCCAATATACGCCACCGCCACCGCTGCCTTGCGATCCCGAGCCACCGCCTTTCCCCGCCTGAGGGACACTGGGCTCCCCACCGGGATGACCGCACATGCCGCGCTCGCATGGGTTGCCTGCATAAGGGTCTGCCCCCTGGCCATCCCCACGCGCGGGGGGGCCACCTTCGCCGCCGGATTGCCAGTCGGTGATCTCCCCCTCATTGGTGAGCGTGCCGCACACACGGACCACGAACCCGGCCGTGTCGTAAGTGACCCCTGGGTAGACGTGGAGGTCCTCGCAGTTGACATCGAACGGCAGTGTCGTGTCCACCAGGATATCGCCGCAGTATTCTGGATACTCTTGGCTCGTGCGCCCATCCCCGTACCAGCAATCTGCCGGGCTCCAATCGCAGGCATCTTCCTCGTTGGTGACGACCAGAACCTGAGGAATGTCTTCCCTGTACTCCTCGGAGCGCAACCTGGTATCAGGGGCGTTGACGGTTCCCCGCGGGTCCTCATCCATGCTTTTCCACCGGTACTCCATGCTGATGCCGTTGACGAACGCCGGCACATCGGCGCAGACCTCGGCTGCCCCTTTCGCGGCAAAGAGCGCGCCCATCAACAGCGTTCCCCCTAGCACAATTCGAATCACATGTGTGTTCACGGTATGTCTCCTAGTTGCAAGATGTCATCGGGCAGAGGTGAATCCTCTGGACCCAGTTCTCCGCACATGCTCCGGTCGCTTGCCATGCAGCACCGGCAAACCCGAATGATTAAACAAACGTCCAAGGCCTCGGTTTCGCTGACTTTGTGGACGCGACGGTGGTACGAGAGCGAGATTGCCCCCGGTCCCGCCTTCGGCGCCGCCTCCCGACCCATCTAATCCATTAGTGTCTCTTACCGGGCTGGCGCAACGGCCCGCCCTCCGAAAATAAAAAGACACGCGTTGGAATGATTAGGTTGAAAAATCGACCGAGACCCGTTGCGCAAGCCTTTCTACGGCGACTAGAGGTACCAGAAGAGCCGTCCAGAATCGTTCTTTGCGGACGGGCGGCGCAGCGGGGGATGTGTGCGCAGCCAACCGTGCTATAATGCCGTTGCATTCTCGGCTTTGGCGGCGGGCTGAGGTGGTATTTCACGCTGTCGACCAACGACGGTCGGCACGAGATCAGGAGCCGAGCCTTCGAATTGTGGGTCAGACACGCGTCGATCAAGGCGTCTAGATCAGCCCGACGGTGGCCGTCGTCGAGCACCACGACGACGGGAGTCGACGGCAGGTCCGCGATATCTTCGCTGGTCCATCGACCTTCCGGCACGGCGAAGCGCAGTTGTGGGAGTTCTGGCTCCTAATTGGACAACCGGGCGAGCTCCAGCAACAATCGACTTTTGCCAGCGCCGCCTGGAGCAGTCAACACCTGGGCGGGCGCATCGGATCGAAGGAACGCGGTAAGCGTCTCTAACATGTCTGAGCGACCCACCATAGGCAATCGGTGATTGAACAGCCGCTTCTCCTCGAGTTGCCGCGCGAAGAACTGGTCATGGGTCTGGAAGAAGGCGAAGCGCCGCCCAAGTTGCCCCTCCTGGATTTGTTCAAGAAGTGTAGTGGCTATGTCAGTACGAAGGTCCGTTGGGTCAGTTGAGTTGTAGACGAACGCCTGGGCAACTTCGGCTGTGAATTCGCGCAGGCGCTGTTGCTCCTCCTCCGGCGCATCCGCTGCGGGTGGCAACGTCAATGCAAGGACTGGAATGCCCTGTCGACACACCTCCCGAAATTCCTCATGGGTAAACGAGACGTCGCCAGTGTCGGTTAGCGCTCCCTAGCGCGGCCCAACGATCACGATCAAGGCATCATGCTTCCGAATCTCAGCAAAACAGCTTTCGAGTGGCAGATCGGGACGAGCGCCGAAGATCTCCATGTTGGCGACATCGAAGCCCGCGGTCCGGAGATCCTCCACAAGCCACACTCGCAGCTCCTCAGCGCCTCGCCTAACCGAACTGAGAAACAACCGGATCATGGGAAGTCGTGCACGGCAGTCTTTGGTCTGTATTTGAGCGCTTACAGCTGCGCGGGCTTTTCGTTAGCACCCACCCAACGCGGACTATATCGCCCGGTACCCGGCGTGGAACCAATAGCTGAGCCTGGCGCCCGTCACACCGATCAACCCGCGGGATTAAAGCGTTGCGGAGGCACCGTTTGCCGTAGATCCCGGGTCCTCGCCGAAACGGGTTGTTGGCGCAGCGACTGTCGCTGGGTAGAAACCGGCAGGCCTAAACAAGCGTCCGGCACGCCTGACTCGAAATCGGGCGCCGAATTCTACAGAGAAAGACAGCCGTAAGTGACTGTCATTAAAGGACTTAGCGAACTAGCGGGGGCAGGACTCGAACCTGCGACCTCCGGGTTATGAGCCCGACGAGCTGCCAGCTGCTCTACCCCGCAACGGATTGTCCGAAGACTAGTATCGGCAAGACCGTCCGTCAAGCCTTCGCTCGCTAACGACCACCCGTCGATGCAACTCCCGGCTAACGCGCGCTCTTCGGGAAGGCGCCCTGGTTGTACGAATTACATGGCGCGGCGCGCGGGGTCGGACGTCGACGATCAACGCACGGCTCACGTTGGGCTGAGGCATCGCCAAATGGCACATAGCCCAGTCCGGGACACGCGTCGGAACACAGGCCAAGCCACGGCTGCTACAATTCGCGCCACGTCGTTTCCTAAGCAGGCGTCAGCACCACATGGGGGTTGCAGCCGCGATAAGCCCAAGCGCATCGTCGGCCAGCGAGCTCCTTCCTTTGGGCGACTTTCGGGACGTCGGAGCTCTGCGGCGGAATATCACGACTTGCTGAGAACGTCGGTCGCTTTTAGAGTCGCCAAAGGTAATCGTTGGCGGCTCACGAGGCGTCAACATGTGCAAATGCTGAGACGATGGTGACACGATCCCTTGAAGCAACGCCACACAGACGGGCGGGTAATCCAGAAGGGCGACAGACATGCGGGCAATGGTTATAGGCGGCGGCGGGCGGGAGCACGTGCTGGCTTACGGTCTGGGCAACTCGCCTCGCGTGACCGAGGTTCTTTGCACACCTGGCAATGCCGGAACAGCCTCGATCGCCGAGAACGTTGACATCAAACCAGACGATCACGACGGACTCATCAAGCTCGCACGCGATCGGCAGGTCGACCTGACCGTCGTCGGCCCTGAGGCACCCTTGTGTGCGGGCATCGTGGATCGATTCGAGGCCGAGGGTCTGCGAATTTTCGGCCCCACGGCGGCTGCAGCTCGCATCGAGGGTGACAAAGCCTACGCCAAACACCTGATGAAGGTCGCTAAGGTGCCCACGGCGGAAGCCCGCGCGTTTACTCGATTCGAGGCCGCGAAGGCTTACGTCGCAACACGCGACGTCGGTGTCGTAGTCAAAGCGTCCGGTCTCGCAGCCGGGAAGGGTGTCAGCGTGTGCGACGATCCTGCTGACGCACTGCTGGCACTTGAGAGGATCATGGTCGACCGCGTCTTTGGCGAGGCTGGTGACACCGTCGTGGTCGAGGAATTGCTCAAGGGACCTGAGCTCTCCGTCTTTGCCCTTGTCGACGGGCAGACCATCTACGTGCTGGAAACCGCCCAGGATCACAAACCCGTCGGCGAGGGCGACACCGGACCCAACACCGGCGGGATGGGTGCCTACAGTCCCGCGCCGATCGCGACATCGAAGGTGATGGCTACGGTGGAGCGGGATATCCTCGTTCCGATCGTCGATGCCCTGCGTAATGATGAAGCCCCCTACCGCGGTCTCCTGTACGCGGGTTTGATGTTGACGGCTGCCGGTCCGAAGGTGCTGGAGTTCAATTGCCGCTTCGGCGATCCTGAAACCCAGCCCATGCTGATGCGACTCAAATCCGACTTGTATGATCTACTTGAAGCGGTCGTCGACGGTCGATTGGACCACGCCGACGTGCAGTGGGACCCCCGGCCGGCTGTCTGCGTGGTCATGGCTTCCAGTGGATACCCGGGAGCCTATGAATCCGGCAAGGTCATCCAGGGATTGGACGACGTCAGCAAGCTAGACGACGTCCAAGTCTTCCACGCCGGCACCAAGAAAGTCGAGCACTTGACACTCAGCGCCGGCGGCCGGGTCCTGGGTGTCACCGCCTTGGGCAAGGACATCGCCGATGCCCAACGGCGGGCCTACGACGCCTGCGACAAAATCCACTTTGAAAACGCCTACTTCCGCCGCGACATCGCCGACAAAGCCATCGCCTGCAAAACACCGACATAGCACCTAAGAGCGGTGGCAGACCTACGTTTCGATCCGTCTTCGCCGAGTCTCGTTGCACTCAACTCTTCGACGTTTGGACGTCTTTATGCACCACGCGCTGGCGCTTCGGACTCGGATCAAAACGCCGCTCCCTCGCGGTCGCAGTACGGAATTCATCCTCTCGACGTTTGGACGTTTCGGCTCTGACGAAGCGATCATCCGGTCAATCGTGGGCTCATGCGAACGCTTCGCAGACGGTTGATCGCGGCAGCGATCTCGCAAGGCCGGGGGCGGGCGAAGTTACCGGGGTGGGTATCACCGCGGCGGAAAGGATCCAAACTGTCCAGCCCCTCCCGGTCTACGACCTGCTCCAGTTGCTCCACGACCTCACGCAGTGTGGCTTTCCCGTCCATGAAACGCGTGGCAGCCAAGTGAATGGCATAGCCCACCGCACGGGTCTGGCTCAGCTCTACAAGCTGCTCGACACCGCGAAGGTCAATGGTATTGGCTCCGAAGCGGATCGCGTCCACGCCGGGAGCATCAATCTTGACCTCACGACGACCGCGCGAGGGGTCGAAGCTGTCGGACAAGGGTATGCGGGGGTTGATCGTGGTGATCGGCCGAGCGGGCTCAACACGTCGCTTGGATTCCAATTCGCTCGCAACACGCCTCGCGTCCTGAGTCACGTCGATGGGAAGAAAGTCGCGCATCATAATGACGGTATCAGCCACCTCGAAATAGTCCCCGCACCCCCCCATCACCAACACCGTGGATACGCTGAGGTTTGTGTACAGCTCGCGGACCCGGTCGAGGAAGGGCGTGATCGGTTCGCAGTCCTTGTGGACCAGTGCCTGCATCCGGGCGTCGCGTACCATGAAGTTTGTGGCGGAGGTATCCTCGTCGACAAGCAGCACACCGGTGCCAATCTCGATGGCTTCAAGGATGTTGCTGGCCTGGCTCGTGCTGCCGCTCGCGTCATCAGTACAAAATGACCCGGTGCTGCGGCCATAGGGCAGATTGTCGATGAAGGGGGAGATGTCGACTCGCTCCACCCGACGTCCGTCCTCTGCCCGAATCTTGACGGTGTCACGGCGAGTCACTACATACTCACGACCGTCACCGGGAATGTGAGGGTAGACGCAGTGCTGCAACGCTTCGAGCAGGGTGGACTTGCCGTGATAACCACCCCCAACGATCAGGGTCACACCCTCTGGAATGCCCAATCCGGTGATCGTATTCCGCCGCCCATCGGAGGCGCCGATTGGGTTGGGTATCGCAAGCTCGACGCGAAGGGGCTCGGGTGATTGGAAGGGAACCGCCTGCTCGCGCGACAGGGGGCGGTTACTGGCACCGCTCTCCCGCGGCAGAATGGACCCATCTGCCACAAACGCGACAATGCCCATCTCATTCAAGCGATCCCGAATGTGCTCCTGGTTCTCCACGCACGTGATAAACGACTCAGCTTCTTGCTGCAAAAGGTTGGCCCACATCATCCCCCGCTCGACGACTCTTGGCAGATCGTGACAAAGCAGCGTCGCTGCCTGCCTGCCCAGGATGCGGCGGCCTGCTGCCGGGAGCTGAACCTGTAGCCGGGCTTCCACCCACTCGGATGTGATCACCACCGCGGTTCGTTCGAGCACTTCCTGCCTTCCGGCGTCGATGACCATCCCACAACTCTTTCCCGTTCCCCGGCTCGCTCGGACTGTGGCGTGAATCGCAGCGCGCAGTTGCCGTGCCAAGAAGTCTTGAAAAGCGATTTGCCTGACGCGGTCCCGGAACAGTTCACCCGGAAGCTGAGCGACGCGTTGTGGCATCCGGACGCGCATCCGCGACGGCGGGGCATAGGGATCAGCCTGCACCTGATCAACGTGCAGCGTGAACTGCCCGAACGCATAGGCACCTCGCAGGTCCTTGTAGGCTTTGTATCCTCGGCCGTCGATCCGAGCGAGCTCACGTTGGAGGTCTGCTACGTCGCCCATCCACTACTCCCAGAGTTTCCTCGTACGTTACGCGGAGGCGCCTCCGACCGCTACAGCCGTTCGTGTTTCGCGCGCAAGACTCCCGCTGCTTGTGACGTCTGTCGCCCTTTCAGGGCGCACAGAAATGTTCGGCGAATCAGCAATTGAATTGAACGTCTCAAAGCGTATATGTTGCTCGGTCACCGGCCGGGAAGGCGGGGCGTCTGGCGGGCTACGAAGACGTGAATCGCGGCGCCCGCGACCGTCGCACGGAACAGCCAAAAAGATGCCCAGCCAAGCGGCTGCCCAGAACCCGGTCGCGCCCACGGGCGGCCCATTGTCTTATGGCTGACGGGCCCAACCGGCCCGCGCGATCCAGCGTGCCGAACCGAGGCTTGGTCATGCCGCCGGACTTCCACACTTCATACCGCGTCAGAAGATACTGACCGGCTAT
>CAYOQG010000151.1:0-13456 GCA_964405925.1 uncultured Phycisphaeraceae bacterium | reverse complement strand
GATCACAAGTCTCGACGCCGGTGCAGTACAAGCCGTCATCGCACGCGCTATGATCAGGTGTATTCGTGCATGTGTCGTTGTCCTCGTCACAGGCATCGACCGTACACCCGCCTCCATCATCGCAATCCACCGGCGCGGCCGGCACGCACACGCCATCGACCAGGTTGCAGCTCTCCACCCCGTTGCAGTACAGGCCGTCGTCGCACCACTCGTCGCCCAGGCAGAGGACACAACGATCGTTATCCTCGTCACACTTCAGTGATAGACCACACGGATCAGGTCCGTCCTGGCAGTCCAACGTCGGATCGCACACCTCGACACCGTCACAGAAGAGGATGTTGTCGCAGAGGTCGTCGTCCGGCATGTTGACGCACGCATCGATGTCCTCGTTACAGGTGTCGACGGTGCATCCCACGCCGTCCCCACAATCGAGCGGCGATCCGCTGTCGCAGGTGCCGCCCACGCAGACCTCACCGGTGGTGCAGTAGAGGCCGTCATCGCACGGGGCATTCTCGTTGGCTGGCTCGGCGACACAGGTATCGAGGATGTCGTCACACACCCCCACGTTGCACTGACCGTCGAGGGAGCTGCAATCAACAGGCGTACCCGCCCGGCAGTCATTCAGCGGGTCGCAGGTCTCGATACCGGTGCAATACAGGCTGTCGTCGCACGCGCTGTTGTCCGGTGTGTTGGTGCAGATATCAGATGCATCGTCGCAGATGTCGATCGTGCAACCGACGCCGTCATCGCACGGGTTGGTCCCCGGTTCACAGGCGCCGCTGACACAGGTTTCCAACCCGTTACAAAACAGCCCGTCGCTGCAGCTATTACTGTCATCAGGTGTGAAGGAGCAACCCGAGCCTGGAACGCAGGCGTCATCGGTGCAGGGGTTATTGTCATCGCAGAGCGTGTCATTGGGTGCATTGACACAGGCGTCCGCGGTATCGTCGCAACTGTCCGCGGTGCAGTCAATGCTGTCGTCGCAATCGATGGGCGCTGAGGCCTGACAGTCGTCGGTGGGGTCACAGCTCTCGATACCGGTGCAATAAAGACCATCGTCGCAGAGACTGTCGTCGGCCGTGTTGACGCAGGTGATGTCGGCTTCGTCACATGCGTCGAGTGTACAGGATACGCCATCGTTGCAGTCGACAGGCGTTCCCGGCCGGCAGTCGTCGGTGGGGTCGCAGGTTTCGATGCCGGTGCAATAGAGGCTGTCGTCACAGGCCGAGTCATCGGGTACATTAGTGCACGTGTCGTTGGCCTCGTCGCAGGCGTCGACGGTGCAGCCGACGCCGTCATCGCAATTCGGATCAGGGCCGTCAATGCAGTCCTGTTGCGTATCGCAGACCTCCTGCCCGTTACAGTACTGCCCGTCACTACAGAAGGCGTTGTCCGGCATATTGGTGCAGCTATCGGAGTCTTCGTCGCAGACATCGGTCGTGCAGTCGATCGCATCGTCGCAAGGATCGGTGCCTGGTTCGCAGTCGCCGGTCGTGCAGGTCTCTGGACCGTTGCAGTACAGGCCGTCATCACAGGAATTCGAATCGTCGGCCGTAAACACACACCCGAGCATCACGTCGCAGGTGTCGTCCGTACACGGATTCCTATCGTCACAGAGCCCGTCTTGCGGCGTATACACGCACGCGTCGGCGGCGTCGTCGCAAGTGTCGATGGTGCAATCGATACCGTCGCCACAATCGCGTGGCATACCACCGTTACAACGACCCGTGGCGCAGATTTCGCCGACCGTACAGTACTCGCCATCATCGCATGGCTGAGTCTCGTTGGCCGGGTCTTTCACACAGGTGGCAAGTGTGTCGTCGCAAACGCCGAGGTTGCACTGATCATCCAGGTGAGTGCAGTCAATCGGTGTCCCCGCCTGGCAGCCGCTGGTCAGGTGACATGTCTCGACCCCGGTGCAGTACAGATGATCGTCGCACAGCGTGTCATCAGCGGTGTTGGTGCAGGCGTCAATGTCGTCATCGCAGACGTCGACCGTGCAGGATACCTGGTCGTCGCAACTCACCGGTATACCTGGCTGACAGTCATCAACCACGTCGCAGGTTTCCATACCGGTGCAATAAAGACCGTCACTGCAGAAGCTGTCGTCCAGGGTATGCGTGCAGGTGTCGATGTCGTCGTCGCAGGAATCAACGGTGCAATGCACACCGTCGCTGCAGTCGACGGATGTTCCAGGCTGACAGATACCGTCCACCATGTTGCAAGCCTCAAAACCGTTGCAATACAGCCCATCGTCACACCATGAGTCGCCCAGGCACGTAACGCAGCGATCGTTGGCCTCATCACATTTCAGCTCGGGATTGCATGGATCGAGCCCGTCCTGGCAATCCAGACTTGGATCGCACACCTCGACGCCGTCACAGAAGAGGGTGTTGTCGCAGCGGCTATCGTCGGGCGTGTTCACACATTCGTCGTTGTCCTCATTGCAGATGTCGACAGTGCAGACAATGCCATCACTACAGTCGCGCGGCAAGCCGCCGCCACACTGACCGGCCGTGCACGTCTCACCGATTGTGCAGTACAAACCACCGTCACAAGGCTGTGTCTCGTTCGCTGGCTGCTCCACGCAGGCGTCGACATCGTCATCGCAGACACCATCATTGCACTGATTGTCGAGATGGCTGCAGTCGACCGCCGTTCCGGCTAGGCAGCCGTTGAGTGGGTCGCATGTCTCAACGCCCGTACAGTACAGACCGTCATCACACAGCCTGTTGTCCGGCGTGTTGGTGCAAGTGTCGTTCGCTTCGTCACATGAGTCAGCGGTGCAACCGACGCCGTCGTCGCACGGGTCGGTCCCCGGTTCACAGGCGCCGCCGGCGCATGTCTCCAAACCGTTACAAAACAGGCCGTCACTGCAGCTGTTGCTGTCATCGGGCGTGAAGGAACAACCTGAGCCTGGAACGCAGGCATCATCGGTACACGGATTGTTGTCATCGCAGAGGGTGTCGTTGGGTGCATTGGCACAGACGTCCGCGGTGTCGTCGCAACTGTCCGCGGTGCAGTCGATGTTGTCGTCGCAATCGACCGGCGTTCCGGCAAGGCAGTTATTCAGCGGGTCGCAGGTTTCGATACCGGTGCAATACAGGCTGTCGTCGCACGCGCTGTTGTCCGGTATGTTGGTGCAGATGTCGCTCGCTTCGTCACACGAGTCAACGGTGCAATCTACGCCGTCATCGCATGGGCCGGTCCCCGGTTCACAGGCGCCGCTGACACAGGTTTCCAACCCGTTACAAAACAGCCCGTCGCTGCAGCTATTACTGTCATCAGGTGTGAAGGAGCAACCCGAGCCTGGAACGCAGGCGTCATCGGTGCAGGGGTTATTGTCATCGCAGAGCGTGTCATTGGGTGCATTGACACAGGCGTCCGCGGTATCGTCGCAACTGTCCGCGGTGCAGTCAATGCTGTCGTCGCAATCGATGGGCGCTGAGGCCTGACAGTCGTCGGTGGGGTCACAGCTCTCGATACCGGTGCAATAAAGACCATCGTCGCAGAGACTGTCGTCGGCCGTGTTGACGCACGCTCCGGCCTCGTCGGAGCATGAGTCGATCGTGCAGCCGACACCATCATCGCAAGTGACCGGCGTTCCGGGCCGACAATAACCTTGCTGGCACGTCTCCTCGCCGTTGCAGAAAAGTCCATCCGCACAGTCGGCGTCTTGAACGCACGCGCCCTGGAACTCGTAAGCACCCATGTCGACGATCGCATCTCCGTCGTCGTTGCCATCTACGATTCGCGTGCCACCCTCGAGATCGAGTATGACGTCAGACGGCACCGCGTCGTTATCTCCAGCGTCAATGCATTGCGACCCGGACTGCAGACGAAGGTCGTCATCGTCGGTGCCGATGATGGCGTCAGGGCCCGCGGCATTCACGAAAAGCGGATCAACACCTATGTTCGTTCCGGTGTCGTAAGCTCCGCCCGGAATCAGTCCCTGTAAGCACGAGAAGGCGAGGACCGGCGAGGCCGCCAGGGCCTCGATCTGCGCCGATTCGCCCATCCCTGAACTGTCCTGATTCCCCCATAAAATGCAGTTGGTCAACCTCGGTTCACCGGCGTTCACGACGCGCACGCCCCCGCCACCAGTAAGGGCACGGTTTCCGTGGAAGGTGGAGTTGGTGAGAATCGGGGCGACGTCGTTGGTGAACAGCCCACCACCGAAGTTCGCCCAATTTCCGTTGAACCGGCAGTTGATGAAGAAGGGCTGGCGCTCGCCGAGCAAGATATAGGCACCGCCACCGGCCCGGTCTGCGGTGTTGTTCGTGAAGATGCAGTTCCTGACGACTACAGCGACGTTCTGCATGAACATACCCCCACCGTTGCGGTTCGGCTGAAACCCGGGATCGGGGTCGGGAACGGCGTTGGCGTTTCCACTGCGAACGGTGAACCCGTCCAGTGTCGTATAGCTCTCGAGAATTTCGTGGCCACTTACAACGTGATAGCTGTTGTCGTCTCGCGAGGGATCGCTTAGCCCGCCTTCGTCGTTTCGCTGAAGATCGCCGCTGAGTATCGTCCGGTTGTTTGCCGGATCGCGCCGGTACGGATCCTGTGCACCACAGCCTGCGTAACCGCCTTCCAGCGTTGCGCCTTCAACGAGCTCGAACGTCGCCTCCCGCGTGTCCGATAACCCGGTGACATCAGGAAAGTAGGTTCCCGCGGCCACGTACAGGACGTCACCGGCTTCGGCTTCGTCGAGTGCGTCCTGAAGATCGATGAATGCGTTACACCAACTCGTACCGTCGTGTTGAGGCCCGGTGGCGTCGGCATCGACATGGATAACGGCCTGCCGCTGCGACGAAGCCACCATGAGCCCGGAACAGACCACTACAAAGTCGATCAGGATGAGGTTGATCATCGCGCCACCTCGGGTCAAAGGGCGCATCTTATCGGACCGACACGGACACCGTCAACGTCTGATGTCTTCCCTCACATCGGCACCATCGGTGTATCCACGGGCGAGGCGCCGGTGCGCGGACTCAAAGTTCGATGGGCGAGCCCCTACCGGATGAGGTCATTACTCGATGCGCGTATCCGGATTGGCGAACCGCCTATACTCACAGGCTCCGGGAGGCTCTCGGATGAAGAACCACGAGCTCGGTTCCTTGTCCTTCCCGAAATTGCTATCCGCGGCTCGCCGTTCCGTCAGCACGTGTAGCCTGACTTACGGAAGTGGGCTCGATCACGAGAATCTGACGGTTCGTGAAGGCAGGAGCGGCCAGATCAAGCGATACGCACAGACATGTCGGACGCTGACTGATGCACGGTGATGCGCTGACTCAGTTACGCTGCTTGGGCATATCGATGACGCAGCCCGCCAACCATCGGGATCGAAACCGCTTCGCCGAGCTCGGGCGGCTCGACTTCTCGCTCGAACGGCAAGTGCCGCTCCAACGACAAGTGCGCGCCCATGATGATCATGGTCAAAGTAAGCTCAAGAATTGGCAACAAGTGCCGCACATTGAGAACGATGAGATGACTAAGGCGCTCGCGACTGATCGACCGGGTGAATCGCTGAACGTACCGAAACTCGCATGGCAAGCAGTGTGCGATCACGCCTTCTCAGCTTCGGACGTATCGCGGTCTCGTGTGAGATCGCAAATTGCTGGCGAAGAACAAGATACTCGGCAGCAAGCTCAGCCCGATCGCAAAAGGGCGCTCGGATAAACAAAACGACGTTGCGCAGTATGCTCATTTCACATCCTCCGGACACCCGAGCAGGCTGTGATAGACGTATTGAAGGGCTCGAAGGCGTCAACACGTAGGTCCTTGATTGACTGGGAGTACGGCGTTTTCAGGATGGACAGAAGAATCAGTCTCGGTCGAATCAAAGTACTCTAAGGAGAACCAGCACCCAACTACGGACCGGTGAGCCCTGTCAAGAAGGCGACATAGTCGGCGACGTCGACATCACCATCGTGGTCAAAGTCACTTGTAAGGCAGCATGGTTCATCATGGAGCGGCGGGTCACAGGGTGGATCGTCACAAGTGCCAGTCATACAGGCCGCGAAGGCAGCGTAGTCCGCCAGGTCAAGGTCCATGGGCGGCGGAGCGGTCAGCTCGAGCTGGATCATACCAGGCACGCTGTGTCCGCTGCACACAGTGTCGGCGATTTCGGCGCATGCCAAATGCCAATAGGGACTATCACAGCAGGACGTGTCGACCGCGCAGACGGCTGCCTCACAGACGGCGTCGCTGCAACCTGGTGTGCCGTGTTCCCAACCGCAGTCACCTAAAAGAGCGGCAGTGTAGCCGCCCACACGGATCCTATAACTCTGTCCTTGAGTCACTAATAACTCGGCCTGCGACTGTTGTGACAGAACCTCGTCGCAACCGTCGTCATTGCAGAGGATTGCCCCGCCAGTCAGTGGGCAGATGAGGCCCTCATAGATCGCCACCTTGGTATCGAACGCGCTCTCACACAAGCGAGCCGCTAACAGGCCCGAACACGACGCCACATAATCAAACCAGATGTCGCGGTGAATCTGATGATCGCCCAATTCAAACCCGCAGCATTCCTGCGAAGGCGGGCAACGCTGCGCTGGACCGTCCGTGGAAGCACCCGATGTATCGAAGAAGGTTACGCCCTCAAAGATCGGAAGGCTATCGATGCACGCATCGTTAACAGGGACAGCACGGCATGTCTGTGGATTACCAAGGGGCAAATTCAGGCAGAACGAAAGATCGTGAACAACGGCGTCCTGTAAGTCGTAGCCATCCACTGATGTGACACCATCACCATCCTGCATCGCTCGCCCATCGCCAGGTGGGGCCACTTCCCAGAGCCACGAGCTGGCACCAGGTGCTACGTTGGTGACTTCGAGCCAGTAGCATTCCCCGGCGGAGACGGGGACCGGGTCATGCGTTGCGGTGTACTCGTACTCGAGATCCGTGTCCCCCAACAGTCGGTACGTACGGGTCGGACCCTGAACAGATAGAGTGCTATCTCCCTGCGAGAATGGGCCGGCGAACAGTGTCCCTGGGACACCGCCGTTGTCGAAGTAGTAGCGGACTTCAAATAAGTCAGGCATGGACCAGTCGCGGTTGTTGTCATCGGAGTACGCGCCCCACCAGCAGATCTCGCTGATATCACCATCGACTGCCGTTGAGAAATCATCCGCGACGACGGATTCCGCCCGGTTGCTGGCGAGTGCGTCCCACCCATCGCGGCCCTGACAATTCTCAGATGCCTGCTCGCACGGTGGTTGTGGAGCTGCCCCGCACTGAATCATAAATGTCCCCGTGTCTCCACGGACGTAAGGGTTGGTGCCGATCTGAATGAGATAGCTGCTATCCGTGGTCGCCGGAAACGTCACGCTGGATTGGTACACACAAGCATCGTGATCAAAACCAAGCCAACCTGTGGGGGGACACTGACACCCATCCCAGACGCCGATCGCTGTGTCCACGTAGGTGCCACCGCAGGTATCGATCGTGACCTCTCCGTCGCACGGTGATATCCAGCAGTACCACACATCGTGCTCCATATCGTTAGGGGGAACTGCAGTCGCGTTTGCGTTGTCGAAACCGAATATACCCTGGCCACTGATTTCAACGGCGTCCTCACAAGCGTCATTGGGAGCCGGCGTCCCCGTGACTAGGCAGACGGAGCCGAGCAGGGCAAAGGCTCCCACAAGGTAGGGGCCAAACATCTCTTGCATCCTCACGCTAATGCGGCTGTTGTCACGGCTCGTATCGATTCATTCGGTCTAGTTCGAAGCAACGCCGGTTCTCCTTCGTGGAACATCCTTCCTATTCCACACAGCCTTCGTAGGAAGGCCGACCGGAACCTCCATGCCACAGTTGCGTCGGTATCAGTTCGGCTGGAAGCGTGTCTTTCTGCCAACCGTCGCCGCGCACGATAATGCATTGATACCGATTTTGCAGATCAGGGTCGTCGGGGTAGACAAGCTCATTGTAGTAGTGCTCGGCGTAATTATCTGCGTCTTCCGTTCCCTCAATCCACATTTTCCTCACACCCGTATGTCCGTCGACATACACATGATTAAAGGTCCAATTCTTCCCGTGCCAACCGCGCACCGCTTTGGACGGCCCGGGATCAACGCCTTCCAAGCCCAGGTTGCTGATACACACGGGTATCTCTCTCTTACAGGCCCATGCCCATCGGCCGATGTTTTCCTCGAAGTTGATCGTCCGGGCGGGATTCGGTACCCGCGACACCGGGCGAAGGTAGGGAGAGTTACTATACATCCAGCCACCGCCGGCGTTGGCAATCATGAACTTGTTCGCCGCGTAACTGTTGCCGAAGTGGTTATAGGACGACTGCCCGGGATGGTTGACCCAATCGGGGCAGTGCCCACCGCGGGGCGGTCCGTCGTCGCCCGGGCACTTGAACGCCGGCAGATCGAGCTTGGTGTCAGGTCCCCAAAACTGCCGAAAATTCGTGCCGTCCCTGAAGCCGCCAGGGTAGAAGATCTCGTTCATCGGTCGGGTGGCAGGGCCAAGACCCGCTGCGGTTCCGTACCAGCTGCTTTGCCAAGCGAAGGCCCCTTGTGTTGGGGCGTTCCGCTCAACGGCATACGGATGCCCAGGCCGTCCGATCCCCGATTTGCCGCCCCACTCGTAGGCACCCATGTACAGGGGGTCAATGCAAGGCGACCCACACGGTTCGCCCGGACACTGACAAAACTGAAGCGGGTGGACTGGAATCCCATAGCCCTCGGGGCACCATTCGGAATACAGGCCGCTGGCGATTCCGATACCGCGAAGGCGGGCGTGGCACACCGCGTTCTTGGACCGCGCACGGGCCGCCGCCAGCGACGGAGCGACTGTCCCCACAAGAAGCCCAACAATCACAAACACAACGAGCAGCTCGATCAGCGTGAAGCCGGACCGCCCGATATCGGGCTCCCGTCGTCGGAGAGAATGTTGTATCGCCATGTTTGCCATCCTCCTCGAGATTGGCCAAAGGCGTCACATCGATTCAGAAGCTGACCACTACCTGCGCCTCGTACGGGCTTTGCAGGATCGAAGTGTACAGCCACCCGAAGAACTCAGGACCCCGACTATAGCTCATTCTGACCTCGTTCGCAAGTCCACGCCGACCAGCAAAACCGATTACGGGACTCAGACTCCCAATCCAACGTCGTCCAGGCAAGCCGCCAAGCGCCAATTCCAGTCTGCGGTGCGAGAACGGTGATGCCAAACGCGCTTGATCCGTGGTGCAGTACTCGTTACACTTGCTTTACTGCACAGACGCGGACTCGACGCGTAGATTATCAGGGCATGCCGCGACAAGTGTGGAGATCCGGTCATGAGGCGGAAGCATCGAGCCATCACGCTGATCGAGCTGGTCGTGGTTGCCGGGATTGTCGTGGTGATTGTATCACTGGCGTTTCCGAGTCTGGGGCGATCGCGCGAGTTGAGCAAGCGTCTCGTTTGTACCCTGAACCTCAAGGGCATCGGAGCCGTCAACAAAGTCTACGCTCAGGAGCACGAGGGCCTATGGATGGTCCCTCCCTTCAAGAGAGCGGGAATAGACGTCGACGGCATCGACTACGTGAACGACACATCCCACGTCAATCGACCCCCGTCAGATCCGGGTGAGGTTGGCTTCGATCGGGAGTTTGTAAGCACCTCCGAGACGGAGTACTCCCCAAATGCAGGCAGCGTTGTGGTATCGACGACCCGCGCGTTTTGGATGCTCGTTCGCTCCGGGGATGTTCACGTTGAACAGTTCGTGTGCCCCAGCAGCTTTGACACGGTTGATGAGACGGAGGATCTTTCTCTCTACTACGACTTTGAGGGGTACGCAAACATCAGTTATGGGTATCAGGTTCCGTTCGGCCCCAGGACGACGCAACCTCACGACGGGGCAGACAGAGGTCGTGTTCAGGCGGCGGACAAAGGCCCGTTTTATTTTCTGCTGCCCCACGTCGACTGGTCGTATGAGGGACGGTACCTTGACATCGACTCGTCGCCAGAAGCATGGCGGAAGTATAACTCGCCCAACCATGGCGGGCCGGAAAACGGAGAGGGACAAAACATCCTGTTTCCGGATGGCAGCGTATGTTTCCAGGTCAAACCGATCGTGGGTGCGGACTACGATAACATCTACACGTTGATGCTGGACATTTGGGACGACGAAACCGGTCGGATCTACGGCGAGCTGCCGCAACGCGCACCCACGCCTCCGTATCCCGGGCAGGATGCATTTGGCCAAGGTCCGGGGAATTATTCGTCAACCGACTCACTCATTTATCCATAACCCGGCCGGCCGGCGTATCGCTCCGCGAGGCTCAGAAGCCCCACTCGGTGCTCTGCAGGTTCGCAGGTGGCTACTACCCTATTCCAAACGGGTATGCAGGGAAGAAGCAGGCGAAAGCTCTTGATCCAGATGAGCTAGCTCGCTACACTGGATCTGCTGTGTTCAAGCTGACTCAGCACACAGATTACCAGCACATACACCGACAACCGTGGAGTTCTGGTCATGAGGAGGAAGCATCGAGCCATCACGCCGATCGAGTTGCTCGTCGTCGCCGGGATCATCGCAACGGTTCTAGCGTTGTCCTTTCCGAGCCTGGCGAGATTCCGCGAGTTGAGTAAACGCCTCGTGTGCAGCGTCAACCTCCAAGGTATCGGGGCGGTCGCGGGAATCTACGCTCAGGCGAACAACGGCGAATGGATGGTCCCGCCATTCAAGTACTCGGCGGTGGATCGGGATGGCGTTGACTATGTGAACGACACGAACATGATTAATCGTCCCCCGTCCGATCCCGGCGAAGTCGGGTTTGACCGCCCGTGGGAAAGCACATCCGAGACAGACCAGTTTCCCTTTGCAGGTAGCACAGCGATATCAACGACCCGTGCGTTTTGGATGCTCGTTCGCTCAGGGGATGTCCATGTTCAGCAGTTCGTCTGCCCCAGCAGCTACGACCTGCCGGACGATGCCGGGGACTTGTCCCTTTACTATGACTTCGAAGGCTATGATAGCATCAGCTACGGCTATCAGGTTCCGTACGGGCCATCGCCCACGCGACCCAACGACGTTGCCCACAAAGGCCGCATTCATGCCGCGGACAAAGGACCCTTCTACACACAGAGGTGGATTGACTGGACGTATCAGGGGCGCGAGCTCACCGTCGACTCCCCGCCGGAGGCATGGCGGAGGTTCAACTCTCCCAACCATGGCGGGTACGGCAACGGCGAAGGACAAAACTGCCTGTATCCAGACGGAAGCGTGTTGTTCCAGACAAAGCCGATCGTGGGTCTGGACTATGATAACATCTACACGTTGATGCTGGATTGGTGGGACACGTACAGGGGCCGAATCTACGGTGATCTGCCCCAATTCGCTCCAACACCGCCGTACCCCGGACAGGATGCCTTTGGCCCTGGTCCCGGCCATTACTCCTCAACCGACTCGCTTATATATCCCTAGCTGGATCATGTATAGAACCGTACAAGAAAGTCCAAGGCAGCAATGTCCACTCCCTCACGAGGAGGAGTGTCGGGCATGAAGCTCAGACCGACCCAGCTTGCTCTTGTCGGGCTGCTGCTGGCGGCGCAGGGCTATGCACAAGTCGTGTCTGTGGAGTGCTGCATCTCGGATGGCAACCTCACCCGGATCGGCGAGTGCCTGTCTGGCCCCCAGAACGCGACTATCCCACCCACCTGTGGGTCCGTGGGGACCTGCGTATTGGGTCTCGGGACGGACACCGCGCTGATGAACAGGATGTGCGACCCGGAGCAAGCACCTCCGTCGGACGAACCGAGAGCAGTGTGCAGATCGTGGGTCGCGGCGGAGACTCCTGTGACTCAGGAATGCGTGGCGTCACCGAAGACGGATTTCAACCTCTTCGCCATGTACGACGTTGACCACGATGGTGACCTGGACCTCTGGGACATAGCGGCGTTTCAGAGCGTCTACCGAGCGCTTCCGACTCAGATGCCAAGCGAAGCCAGGCTGGTCTCGGTCGAATGCTGTATTTCCGAGGCAAATCTCACTCGGGTCGGAGAGTGTTTGTCGGGCCCGGACAACACCAGGGTTCCGCAGGCATGTGGTTCCATCGGGACCTGTGTCTTGGGCTTCAATGTGGATACCGCTCTCCCGGATAAGATGTGCGACTGGACGCGACCCGCCATCCCCAACGAGCCGCTAGCCGTGTGCAAATCGTGGGTCGCGCCGGAGACCTCTTCGGCTCAGAAGTGCGTGGCCTCGCCGAACACGGATTTCAGTCCTTTCGAGATGTTTGACGCGGATACCGACGGAGACATGGATCTGCGGGACATGGCTGCGCTTCAGCAGATCTACCGGTTGCTCCCCAAGCAGATCCAAGGCGATGCGAGGCTGGTGTTTGTCGAGTGCTGCGTTCCTGGCACCGACAGGTTGCCGGTCTGCACCCTTGGTTTTTCCGGCCCTGTGGAGCCGGGCGACTATCTGTATGAGTTGTGTCGACCCGGGCCGGTCTCCGAGCCCGGCACCCACGGTTCAACTTGCTATTCGTGGACCGCCGGTTATGTCCCGGTGGCGTACCTTTGTGAGGCGAAGGATGTCTGCGAGTACCGATGCCCCAGTGAATCGGACGGAGAGGGCGGTGGGCCGTGTTTCGCAGACTTCGACGGATTCGACGGCCCGTCCAAGCGTTCGTCACAGGAGTAGCGTTTGGTGCATCATCCGGGGCGTGGGTGTCGTTTTTTTACTGATGGAAAGAACGTCATGAGGATGTCTCTCGTAACGGGTATGCCTGGGGCTGTCATCAGAGCGTTTCCGGTGTTTCAGCGGGCAGCACACATCCCCACTTCCCATCATCACTGCACATAAAGGGACCTTCACGGGTGAAACCGGATTGAATGATCGCCAACAACGCGGGTCGCGAACAGCCAGGCTAAACGCTCGAGGACATCCTCCGAGTTCAATCGCCGGGCCACGTCAATCGACAGGCACTCGCGGGTGTACTCGTCCACCAGCGTCAGCATCCGTAGCGGACGGCCGTCGTGCGTACGAGCATGAACAAAAAAGTCGTAGGCCCACACATGGTCCTTGTACTGTGGCCGGAGCCGGATACATGATCCGTCACCCAGCCACAGACGCCCACGCTTCGGCTGTTTCTTGGGAACTTTCAGACCCTCCCGCCGCCACAGACGCTCGATCCGTTTGTGATTCACCTTCCAGCCATCGTGCTGCAACAACGCCGTGATCCTCCGGTAGCCGTACCACCCGTATTCACTGGCCAGCTCGATCATCTGGGCGACCAACCGAGGCTCATGCTCTGGGACATACGGTTGACGCCGGGGTGTCGGTCGCGTCGACCTTGTGTCGAGCGTGCCCGGAGTCGGTGTTTGGGGCGACCCCGCTCTTTCCTCCCTTGTCGAGGGGAGCTGCAGAGCGGGCGTTGGTGTGCGGTCTGTGTGAGAACTGTAATGAGTCGTCGCTGAAGAAGTCCGTTGATTCGATGTTTTGTGGATGAAGTGTAGCGGA
>CAYOQG010000150.1:0-13506 GCA_964405925.1 uncultured Phycisphaeraceae bacterium | reverse complement strand
CATGTTGGCAGCCCAGCTTGCTGGCATCCCCTTCAGCATGACCTGCCACGGCTCTGAACTGCGCGAGATTCAGCGGCACCGCTTGGCGGACAAAGTTGAGCGAGCATCGTTCGTGGCCTGCGTGAGCGAATATGGCAAGACCCAATTGATGCCCGTCTCCGCTCCACAGAACGGGAGTAAGCTCCACGTCGTCCGCTGTGGTGTTTCGCGACCCACGTCTGTATTTGCGCCACCACCCGATGCTCTGCCTCGAATGCTTTGTGTCGCACGCCTGTCGCCAGAGAAGGGCCACTTCGTTCTGCTTGATGCCCTCGCTACGTTGCGCAACGACAGCATTGACTTCCGGTGCACGCTGATCGGCGACGGCCCCCTCAGATCTGAGCTGGAATCGCGCATTGAAGAGCTGCACCTCGACTCAGTGATCACTTTGACCGGTTCGCTTGATCCAGAGAGTGTGGACAAAGCGTATGATTCGGCGCATCTGGTCGTCTTGGCAAGCTTCTCGGAGGGTGTGCCAGTTGTTCTCATGGAGGCATTGGCCCATGGCCGACCGGTCATCGCCACCCGCGTCGGAGGAGTCCCTGAGCTCGTTCGGGATGGGGTGAATGGTCTGCTCGTCGCTCCCGGTAACGCGGCCGCCCTCGCCCAAGCACTGAAACGCCTTTTGGGTGATCCGGAATGGGCGGCGCAACTCGGGGGGAATGGAATGGAATACGTGGACGCCGAGTTCAACATCGAAGCATCAGCGCAGAGGCTTGCCAGTCTGTTTGAATGTGCCAGTCTCTCACATCTCGACAAGGTCGCAGTCAGCCCCAAGTCGAGCACCTTGCGAGTCAGCGCCACATCACAGGACTCTTAGTGGGCATCGCCTTCTGGCCACGAGCACAACATTCCGAACAGAATCTGAGTGACTGCGGTGAGGTATCTCGTCATATCCCCCGTCCGTAACGAGGCTCCGTTCCTCCCACAGACCATTGAATCCATGGTTGCGCAGACAATTCTGCCGGACCTGTGGGTAATCGTCGACGATGGCTCTACGGATGAGACGCCCGACATCGTCGCCCAGGCCATGAAAACGCACAACTGGATCAGGCTGCACTGCAGAGCCGACCGTGGTGAGCGCAAACTCGGGCCCGGCGTCATTGATACCTTCTATGATGGCTTATCGCTCGTAGACATTGACGACTACGACTACATCTGCAAGCTCGACGGAGATTTGGCGTTCGGCTCAACTTACTTTGAGCGCCTATTCCAGAAGTTCGACGCGGACCCTCGTCTCGGCACAGCCAGTGGGAAGTCGTGGATTCGTGTAGACACTCGTCTGGTCCCGGAGCGAACCAGTGATGACTTTTCACAGGGGCAGAGCAAGCTCTACCGTGTTGCATGCTTCAAGGATATCGGCGGCTTTGTGCATGAAGTAATGTGGGATGGCATTGACTGCCACCGGTGTCGAATGTGCGGGTGGAAGGCGCAGAGTTTTCAGGACGAGGAGTTGAAATTCGTCCATCTCAGACCGATGGGTTCGTCTTTCAAGAGCATTTTCCATGGCCGTCTCAGATGGGGCCGTGGACAGTACTTCATGGGCACCCATTGGCTCTATGCACTGGGTATTGCGGTCTACCGGATGTTCGAACGCCCTTTCATTGTGGGTGGTTTATGCATTCTCGCTGGATACATTCAGGGATGCCTCCGCCGTACACCACGGTACCCCGACCCGGACTTCAGGCGCCACCTTCATCGATGGCAGCTTGCCAGACTGCGACTCGCGCGGAGATTGGCATGACCGATGCTCCACAAAGCCTAATGCGTGACTGCATCCCGCAGCGCATCGAGCTCCTGGATGTGCCGTTCGACGTGGTCACCTTCCAAGGTGCGCTCAAGCGGCTAATAGAATTGGCAAAGGGCAACCGACAGGCGTATGCCGTGACGGCGAATGTCGATCATGTTGTGCGAATACACCGTCGTCCGGAATTGATGCCTCTCTACGGTCGAGCCGATCTCGTTGTGGCTGACGGCACTCCCCTTATTTGGGTATCCAGACTGCTGGGAACACCGCTACCGGAACGCGTAGCCGGCTCAGACCTCTTTCCAGCCTTGTGTGAGAAGGCCGCCGAGAACAATTTGTCAATCTACCTTCTCGGTGGCTCACCCGGAACGGCGCAACGAGCGGCCGAGACCATGCAAGCTCGACACCCCCAGCTTCGCGTTGCCGGAACCTACTGTCCGGACTATGGCTTTGACAAGGATCCTGATAAGTGCGCGAAGATCGTGAACATGATCCGCCGCGCGGGCCCGGATATTCTATTTGTGGGTCTAGGGTCGCCCAAACAGGAGCAATGGATTGTATCACACCGCGCCGCGTACCGGGCGAGGCTGAGCATCGGCGTCGGCATCAGTTTCAGTTTCGTCTGTGGCGATGTCGTACGCGCGCCGCGCTGGATGCAGCGCTCAGGGTTGGAGTGGTTCCATCGTCTCTGGCAAGAGCCAGGGCGGCTTTGGAGACGCTATCTCGTGGATGATCTCGCATTGATCCCTCTTCTCCTTGGCAACCGGCGCAGACGCCGTCGATCGTCCAGCAATCGCCCCAATCGATATAGCGTGATATGATGGGATGACCGTGATGGATTCCCAGCCATCGTGCAGAGGGTGGTCATTGGAATGCCAGACTGCTGAGCCCTGTTGACAATATGCCCCAGTGTAAAGACCAACCGACCAAGGTACGACTGTATCCCGCGCTCGCGTGCCTCGCAGCCGTTGTGACTGCCGCGCGGACTGCGCCGCTAGGGTACGGAGGCAAGCGCTTGCAGCGCCAGTGCGTGTCTGAGGATCGCTATCTAATGCTCACCATCGCACGGAATATCGCCCTGGGCCACGGCTTCAGCGTCTCTGAGGAGACAGTTGCCACGAATGGAACACAACCTCTTGCTGCTTTAGTATTCGCCCACAACTATCAGCTTCTGTTGCACGACCGGGAGCGGAACCTGCCCTTGCCGCGGCGAAAGCCTGGAAGACTGCCGCGCGGCGAGTCGAGAGACGCGAATCCGAACCGCGCCGCCATACCGGGGTCGGGCCCGTGAAAAAGCCGAACATCCTGATCATTATCCTAGATTCGCTTCGGGCTGACCACGTGTCGTGCTACGGCTATCATCGTGAAACAACGCCGAACATCGACCGGCTGGCGGCCGAAGGATGCCTCTTTGAAACCGCTATCACAGCCGCACCGTTTAGCCCGTCATCGTATGCGTCGCTCTTCAGCAACCTCTATCCTCATCAACACGGCGTGAACGGAGATTCGGTCCGCATCTGGCCGAACTCCTTTGTTACGCTCGCAGAGAAGATGAAGGACAATGGATATTATACGTTCGGAGTTACGAACAACGACTTCGTGGGGACCAAGTGTAACGCGCATCGCGGGTTCGACCGCTACATAGACGCTTGGGCGCCAAGCTGGTGGCTCAATCAGTACCGGCGCGGGGTCCGGGCCACACGTAAGTTTTTCGGTGAACGACCGGCGCGCTGGATTGAGTCGAATCGCGCCCAGTGTGTCGTTAAAGGGGATTCTGTCAAGACTATGCGCATTGCGCGGCAATTGATGTACAACAACGAAGACCGCCCATTCTTCGGTGTCATAGTGCTCATGGACCCGCATGCACCATATGACCGCAGAAGGCGGGAATTCTTGCCCAGGTCCGATGCAGCGGCTGACTTCTTCCGTCGTGTCAACGCAGGCAATATGTGGGTCAAGACGATGGCCACGGGCATCGAACCGGAGAGCATGCACTTGCGCGTGGCCCTCGACTGTTACGACTCGGAGATCCGATTCGCCGACCGTTGTATCGGCGAGCTCTGCAACTGGATCCGTAAACGTGGAGCTTTGGAGAACACTGTCGTCATCGTTTCATCGGATCACGGCGAGGCTTTTGGCGAGCACGGCGTTTGGGGACATGGGTTCCATTTGACCGACTGCCTGACGCGGGTCCCGCTGGTTGTCCGCTGTCCTGAGTATTGGACTGCAGGACAGCACAGTCATGCACTTGTCCAGCTCCACGACATCCATGAACTCTGCGTAAGCATCTCGCGTGACGGCAATCCGAGGCCCGACGAGTTCGAACACTGCTTGACGCAGGCGCATGATCCGCACTGGAACGGCCGCGAATATGCGTTCAGTGAGTTCGCTGTTCAGAAGCAGACACTTGCCCTCATGTCAAGACTGAACCCCAACCTGCACGTGGGGAGGTGGGGACATCCCATGTGGGCGGTCCGCACCCGCGAATGGCGGTATATCGAATTCGGGGATATTGTCGCAGAGCTGTACGATCTGGCGAATGACCGTTACGAAACTCGGTCTGTGCTCGATCAACACCCCACCGTGGCCAATGGCCTGCGGGCACAGTTGGCGAGGCATCGGGATACTCGTGCCGCGCCCCAGCCGCCGTGCACCGCCGCGACGGACGTCGACGATGTCGTTCTACAGAGACTTCGTGACCTCGGGTATGTGGAGTGAGGAGGAAGACTTGTTCCACACTGCGACCCGGAAAACACTTTGATCTCGGTAACACCAAAGACGCAGGTAATGAACGAGCCCCAACTCGAAGAGATGATCAGGTTTTACGTAGAAGCAAGCCAATGCCCCGACATGCAGACCTATGGCAGCGCTTTCCTTGAGTACTTCAACGGTGGTCTCCGCTTCGTTCGGCAGATGATGAGATTGGGAGCAATGCGCAACGCGCGGGTGCTTGATCTCGGCTGTGGCTTCGGATGGTACGCCCTGCTGATTGCCGTGCTTGGTAAGAACAACGTCGTCGCTAACGACGTTCGGCCACTGATGATCCGGAATATACAGGAAAGACTGCGGGCGGTTGAGGATAAGTTCGGCCGCCACATCACCGTACAACCGCTGTGCGGAGACTTCATCACAATCAGTCTTGAACCGTGTTCCTTTGACGCGGTCTTTTGTAACCAGGCGATCGAACACATCCACGATCTCGAGGGGTCGTTCCTGAAGGTGAGAACACTGCTTAAGCCCGGCGGCGTCTTTGTCGTTGCCAACGACAACAACCGCCTGACTCGTAAGCACCTCGACGAGATCGAGGCGATGTGGCAAAGAAGAGACAGCTCATGGGAGTTCGTCACAGAGTTGAAGGCTGAGCGCCCAGAGGAAAACAGGAACATCAAACCTTACGCCGTGATGCGCGAGGAGATTATCCGTCGTGTGCAAAATGAACTTGACGATGGAGCTGTCGAGGCGCTTGTGCACGCGACTGCGGGCCAGGTTGAGCACGAAATCGTGGACTCCGTGCGTGCCTATCTGGCAGATGGCTCGCTCCCAACCAGGCCAGCTTCCTCCTGGTGCAGGAACCCAATCACGGGCGAATTCTGTGAGCGACAATTCGATCCACTTGAACTCAAGCACCTGTTGCGATCGCTTGGCTTTCGCGTGCGACTTCTCCAAGACATCCGACGCGACGGACTACTTGGATGGCTAGGGCGAATCGATCTCGGGTGGCTGCACCGACCCGTGTTCAGATATCGGTCGAGCTTCGTTCTCGTAGCCCACAAATGCTAGTGCTCGAAGAACCAGTTCAGCGCGATAGGTGTCTCAAGGCGGAGACTGGCGAATCGATCAGGAGAGTCTAACCGTGCCGCGTACACGTGTTCTTCTGATTGCCGAAGCCTGCAATCCAACTTGGACATCGGTCCCGCTTGTGGGATTCAATCTCTACAATTCGCTCAAGAGGACGGCCGATGTCACACTCGTCACCCAAATCCGCAATCAGTCTGCCCTCTTGCCGCGCTTGGCGCCCGGCGACAGGGTGGTCTTTGTCAACTCCGAGGCAATGGCGGCGCCGTTTCATACGATTGGGAGAATACTCACCCTCGGTAAAGGGCTCGGATGGACAACGAGACAGGCTGTGATGCTTGCCCCGTACTTGTATTTCGAACACCTGGTCTACAGGAGGTTTCGGAACGAGATCCAGCGAGGGTGTTTTGATCTGATTCACCGAATCACACCATTATCGCCCACCTTCCCAAGCCCCATCTCCTGCTGGACCGACGTCCCATTCATGCTGGGGCCGCTCAACGGCGGATTGCCCTGGCCCAAGGGTACGACACGTAGGCGCTTCGCCGAAATGGAATGGCTAAGCTACGTTCGTAATGCGTATCGGGCAATACCCTACATCCGCCAAACGTACCAGCGTGCGGCCTGCGTGATTGCGGGCTCGAAGTATACGCTTTCCAGTTTGCCTTATGCTGCCAGGCAGCGGGCGGTATACATTCCAGAAAACGGGATTGACCCGAACCGCTTCAACGCCCATGACCGGCTGCCGCCGTCGCAGATAGATCCATTCCGGATCCTTTTTGTCGGGCGATTGGTCCCTTATAAGGGAGCGGACATGGTTCTCCAGGCATTCGCAGCCTCGGCACACCTCAGAGCGAACGGTGAGCTCCTGATCGTAGGAGACGGCCCCGAGCGCGCCGCGCTTGAGGCGACCGCAGTGTCGCATGGTATCGCACCACGGGTAAAATTTGCCGGTCACGTCTCTCAGGCTGAACTTGCCGAACACTTCCGCCGCTCATCGGTGTTCGCATTTCCAAGCCTGCGAGAATTCGGGGGTGGAGTGGTTCTTGAGGCCATGGCGTGTGGGCTCCCTTGCGTGGTCGTTGACTATGGAGGCCCCGGTGAACTCGTAACAGATGAGGTTGGTGTCCGAATCCCCTTAGATCGCCGCTCGCGTATTGCAAGCCGCCTCTCTGATGAACTTACCATGCTTCATTCGAAACCGGAACTCCTGGACGCAAAGGCCGACGCTGCGGTTCGCCGTGTGAACCAACTGTTTACGTGGGAAGCAAAAGTACGCCAAATCGCTGCGATCTATGGTAAGGTGGCACACTCTTAGTCATACAAGTATCCCAGCAAGCAGTGTGAGTACTCCGGGCTTGGTGTATGGGGACCTTCATCCATAAACTCTACGGCGGATTTCGGCTGGTCTATGTCTGCAAGGACTGGGCGACCTGGCTCCGGGAGTACTTTACGCATTCGTACGACCAAGCTGAGGTCTGCTATCGATTCCGCAACGGGGCGCGCCTGTACACAAGACGGAACCGAATAGATCTTCACATGATCGACGAGATATGGTGCTTTCGAAAGTATGATTTCTTCGGATTCCGCGTAGCACCGGGCGATGTCGTCGTGGATATTGGGGCGCAGATTGGGTCGTTCACAGTCTATGCTGCCACCGTCTGTAGAGCCGGACGAGTAATAGCGTTTGAACCCCATCACGACAACTTCCGAATGCTCGGGAAGAATACCCGAGCCAACGGACTACGACAGGTCACTCCAGTCAACGAAGCCGTGGCTGGGCAGTCGGGAACCATAGCCCTCGAGATTGATCCGACCAATGCCGGAGGACATAAGGTCACTAGAACACCACAAGGAAAGAGTGTTGAGGTAGCCTGCTGCACCCTCAGTGAGATCGTTGAAAGATTCAATCTGACCACGCTCGACTACCTCAAAATGGACTGCGAAGGCGCCGAATATGAGATTCTCCTGACCGCCCCGCGGGGCATCCTCGAACGAATTCGGAGGATTTCGATGGAGTACCACCACGTCGAAGGACGCTCGGTCGGTGAACTCACCCGTCACCTGCGCAGCTACGGGTTCACAACGAGGGTTTATGGGGATCACCGGCTCTATGCCCGAAGAGATTAGCGCCGCACGTTGATTGACCCAGGAGGGCCAAGACCTCCTGGTCTCCGCCCACCCACCCCCTATACCCCCTTCAGTTTGAATATGCCGGTTGCGGCGTGTGGGCGTGAACCGCGTTCGTGCTACCCTCAGGCTCCCGGCGCACCGGGGCATGTTCCGCCAGCGGCTCATGCCGGGGGTGTCTTACGCGTCCGCTGTTGCCTTGCTCGATTCCGCCAATGCCAGGCAGCGAGAAAGTATGTCATCTATGGACCCCGCCCCTCTCTCCCCCTATTCCCATCGCTTCTCGTCGTGGAGAGAGGCACCTTGTCCTCATTCTATTGAACCCGCGGACGTCTGCCGCCGGCAGCGCTTCTACTGTCCCTGGTACTCGAAAGCGCCCACGTCATAATACGTTACGCTTCCAGCACCGGCATTCGGTACACTAGGTGTATCCACACGTGGATTCCCCGCAAAGTCGAAGGGGACCGCAACACCGTAACCGGCATCTATCGCTGGAGAGCTAACCTGGAGTCGGAAGTCCTCATCGCTCGCGTTAACAAAGTGCGGTGTGTTCGTGAGCAGATTGTGATCCGCAACCAATCCCACGCCACCTCCCAACAACATCCTTGGGTTCGCAGCGCCTGGAGCGCACGCCAGGTTATTTCGCACCACCGTGTCCGAGCTAGCCGCCGAGATTTCGCAGAAATTCCATTCGTCTGAGCCGGAGTTGCTGCTGTAGGCTGAGTTGTTGTAGACACGGTTCCCGACCGGTTTCGGCTCGATACCACGTGGGGTTATGCTCACGCAAGTCAAGGATGGTTTGTTCGCGTTGCCGATGAAGACGTTGTTCCGGGCGGTCACGTACCTCGCGTGCACGACGAGATGGAGGCTGGTCCAGTTGGTTGCACGAAGCACGTTCCGTTCAAACACAATATCCTTCACCCGCTGGTCGAGTTGGGCGTTTTCCGTCTCTAGCGCCACAATACCACCGTAGCCCTCACCACTTTGCTGGGTGTGTGTAAACTCGTTATCGGAGATTACAGTGTACTGGGTATCCGCCCACCCGCTCCCGTAATCGGGGCTGTGGAACTTCAGGCACGGCCTTCCTGAGCCCGGGTCTACTACCAAGTTGTTGCTAATCACGCCTTTATAGCACTGCCAGACGCGCACACCGTGCGAGATGCCGGTGTTCTCCACTCGGTTCCCGAGCAACGCGAGTTTCTCACTGCCAACGAACATACCGTTGACCGCCACGTCTTCGATGTGAGAGTCGGCAATCGTGTTCGCGTTGTGGAAGTTCGTCTGCCAACGATACCATTCCACCCCGACCCGAAACCGCCGAATCGTGACACCGAGCACAAGTTCGTGCACTGATCCTGTACCCGTGTTTCCTTCGATTCCACCGGTCTCCGAAGAAGAGTAAGGGCCCACAAGTTCAAGGTCCCTGATACGCCAGTCCGGTCCGGAGAACCTGAAGGCGAAACCGGTACCCGTCACATTGATCACCGGCTTATTCCCGTCTCCGTAGGCACCAATAATCCCCGGGCCGGGCGGCGTTAGCACTGCACCACCGCTAATCGTCCAACTCTCGCCGCGCTTGAACAGAATGCGGGTGTTCGAAGCCAACATCGACACGGCCTTCGCGAAAGTTTTGAACGGCGTCGAAGCCGACAACCCACTGTCGCTGTCCGAACCGTCCGAGTACGAAACATAGTATGTGGTACCGGTGAACGCGTGAACCGATATCTCCTGTTGGTAGCTGGACCTCTGACCGCTCGGAGTCCGCACCTCAAGCGTCACGACGTAGTCACCGGGATTCTCGAACACGTGAGCTGCTACGTACCCGGTGCTGTGGTTCTTGCTTTTGCCATTCGTTGACCATGTTCCAGACGCGGGGTCGCCGAAGTCCCACTGATAGTCGAACGCTGCATAATCGCCGTCGCCCGGTTGCGCTACGCCGCTCGGTTGGGCGCGATCAGCGGTGTCCACCGCGTCAAAGAAGACCGCCAGCGGCGCCGTACCGGTCGTTCGGCTAGCTGTGTTCATAGGCGCAGCGGTTGCACCCACGGTCATCGTCACCGCGACTGTGATGGCAGCTCCAACATTGGGATTCACAGTAATCTCCGCTTGGTATATGTCATCGGGAAGATCGGTGCGATCGACGCTTACCGTGATGGTGTCGTGCTCACCCGAGCTGTCCCCTTCACCTGGCGACACCGCAAGCCACGCAGCATCCCCTCCCACGGTGTAGTCTAGCGATCCTCCGCCGCAATTCCACACCTCAAATGCCTGCGCCGCCGCCGTTGATCCAAAACTGAGCGAACCGGGGCTTACGCACGGCGTTGGCGGCTCCAGGCAATCAGGTGTTCCATTGCCGTTCACATCTACGTCTGCAACGCCGCAACCGCACGCCCCGGGCTCCGTCTTCTGGCCATCGTCCGGGCAGTCATCGGCACAATCGGGTGTCCCATCATCGTCCGAGTCAATATCGGGCGCACCGGGACATTGGTCGATGCAGTCTGGGGCCCCGTCTGCGTCCGAGTCGGTGTCCGCCGTTCCGCAGCCGCACTCCCCCGGCTGGGTCTTGCCCGGATCGTTGACGCACCCATCGACGCAATCCGCGGCGCCGTCTCCGTCGCTGTCAACATCGCAATCCGAAGCGCTCACCGAGAGATCGTCCCAGTACTTTATGCCCGAAGCCATGCTCCATACGCCGATCGTGCCCGACGTCAAACGGGTGGCACTATCATCATAGCAGTCGATCTGCCAGCTTGCCGGTTCACCGGTCCCGTCCACCCAAACCTTGGCTCGGATCTCCGTTCGAGAGCCAGTGTCCTCAACTTCGACTCGAAAACGGTACCACGTGTTCGCCATCGGCTCGATGCCGGAATTCAGCGTTCCACCGATAATGTTCGTCCCATGTGGCGATATCTGGAACGCGTCTCCCCCGTACCCGCTGAAACGCCGCAGGCGGTAATAGGCATCCGAATTCGGATAGGCTGACAAGAACGTGACCCCCAGCCCACCGCTGACGTCGGTGAGTCTCATGCGCCCAGTGAACTCGAACGAGGGTCCGCTCACCCTCTCTTGTCCAACGTAATGCGAGTGGATGTTGTACGCGGTCGCCGAAGTGCCCAGAGCGTTGTTCGCACCCACCTGGACAACCGCAAAAAGCGCGTCATCCTCCGTCAGGCTGTTGTTGGCAGCGGTGTCCAACCAGTCGACTGGGTTGGATCCGACGCCATAACCGTCGAAATTCTCGACGAACAATCCACCATCTGGTGTGTCGCAGCCGTCTGGTGTCCCGTCACCATCAGTGTCAATGTTGTCGTCGAAACCCGGGCAGATGTCGTTACAATCGAAGACGCCGTCACCATCCGAATCGGCGTCGACGACACCGCAACCACAGGTACCGGGTTCGGTCTTGTTTGGGTCGTTCGGGCACGAATCCTGGCAGTTGGCTGTGCCGTCACCGTCCGCATCGGCGTCGCTGAGTCCACATCCGCAAATGCCGGGCTCGATCTTGGTCGGATCGCTCGGGCAGGAATCAATGCAGTCAGGTGTCCCATCATTGTCACTATCGCTATCCGCAACCCCGCAGCCACAGATGCCCGAGTCCGTCTTCTGCGGATCGTTGGGGCAAGCGTCGTCACAGTTCAACGTGCCATCACCATCCGAGTCAACGTCGGGCTCACCTGGACACCGATCGTTGCAGTCATAGATGCCGTCATGGTCTGAATCGGAATCGGCGGTTCCACAACCGCACGTCCCCGGCGTAGTCTTCCCCGGATCGTTGGGACATCCGTCGTTGCAGTCGGGCGTACCGTCGCCGTCGGCATCGCTGTCGGCTACACCACAGCCGCACGCGTCGGGCGCAGTCTTTCCAGGGTCACCCGGACATTCGTCGTTGCAGTCGGGCGTTCCATCGGCATCTGAATCATCGTCCCCAACGCCACACCCACACACACCCGGTGCGACTTTGTCCGGATCCGCAGGGCACCCGTCATCGCAGTCAAGCGTACCGTCCCCGTCCGAGTCGACGTCGGGTTGACCGGGGCACCGGTCATGGCAGCCAGGTACACCATCGCCGTCTAAGTCTGAATCCGACACCCCGCAGCCGCACACCCCAGGCTGGGTCTTCGCCGGATCATTCGGACAGGCGTCGTTGCAGTCAGGTGATCCATCGCCATCTACATCTGTGTCCGCGACTCCGCATCCACAGATACCGGGGTCCACTTTCCCTGGATCATATTCGCATGGGTCCTGGCAATCCGCCGCGCCGTCAGAATCGGTGTCATCATCTGGCACACCACAACCACACTGCCCGGGCGACGTCTTGAACTCGTCGTTGGGGCAACCATCATCACAGTCCGCCACCCCGTCACCATCACTATCGCTGTCAGCCATACCACATCCACACACACCCGGGGTTACCTTGGCGGGGTCTTGTGGACACCCATCGTCGCAGTCCAGAACACCATCCCCATCAGAGTCAACGTCGGGCTGATTCTCGCACTGATCGTTGCAGTCGGGCACACCGTCGCTGTCACCGTCATCGTCCGCAGTACCGCACCCGCAGACACCCGGTGCGGTCTTGTCAGGATCGTCCGGGCATCCATCATGGCAGTCGAGCACGCCGTCGTCGTCACTGTCAACGTCTTGTCCCGCCGGACATTCATCACTACAGTCCGGCACGCCGTCACCATCACTGTCAACGTCTGACACCCCACACCCACACAAGCCTGGACTCACTTTGGCGGGATCCAAGGGGCAAGCGTCGTTACAGTTCAAAGTCCCATCATTGTCCGCGTCCACATCCGGCTCACCGGGACATTGGTCAGCGCAGTCAGAAATCCCATCGCCGTCGGAGTCTTGATCCGAGACGCCGCACCCGCAGATCCCCGGTTCCGTCTTGTGGGGGTCGTCGGGACATGCGTCGTTGCAGTCAGGTATACCATCGTCGTCTGAATCTTCGTCGCTGACACCACATCCACAGACACCGGGTATCAGTTTCCCTGGGTCTTCTGGACACTGATCAACACAGTCGGGCATTCCATCGCCATCCGTGTCGTTCTCCGCCACCCCGCAACCACATAGCCCAGGGTTTACCTTGTAGCGATCATTCGGACACCGATCGTAACAATCCGCAAAACCGTCCCCATCCGTGTCAGTATCAGGCACGCCACACCCGCAAATGCCCGGTTCTGTCTTCT
Organism: uncultured Phycisphaeraceae bacterium; assembly: GCA_964405925.1. Lineage (GTDB taxonomy): Bacteria > Planctomycetota > Phycisphaerae > UBA1845 > UBA1845. Next base: position 603 of record CAYOQG010000150.1, on the reverse strand, counting down.
CCGGATCATACGGACATCCATCATTGCAGTTCAGCACACCGTCCCAATCCGAATCGAGATCCGGCTCACCCGGACACCCATCCAGACAGTTCGGCACTCCGTCACCATCGGCATCGGTGTCAGCCACACCACATCCACAGATACCGGGATCTGTCTTTTGTGCATCGTCCGGACAGCGATCGTTGCAATCAGGCGTGCCGTCACCGTCGCCGTCGTCGTCCGGTGTACCACAACCACATGTGCCTGGTTCCGTCTTGTACGGGTCGTATGGGCAACTATCATGGCAGTCAGGTGTCCCATCACCATCGCGGTCAGAGTCAGCGACATTACAGCCGCATGCACCTGGGGAAGTCTTGTTGGGGTCGTCGGGACAACCGTCATGACAGTCGAGGACACCATCGCCGTCGCTGTCAGCGTCCTGTCCCGAAGGACACTCATCGTGGCAGTCTGGTGTGCCATCCCCGTCCGAATCCGTGTCCGCCGTTCCACACCCACATACCCCGGGCGCCGTCTTCCCAGGATCATAAGGACATGAGTCGAGGCAATCGGCACTCCCATCGCCGTCACTATCGACGTCCGGGGTGCCACAACCGCAAGCCCCCG
>CAYOQG010000149.1:0-13696 GCA_964405925.1 uncultured Phycisphaeraceae bacterium | reverse complement strand
GGGGAAGGCAACGCAAGCCGCGTCCATACTGGACGCCCTTCACTTGTCCGCACCGGACGATCTCGGCATCACGTTGTCACTGATCGATACGCTGAGAGCTGCTGAACAATATGACCGGGCGAGCCAACACCTGCTTGACTGGCTCGGCAATGATCCACAGAACGATGACGCGATCGCCCGGCTGATCGCGATCATTGCCGAGGCCAAGCAGACCCCAACCTCCGTCGAGGACGCCGTGGAGCTGATTCGGAACCGCCTGCTGCACACCTTCGACCGCGAGCGGCTTCAAAACTCCATGATTGCCGTCTTGGCCCAGGCTGAACGTTTTGACGACTGCGCCGAGTATATCGAGTCCCTTCTCGACGAGACGATGGGTGTGCTCACCGCGGCTCACAGGGGCGATCCAGATCCGACGAAGGGTGAGCCAACTCCCGATGGTCTCGTACGACTGCCGAACGAGCCCTTCACGATGGAAGGTCTGCACCTGCGGCTCACCGACTTGCGGAGGCGGCTCACCGGGGTGCTCATCGCTGCGAAGGACTACCGTGCGGCCGAGACACAGCTCAACGATTGGCTCGATGCGAGCAGGAGCCCGGCCGACCGGTTCCAGTATCTGCGGCAGCTGGCAGCCTGCCATCTCCTCCAGGGCAGGAATCCCGAGGCATCTGAGGCACAGACGAGGGCCTTGCTCCTGAAACCGGATGATGTCTCGCTCAACAACGACGTGGCGTACGCGTGGATCGATCGCGGAATCCGGTTGGACGACGCCGAACCCATGATCCGCTATGCCCTTGCAAGCAGCCCGACCCAGACGGCCTACCTCGACACGTACGGCTGGTTGTTGTACAAGAAGGGGCAGTTTGCAGAGGCGAAGAAGTGGTTGCTGCGGGCTATCCGAGCGGAGCCCGGGTCCGAACCGGTCATCCTGGATCACTTGGGGGACTGCTGCTGGCGGCTGAGCGAGCCGCAGGAGGCCGTCAAGCATTGGAGAGCGGCCGTCGAAGCTCTGGGCGAACAAGCAGAGGAGGCGCTACAGACGGAGGACCGCCTCCGTGTGCGGGATGTTACCCCCGAGAAGGTCAAGTCAGCAGAAGGTGGGAAGACGCCACCCGTTGCGTTGCTTGCCGCCGAGTCCGCCGAGGATGATCAGACTGGTGACACAAAGACGCTCGATCGCTGACCCGCGGCAATCTATGACCTGGCGACGACAGGAGGACAACCGTGTCCGGACATTCAAAATGGTCCAGCATCAAGCATAAGAAGGCCGCCCTCGATGCCAAGCGCGGCAAGGCCTGGAGCAAGCTCGCTCGGGCCATCACCGTCGCTGCAAAAGCAAGTGGAAACCCGGAAGACAACCCGCGCCTCCGCCTGGCGATCGATAAAGCCAAGGCCGACAACATGCCCAAGGACACGATCGAAAAGGCCATCAAGAAAGGGACCGGTGAGCTCGCGGGAGAGGCCTACGAAGAGATCACCTATGAGGGCTATGGTCCCGGCGGCGCCGCCGTCATGTGCCGGGTGGTCACCGACAACCGCAACCGGACCAGCGCTGAAATCAAGAAGATCTTCGAACGCGCCGGTGGAAACCTCGGCCCGCCCAACTGCGTCGCCTTCCAGTTCAAGCAGAGGGGGGTCATCGTCGTCGAGACCGAAAAGGCCAGTGAAGATCAGATCATGGAAATCGCCCTCGAAGCCGGAGCCGGCGACGTCTCTACTTCCGAGTTCATCCACGAGATCATCTGCTCACCCGACGCCTACGAAACCGTCAAGAAAGCCATCGAAGGGGCTGAGATTGAGATTCAAACATCAGACATCTCAATGGTCGCTGACAACTTGATGACCCTCGACCTGAATGGTGCCAAGAAGGTGATGCGGCTCATCGATGCCCTTGAAGACCACGACGACGTCGACGCCGTCTACTCCAACACCGACATCCCCGACGACGTCATGGCTCAACTGGCGAAAGAGTAGCGTCTGTTCATTGGGGTTACCCAGCCCGAATCCGAGCCCGACCAGTGCCTGTCGCTCTGGCGGGTCGCCTTGTCTACAATGGCCGACATGGACGAGACGGTGAGGCCGACTATCGGACGCGACGTGTTCATCGCCTCGACGGCCTATGTCGCTGGCGATGTTGCGTTAGGTGATCAGACGGTCGTCATGCACCAGGCCGTGGTGCGGGGTGACATCGCCCCGATTCGGATCGGCGCTCGCTGCAACATTCAGGACGGGGCGATCGTTCACACGGCGTACGACACGCCGCTCGACATCGGCGACGAGGTGAGCATCGGCCACCGGGCTGTGATTCATGGCCGGCGGGTCGGGTCCCGGACGCTAATCGCCATCGGGGCGATCGTGCTCGACCGCTGCCGGGTCGGGACCCAGTGCATCATCGCCGCCGGAACGGTCGTCGTCCCGAACTGTGAGATTCCTGACGGGTCGGTCGTGATGGGCGTTCCCGGGCGGGTCGTCCGGACGGTAACCGACAAAGATCTCGAGACGATCGACGAAGTGATCCGGAATTACATCCGGCTCGGCCAAATCCACACCGCTGGCCGATACCCCAATATTGCGACTTTGTGACCGAATCCTTCTGTGGCGTGGTCGCGGGATGGGACCGCACCGTTCACGGTAAAACCATGCACCGGACAGAACGTGCATCTTGGCAAAAAGGGCGTTATTGGGGCCTGGAACCGCGTTTTAAGGCCTGGAATCGCGGTTATAAAAGGCGGCCCGGATTGCAATGGCCACGCTGCGGAACAGGGCGCATGTTGTACGTGCGGACGCCGTACGCCGCGGCATAACCTCGGCGGCTGATTGGTTGAAAAAACGTGGAGTTTGCTGCCAACTCCGTGGGTTCTGATCCGTCTGTTAGAATGGAGGCGGGGTTGACACAATCGCGCGGGCTCCCGAGGTACATCGGGACCAAGAGAGAAACCATTATCTGTGAGCCAAACACCGAACAATCTTTCACCATCGGGTGATCGTCCGAACGACGGTGGGGCTACCCCCGCAACCATCGGCGATAGGCCTGCCCTGCTCGGTGACTTCGAGCTCCGCCACGAGATTGGACGCGGCGGGATGGGCACCGTATACGAGGCCTGGCAGCGCTCCCTTCGACGGACCGTCGCGGTGAAGGTTCTAGACCGCCACGTGAGCTCGTCTCGAACGGCGGTTGTACGCTTCCAGCGTGAAGCCCAGGCCGCTGCGAAGCTTCGCCATCCCCATATCGTTCCCATCTTCGCCCTGGGCGAGGAGGAGGGGGTGAACTACTACGCGATGGAACTGATCGACGGGTGTGGTCTAAACGCGATCATCGCCGAAAACCGGGAGAGGCAAGAGGCTGACACCGCAACTGTTGATCTTGCCGCGACGGTTCCCTTACCTCGGACCCTGGATAACGAGGAAAAGCGTGAAGACTCATCCGCCTCGCCATCAGCATCGTCGCCGTCGCCGGTCACCTCCGGCTCGACGGTGATGCTGCCGCCGTCATCGAAAATAGAGACCTCAGAGGAGTTCTTTCAGACCGCGGCTGAACATATGGCTGCGGTTTCCGATGCGCTGGATTACGCCCATGCCCACGGCGTTGTTCATCGGGATATTAAGCCCCACAACCTGCTACTGGACAGTGAAGGCCAGATGTGGATTTCCGATTTCGGCCTTGCCCGGCTGTCGGAGCAGCCCGGTGTGACCATCACGGGCGAGCTTCTCGGCTCACCCCTCTATATGTCGCCCGAACAGATCAGCAGCGATCCATCGAAGGTGGACCACCGAACCGACATCTACTCGCTCGGGGCGACGATGTACGAGTGGCTCACGTTGACGCCGCCCTATCCCGGTGAGACGCGTGAGCAGGTGATCAGCAAGATCCTTAGCTCGGAACCGCTTCCGCTGCGAGCCCATAATCCAGCGATCCCGGTGGCTTTGGAGTCCATCTGCCTGAAGGCGATCGAGCGTGATCCGAATCACCGCTACCAGTCTGCGGGCGAGCTCCGCGACGACTTGCGACGGTTTCTGGCGAAACAACCAGTGAAAGTCAAACGGCCTGGTCTGCCAGTAAGAATACGAAAGTTCGTTACCCGGCATCAAGTCGCCTCGTTGGCGGCGGTCGCGCTGCTGGTTGCGGCGATGCTGAGTTGGGCCCTGGTCAGCAAACAAGGTCGCCTGACACAACAGACGGCCGAGATCGAGCAGGCACGGGTTGAGTCAGAGAAGCTGGCCAGACTGTTAGATTTGTTCAAGGATGCTCCGCTTGAGGTTCGCGGTGCGGCCGAGCTTGGCGCCGGCGTGCTCGGGGCAGCCGGGTCTCTGTTCGCGGATGTGACCCAGGCGAGTCGGGCGAGACCCGGCACGGACCAGCCGGGACCCGCTGTTGGAGCAGATCCCGCGGCCGTGGGAACGCCCAAGGGCATCGCTCGAAGCGTGGCCCGTGAATACTACGAGGCCACCGTCCCACCAGACTGGCCTGCCCCGCCCGACAAGCGCGACGCCGTTCCGGCTCTGCTTCGCCTAGCCCTGGAGAAATGGGGACCCGAGCCGCGAGAGGCCTTTGACCTTGTCGACAGATACCTGGCGAAACATCCCGGTGACTTGCAGGCTGCACAGATGCGAGCGGCACTCTCCGGACGCCTCGGCCAGAATGCCAACATGCTGTCGGATGCCGAAGACATGGTTAGCGTTCGTCCGCTCGACCTCCATGCGTACGTCTGGCGCGGGTTGAGTCTGTTGCTGCTGGACGACAACGAGGGTTGCCTGGCCGACCTGGATCAGGCGGCCGAGCTCGGCGCTGCGGGTGTCTGGGTGAACACGCTACGCGGGCTCGCTCTCGCCCAGGCCGATCGATGGACGGAAGCCATCTATGCCTTTGATGCGGTGCTCGACGTGAGGCCCGATCGCGTCGTGGCCCGCCTCGGTCGGGCAAGCGCCCGGGCGTCGCTGGGGGACTTGACAGGCGCGATAACCGATCTGACCCACGTTCTGGAGATCGAACCCAACAACGCCGATTGTCTGGCACTGAGGGGTGATTATTACGTCGAGCTGGGTGACTACGAGGCCGCCCGTCGCGACTACGAGGAGGCCATCAATCTTGCCGGGGGATCGTACAGCATGCTCGTTCGATACGGCACCGCGCTCTCCGGCCTCCGGGATGCCGGAGGCAGTCAAGGATCCGAGGCGACACGGGCCACCCAACAACCCGAGGCTGACACCGCAGACAATGGACCCACGGGTGACGCCTCACGCGGATCGTTGGACGACTGGCTCCGCCGTTACCTCCCCGTCCCTTCCCGGGATTGGAGGAATGTCAAGACTTCGTCACTTGGGCCGTTGATGGCCAGCTTGCGACGATAACGATCCTTGCAACAACGACCTGTGTGATGACGGGGCATGTATAACCACCCCCATCAACGAGGACGGGCTCTGCGAGATCGACGGGGACCCCTGCACGGAAGGGACCTGCGACAATGGGTCTTGACCCATTCCGCCTGTTTCAGGTATTGATCAACCGCTTTGAGGAGGAGACCGGACTCAATTTTGACTCCCTGGAGCCATACGACAGCTTCGGCTCCGGGGTAGGGCCCGAGACGGTGCGAAACGGGGACACGCGCGAAATCACCGACGCGTCGCAGGTGCGCTAGCATCGCACGCGACAGCCCGGTGGTAACCTTGGGAAAACCAATGAACTGGCAATAGGAGCAAGAACCGAAGAAACGGGACATTCAACACCTCAGCATCTACAGGCCTACGCCGTGCCCCCGAGGATGGAGCAACGCAGGCAGTGTTGCCTCGTCGATGCGGTAGTTGCGTAGCCCGCGATTAGCGGTCTGAAGGAAAAGGCCCTCACGAGCCTCGTGATCGTAGCTCGTGAGGACCTTATCTGGAACAAAACTTCCTGCCGTGTCGGCCCGGCTCACCGGCCCTATGCCGGGTGAGTCAGGCTAATGCAGTGTTGCATGCCCAACTACTTCTTCGGCTTCTTGCCGAGATTCTCAGTGTTCTCCTCGCTCAAGTCGTCTTCCGAGCAATGGCCAGGCCCGATGAGACCGCTGTTGTAGTCATCCAGCATCGACGCCAGAGCGATGAACTGTGCTCGGACTTCTCGGTTCTGACGAGAGAGGATCTCGGACGGCGTATACATCTCGAATAGCCCCGTGGCCTCGTTCCGGGCATCGAGCACTTCGGCCGGGATCATCGCCTCGTTCAGCACATTCAGCTCAGCCGCGATGTACTGGTGAGCCAGAATGTAATAGGCATTGCCGCGACGCGGCGGCGTCCACATCACCTCATAGTAGCTCTGCCCGCTGAGGTAGAAGACCGTATCCGCACCATCCGACAGCATGGCCCAGGTATCGTCATAAGGAGCCGGCCCATACTCGGAGTGCGTTTTCCAGTACCCCTGAGTCAGCGTGCAGCCACCCTCGCATTCGACGATAATCGTAACCGTCCACGAATCCTCACCCGTCGTGCCCGTGTCATTGGTCACGAACGAGGCGGTGTTATCCAATCTTTGCGTCCCGCAATCGTCGGGCTCCTCGTACGGACCGACAAACACGCTGTACTCGAACGTCACCGGTGCACTATCGGCACAAACCGTACCGAGGAAGCCGACGTTGGTGTCGCTGACGTCGATGCAAGTGTCGGCCTCCGTGACTGCGGCGTCCGCGAAATCAACGTCCGCCGTCGCCGTTCCGCCAGCGACATCACCTTCCGTGGTCACGGTGGCAGTGTTCACGCGCGTGGCATCGTCCAGCAAATCGGCGTGGTACGTGCACGCCAGCGTCTCCATCGACGGCAGTTCGTAGGGGAAAGCCACACCACAGTCGACCATCGCTGCGATGTCCGGTGAAACCATATCCGTCACGTCGGTGACCATAGCCGAGACCGGTGCGGGATTGTGGGCCTCGATGTTCCCCGCAACCGCCCAATCGCTGTCCACCGCTACCGTATCGACTGTCACCGTGTAGTTGACCAGGAATTGCTGCCCCGGCGCCAACGTCAGTTCGGTCTGGTCCGCCTCCTTGTCGATCGTCCACTCGTAGGTCCGAATCAGTGATGTGGCCGCGTCCTTCGTAACCTCCAGCTCATACTCAGGGATCTCCTGCGTGACTGCCAGCGTCGATGCGACCCAATTGAAGGACGCGGGCAGATTCCCCGACCCGTCACTGCGGGAGAACGCCTGTACCGTCACCAGCGTCGGATCCACGCTCGCTGGGATGGTCACCGGGACCGTCAGCGTATCCCAGAACGCACCGTCCAGACTCCCGAGTGGGTTGACCAACGTCGTAAGCACGCCGCCCACGGTGATCTCGATCGCATTGGGGCGATTCAGGCCACCGACGCTGCCGAAGAACATGGCTATGTCTGCAATCCGATCAGATGCTGCCGGTCCGACGACATATTCCTGCATCACGGTTCCGTTCAGCGGCGGAGCAAAGTTGACATATGCGAGATCGCTGCCGTCGCGGACATCGATCGCTGCCGTCCCCGACGCATCATCATAGATCACGACCACACCCGCTCCGTGGTTGTCGAAGGCGAACGTCAGACCATCGAGGCTCAGCATGTTGGCACCTGGCGAGATGCGGCCGGTGATGTCGGCCCGAAAGCTCGATGCGTACACGTCGTTGCCCTCGAACGAGAAGAACTTCGTGGGTCCACCGATCAGTGTCCCAGTGACAACGTCGCTGTCGATCTCGATGGTGTCGTCCTCGCCACCCAGATCGCCTTCGCCGCTCCAGTAGATTAGAGCCTGTTTGACCGCGGCACCCGCCGGGACGTTGATCGTCAATATCCCAGGCTGAGCGTCGAGCCCGATACCGGCGGCGACGATGCCCGAGCCCGACTCGATCGTGATGCCGACCGGCGGACCGAGCTCTTCCGTCCCATCAGCCATTACCGTGGCTGACACCAACCCGAAAACGACGAGACCTGCGACAAGCGCGTGTCTCCTTCTTGCTCCGTTAAGCTGGATCACGACTTTCACTCCCTACACAAATACCACTTCGCCCGAACACACGGGAAACACACAATTGGCACAAACTTGCTCGCCCCCCCCACGCAGAAGGGTGAGACCCCATCCCGATGCAAGATCATAGGAGAACGCGCTTACCTCTTCAAGGGCTCAACCGTGTGGTCAAGCGCTGATCTGCAAAGAAATTCAACTGCAGTTCTCGGTCCTGGACGTGACGCGGATGATCATGTCAACGGCCTATAGAACCGGCGATCGGCGCCGCGGAGTGCCGCCAGGCCAAGATAAGGTCGTGAAGGCACGAGGGCCGCCGCAATACAACCGACGATATGCGGACGACCCACGCTCCGAGAGGTTCCGCGTATCGGACGGACGTTCGCTTGGGGCTGCTGGGGCTCGTCGACCCCCGCCCCGTCAGCCCGGGATCCCAGTCCTCACCAAAACTTCGGGGACTGGACGCCGGACGACGCGGGCATGATCGGATGGGGCTGTACTCGTTTGCAGGGGGTTTCCAGGCAATCAGAACCGGGATCGCCACCCGAGCAGACGCTCCCCTAAGAAAAACCTGACTCATGCGTCATACTAATGGACGGACGATGGCCGGCCGGGGCTGGCAGCAGCCCCGGCGATGCCGGATGTTGATTCGCCGTTCCCGCGGGCGATGGCTGGAGCGTTCATGAACGACGCCGAGCAGTCAAATCGGCTGGGCTGGGTGAGATCGGTCCTCCACGAGTACGAGGCTCCGCTTACGCGCTACGCCCGGCGGATCACCGGTGATCTCGATCTCGCTCGTGACGCCGTGCAGGAGACGTTTTTACGGTTGTGCTCACAGGACCAAGCCGAGGTGGACGGCCATCTGGCCCAGTGGCTCTACACCGTTTGTCGATCGCGAGCTGTCGACATGCAGCGAAAGGGAAGTCGGCCGCAAGCGCTGGACGAATCGCAGGCTGACAAACGAGAAGCCGAGGATTGCGATCCCGCTACGATGACTGCAAGCCACGAATGTGTCACCAACATGCTTCAGGTGCTCGTACTGCTGCCACCGAATCAACAGGAGGTCGTCCGTCTGCGTTTTCAAAGTGGACTCAGCTACAAGGAGATTGCCAGTGTCACCGGGCTCAGCGTCTCCAACGTGGGATACCTGATCCACACCGCGATCAAGAGCATTCGTGAGACATTGGGCACGTGCGACCAGACTCGATGAGTGTCCAGGATGCAGACCATGACAGCTAGACAATATCAATCCGAGCCGGGAGCGCAAGCGACCGGTGCACCACCCCGCGCTAGCGCTTGGGGCTTGGTTTGGAGCAGATGATGAAAATCAATCCAAACGATCCGAAATTAACCGCCTACGCCTTGGGCGAGCTTGACGAAACGGAACGTGCCGAGCTTGAGGCACAAATTGGGAAATCCGAAGAACTGCGACAAGCAGTCGACGAGATTCGCCATACCGCCGAGTTGCTTTCGAACGAACTCCAGGCTGAACCCCTTGCCACGCTCACGTTCGACCAGCGAAGAGCGATCGAAGCCAAAGCCGCATCGCTAAACGGCAAAGCAGCTCAGACCGCAACGGAACATGCCCGCTTCTGGCGACGATACTGGATCCCCACCACCACCGCCGCGTCGTTCTTGATCCTGATCGGCGCTGGGGTGCTTCTGACAACCTCCGTTAGAAGTCTCAGAGACCAGCACGACAGACTCGCCAGTGCCACCAACCTCAAAGGCGCGGGAACCACGGGCCAGTTCTACACTACCCAGACCGAGGAATCGTGGATGACACTGCCGACCGGCGACCGCACGCATGCGCGGGCTGATGTAGCGCAGAGCACGCACCCGAGCCATCCGCCCGAGGCGCGTAGTGATCGCGACTTGTCAGCGCAGATTGCGTTAGACGAACTGCGCACGGTCGGATACAACGGCCCAGATGCTCCAGCCGCCCGTGAGCCGATGATTGTAGCCGATGCCAGCCACAAACACCTCCAGGAGATCGAGACGATCGAGCAGTCGCTAGTCGAGGCGTGGAAGACGAAAGACGTGAACACAGCCATCAAGGCCTACAACGAGGCCGCCAGGATCAGGGAAGACAGGACTGCCGACGCGCACGCTGTGCAGCAGGCTGCCCGGCTCAAGGAAAGGGCGAATCAGATGATCGGTGACCTCGACCGGTTGTGCTGCTATAACCGAGGCACCGCGGCCACCTCGACGAGCGAACCCACGGAGGCGGAGTTTCGGCAGCTACTCGCGGACATACGCGTCCCGAAGGAGCAATGGGCTCAAGCCATAGAGGAACTCAAGCACCTTCCCCCGCCCGACTTCGGGCGAGGCGCCGCGGTGATCGACCTGCAGAATGCGGGCGCGCCTGCAGTCGGCGTCGGCGGCGTCCAACAGTCGAGCACGCAGGCGTTTTGGACGGCCGTGCGATCGGGCGACATCATTGCCGTCCAGCACGTCAATCCGAGTTCCGTGAATGATGCGGCACGCTCCGCGATTGAAGCCTTGTCCTACGATTCCGATAGCTACGACAACATCGCCTATGGCTACGAGGTTCCCTTCGGCCCGCAGCCGGTCGGCGGCGTACTCGACGTCGACAACCGACAAGTGATCGTCGCTGACAAGGGACCTTTCTACCAGACCGAAGCCTACGAGCACATCGTCGAGAACTCGTTCCTGTCCGTCAGCCAGAACCCTCTCGCAACCTTCTCGATCGACGTAGACACAGCCTCGTATGCCAACGTCCGGCGGTTCTTGAACAGCGGGCAGCTTCCCCCGCCCGGTGCGGTACGCATCGAGGAGTTGGTCAACTACTTCGACTACGACTACCCGCTGCCGACCGGAGACGATCCCTTCTCCGTTATCGTCGGCGTGGCTGACTGCCCATGGAATCCCGAGCATTTGCTGGCTCGGATCGGGATCAAGGGCCAGGAGTTTGCACCCGACGAGCGACCATCGGCTAACCTGGTGTTCTTGATCGACGTCTCCGGATCGATGCAGCCGTATAACAAACTGCCGCTGATCAAGGACGCCATGCGAATGCTCGTAGAGGAGCTGTCGTATGACGACTCCGTCGCGATGGTTGTCTACGCCGGTGCCTCGGGCCTCATATTGGATTCGACATCCTGTGACGACAAGGCGACGATCCTGTCAGCGCTGGACGACCTTCAAGCCGGCGGCTCGACCAACGGCGGCTCCGGCATCCAACTCGCTTACGGCGTCGCCATTGACAACTTCATCGAAAGCGGAATCAACCGCGTCATCCTGGCGACCGACGGTGACTTCAACGTCGGCATCACCGACCGTAGCAGCCTGACCGACCTCATCGAAGCAAAAGCCAAGAGCGGTGTCTTCCTGAGCGTGCTCGGCTTCGGCATGGGCAACTATAAGGACTCCACGCTGGAGACGCTGGCTGACAAGGGCAACGGCAATTACGCCTACATCGACACACTCCGCGAAGCCCGTAAGGTGCTTGTCGAGCAGTTGACCGGCACGTTGATGACCATCGCCAAGGACGTCAAGATCCAGATCGAGTTCAACCCGGTCGAAGTTAGTGCCTATCGCCTGATCGGCTACGAGAATCGACTCCTCGCAGCCCAGGACTTCAACGACGACACCAAGGATGCTGGTGAGATCGGTGCCGGGCACACCGTCACCGCATTCTACGAGATCATCCCCGGTTCGGTTGATGTTGATCTGCCGATGGTCGATCCGTTGAAGTATCAGGTGTCACCGGCTGACACCTTTTCAGACGGCGGACCGCGCGGGCTAAAACCCGCGGCTCGCAGCGGTGAATTGATGACCGTCAAGCTCCGCTACAAGCAACCGGACGGCAACACCAGCAAGCTGATCGAAGTTCCCGTGAGAGACGAAGGTTTGTCACTCGCGGACATGCCGGACGATTTTGTCTTTGCCGTGTCCGTGGCATCGTTTGGCATGTTGCTCCGCAGCCGGGGGACAATCCCCGCCCCCGCCTCCAGCACAAGCGAAGGTCCCACACGCGACTTCACCTTCGACGCCGTCCTGGAAATGGCGGAGCCGTCGGTCGGCGACGATCCGTTCGGTCACCGCGCCGAATTCATCACCCTTGTCCAACAAGCGGCGTCGCTCACGGCACCGCAGCCGTAGTACGCGGACTCGTATCACCCGTCGGCTCAAGTGGTCTCGTGCAGGAGGGTTTCCCTTGCCTGCATCGGCAATCGTACAACATGGCCACATAGAACGTTGTCGATGTCACCTGGTGACACTTCCAGCAGCACGGCAAGCATGCGCCCCCTCTCCGTCCGCGTGGCCCGACGAAAACGATGGACAAACTCGACCGTGCACACGGAGGCGAGATTCTGTTCCAACTCGTCGTCGATGGGCAGCTCAGTTCCGTGCGAACACTTCCGAGCCCGTCGCTGAAGCTCGCGGAACTCCGGATCAGACTCGAGGATGTCGCCGATGACGGTCTTGAGCTGCCGCTCGCACTGAGCGACCCGGGCGTACGACGAACCGGTCCGTCGGGCAATCGAGCGAAGGGCTACCCTCGACCCTTCGTTCGGGACCAAGAGACGCTCATCCATTAGAACTCGTACAAGCTTGTCGCGGTCACCACGAGTCGAGGTCTTTTTTGCAACTACATCGCCGGCGGTCCGGGCGGCCCGCTCGTACTTGCCCCGCAAGCGCTCGCCGATCGTCTCTCCAGTTGAAGTGTCGGGATGATGTCTCCGCTTGTCTGCCAGGCGGCGCTCGAGGTCGGTGGTTAACGAATGGACGGCGGGCCGTCTTGGTGCAGGGCACGGTTTCGTTGAAGCCTCGATCGGATCACGGTCCCTGGCCTGTGTGGGCGGAATGTAGACGGTGCTGAATTTGCGTTGCAGAGCACGGGTTACGGCGTTGTGAATCCGTGGCAGGGCGAATGCCGCGAAAGCGATGCCACGGTCAGGACGGTAAGTCACAACCGCCTGGATGAGACCCAGACAGCCTTCCTGGAACAGGTCCTCCCATTCGCGGTCGCGTCTGGGCTCGCCCAGGCCCTCGACATTGCGTCTCAAGTGTACAGCTACCAGGCCGATATTCTCCCACACCAACCGGCGCTGCTCTAGTGTCAAAGGTATGGCAGCTCGCTCTTCCGCGTTCACGGTGGTTTCCCCGCTCATCGTGATTCCCCCGTATAGACATGGCTTCAATTTCCCCTCTTGCCCCGCCCGCGCCGACGGAGCCGACATACCTAACATATACCAAACGGCGGTCGGGGTCAAGGCCGGGGTCACGGCGTGATGAACTGGATAAGAGACTGGTGAACGGTGACAGGATCCCACGTGGCAGGCCGGGTGGTGCGACCTTATGGGATGTTGGATTCTCGCATGGCCCACGCAACCGGTGGTCAGCCGAGGGCCCGAGATTGGGTTCGATTGGCTTTTCGGGGGCCATTCTCAGGGTTTGGGGCGGTCAATGTTGGGTTTGTTTGGGTTCGTTTTCTTGGGGCAAACCGCGTTTTCGATAGCGCCATGGCGGAAAGTTGGGTTCGTTTTGTCAACTTTTTTTTTCGTGCGTTTCGTTTTTTTCGCTCGTTTTTTGAGGAGAACATGCCCGCGCCCGGTTCGCCGGGCTTGGGCATGGCACCCGCGCGTTTTTTCGCAGGGACCGTCTAGCTCCGCCGCGGGTCGACCCGCAACCAGTGGTACAAGTCATCGCACTGCTCCAGACTCAAACTGAGCGGTTTTGCCGATACGACCGGCTTGCACAGCAGAAAAGGCC
>CAYOQG010000148.1:0-14020 GCA_964405925.1 uncultured Phycisphaeraceae bacterium | reverse complement strand
CACTATCAGCCACCTGACATCGAAATTGACCCGAACCACGCCGTGGCGATCGTGGGTTGGGATGACAACAAGGTGACACAAGCGCCGCAGCCCGGGGCCTGGCTCATCAAGAACAGCTGGGGGGCCGGCTGGGGTCTGGACGGGTACTTCTGGATTTCATACTACGACAAACACGCCGGTCAACACCCGGAGATGGGTGCTGTTTCCTTCCAAGACGTCGAACCCCTGGCTTACGACCACATATACTACCACGACTACCACGGCTGGCGCGACACGATGACAGATTGCACGGAGGCGTTCAACGCCTTCACTGCTACAGGCGACCAGCAACTGACGTCGGTGAGTTTCTTTACGGCAGCGGAGAACGTCAGTTACACGGTCAAAGTCTACGACCGTTTTGAGGGTGGTCAGCTATTCGACGAGCTCAGTGCCAACTCCGGGACGATAGAGCATATTGGATTGCACACCGTCGACTTGGACACGCCTGTCTGGCTGACAACCGGTAACGATTTCTACATCTACCTGGAAGTCTCGGCGGGCGGTTGTGCCTATGATCGTACGTCGGAGATTCCCGTGTTACTGGGTCCGCCATCGAGCGAAAACGACCGCCGCAGCGCTTCGACACAACAAACCACCCCCAGTGAGCCACAAAAATGGCCCGATCCGCTTGATCCGCGATTGGGTAAATCTGCCCTTAAAGACATGACGCAAGCGACCATTGTCGAGTCTGCCTCCAGTTCCGGTCAGAGCTACTATCGCGTCGGCCTGCTCTGGTTCGATCTCTACGACTACGAGGACCCGCCCTGGAACAACTCCGCCAACTTCTGCATCAAGGGTCTCGTCCTCGAGGGTGGATTGCGAGTCAGTCCAGAGGATGATTTTCTCTCTGCGGGATCTGCGGGTGGCCCCTTCTCACCCTCCGGCACGACATACCAGATAGAGAACAGAGATGATCAGCCCGTCGGCTACGAGGTGACGCACGACCCGGCCATTGACTGGGTGACCCTCTCTGGCGACACTTCTGGCGTCTTACAACCGTCTGAGGTCGCTGAGGTTATTGTCGAAGTCAACAGCAATGCCGAGACGATGATCGAGGGAGCCCACCTCGCCACCGTATACTTTACGAACACAACCGATCACGTGGGTGATACTACGCGCCAAGTGGTGTTGGCCATCGGCGACCCACAGTCTCAGTATGGATGGACCTTTGATAGTAATCCTGGCTGGTCCACTGAGGGGCAGTGGGCGTTTGGCGAACCGACGGGAGGAGGCGGTGAGTACGGTGGTCCAGATCCCACGACCGGCCACACCGGTTCGAATGTCTACGGTTACAACCTCGATGGCGATTATGCCAACAGCCTGCCCGAACAGCATCTGACTACGACTACGTTCAATTGCACGAATCTCTACAACGTCCACCTGAAGTTCTGGCGATGGCTCGGTGTTCAGGATCCAGCGCACGATCACGCCTACGTGCGGGCTAGCAGCAACGGAACTGACTGGACAACCGTTTGGGAGAATACGACCGAGATCGCGGATGGCTCCTGGACCCAGATGGATCTGGACATTTCTGGCGTCGCCGACAACCAGTCCACAGTCCAGTTGCGTTGGACGATGGGCGACACTGACAGCGAATCGACATATTGCGGATGGAACATTGACGACGTCGAGATCCTCGCCGTCGAAGCTATCTTGGACTGCAACCAGAACGGCATCCCAGACAGCCAGGACATCGATTCCGGGACGAGCTACGACTGCAACGAGAACAACACACCTGACGAATGCGACGTCGCTGAAGGTACGAGTGAGGATTGCAATGAAAACACGGTCCCGGATGAGTGTGAATCCGATGCCGACTCAGACGGTATCATCGACGACTGCGACAATTGTGACCTGTACAATCCGTATCAAGTTGACTGCCAGCCCAACGGTATTGGGGACGTATGCGACATCGCCTACGGCACGAGCCTGGACGGTGACGCTGACGGTATACCCGATGAGTGTGATCTATTCGACTCGCCCCTTCCAGAACCAGACGGCGTCGAGAAGAACCGCTACATCTCCTTTGTTCCCGGCAACGCCGGTTGTTTAACCGCTCTGCGAGTAACGCATCTGGCCAGTGGCTTGCAGTGGTGGGTCGGTCCGCCGCGTGCAATTACCGAAGCTGCGGGCGAAAATGATGACACGCCGCCTGCCTTCACCGGTGCGAATTTGCAGTGTGAGCCACACTGTATGGACTGGACTGCTACGGGTGTTCTTCACGTGTTTGATCGGGAGATTGTCCCAGACGCTGATTATCATGTGGAGGCAATCGGCTGCGCCCCTGGCCAAACGAGAATGGACGACTCTTCTTTGTCCTTGCTCATACGTACACCAAAATGGGGTGACCTCGTTGGGGCAGAGATTATAGATGGCGTCTGGTCTCCGCCGCAGGGTGTGGTTGATTTCGTGGACATCTCATGCGTTGTCGAGAAGTTCAAGAACGTCCCAACGGCGCCGATCAAGGCCAGAGCTGACCTGGTAGGTGAGTTGCCCGACGCGATCATCGACTTCAACGATATTTCCTATTGCGTTGAGGCTTTCAAGGGCGAACCGTATCCATTTGGCGCGCCTGCTGCATGCCCGTAAGATCGGCTTCGGCTCAAAAAGCTAGGCCAGCAGAGAGTGGCGCGGAAGCTCTGCGTGTGGAGTCTCATGAGCATTTGGAGAAGAGGACGTCCACGCTCCACACCCATATCCACGGGCAGGGTTTGCTATTAGAAGATCAACGTAGGACAGATGTATAGCGTACTGGGAGCTCTCATCAGTGGACTTTTGGCCGGCGCCCTGGGGGGCCTGCTAGGAATTGGCGGCGGGATCATTCTGATACCGTTTCTTCGCTTCTACGTGGGCCTTTCTCCCTCTCATGCTGCCGGTACGTGTGTCGTCGCCGTCTTCTGTACGACTCTATCCGGCAGTTGGCGGCACTACCGACTTGGGCATGTTGATGTCGGCTCCATTCGCCCAGTGATCGGTGCGGGCGTCGCCGCAACGATGGTGTTTTCGTTGCTTTTTCTGCAAGCCGTGAAATTCGAGCGGTGCCTGGATCTCGGGACCGGGCTTGTCTTCTCGCTGATTGCAGCTCGAATGATTCTTGAAGGGATCTGCGATGCCAAGAACCGGATACTGCGCCAGCGCGAGACCAATACAATTGCAGGCCCGCTGACGGGCAAGCTCGCCCTCGGCGCCGCGGGCGGTGTGCTGCCAGGTCTGCTGGGGATCGGTACCGGTGGGATAATGGTTCCAGCATTTACACTGATCCTCAAAGCACCGATCAAAGTAGCCATTGGATGTTCGCTGACCTGCTTCTGTGCGAATGCCTTGGTGAGCGCTTTATTCAAGCTTTCCCAGGGCTGTGTTGACCTAGCCACTGCCAGTCCGGCATGTGTTGGCACACTGATTGGAGCGTATCTCGGTGCGACCTTGAACCGGCAATTCCCCTCCGCTATATTGAAAATCATGTTCGGCATCGTTTTTGCTTATGTGTCGTTGAAGTTCATTCTGTGCTTCTATGGGGCCCGAGTGTGAGTATGGAGACTTCTGCAAGCATTTTGGAAGCAGCCCGTATTGAGTTCACAGAGATCGCCAAGCGAGAGGGTCTGGTTGACTGCACTGTGGCCGTCTCCGTTGCACCACTAACTGTTGAGGAGGCCATCGGTCGACCGACACGACGAGATTTTCCTCTCATCAAAGGCAAAGAGCAGCTTGTGGAAGCCACGGTCAATGGTGCAAAGGGTCACGCCTTTACGGACTCGCCACGAGATTTCACCGGTACACTGGGCGATGTCCTTGCCCTGTTTCTCTCATCGAACCAAGATCGCGCGGTGTTCATCGCCGTGCTCAACGCTGCTCTTCGTTCGCTTGGGATGCTCGAGACCAGCCTGCACTGCCGAGACGACGACCCCGAAAAATGTGGAAAAGAGCTCGCCCGCTACGTTCGCGACAGATGGGGAGAGGTCCCTGTTGGTCTTATCGGGTTCAATCCCGCCATCGCTGAGGCGCTGGCTGTGTCCTTCAGGGCCGACAACGTGCGGATAAGTGATTTAGATCCCAAAAACATTGGACAGGTAAAGTTCGGGGTGTCAATCTGCGATGGCAGGACCCAGACCAAAGAGCTGATCTCTTACTCTCATACGGTTCTCGTAACCGGAACGACGCTTGTGAACGGTACTTTCGACGACATCTGGGGCTGGATCAGGGAATATAACCCGAACTACGTCATCTATGGCGTAACTGGAGCCGGGGTGTGCACACTTATGAATTGGCATAGATTCTGTCCTTATGCTCGAAGCACATAGGGGTGCCCTTTAGCTTTGCTCTGTGCAGGGCGTGTTCCAAAGAACAGGAGAAGGCAGCAATGGAACACTTGAGCGAGTTGTCCCGTGACGATTTGATCAAGCTCATCGGAGTCCATGCGAAGAATTGGCTTGCACACGATGGATGCTGGTTTCTCGCTGCGGAAGAGAGGTACGGCCTCGACGGCGCAATTGAACTCGACACGCGAGCCTGTGGGAACTTTTCGCAGATCGAGGCGAGGCGGATCATGGACGCATTTCGGATTCCAAAAGCGGGTGGACTCGACGCCCTTGAGAAGGCCCTCCGCCTCCGCCTATATGCGACAGTCAACCCCCAGAGCATCGAGCGACGGGATGACCATACGTTGATCTTCAAGATGCTCACCTGCCGGGTCCAAAGCGCACGACGGCGCAAAGGCCTTACCGATTTCCCATGCAAACCCGTCGGTAGCGAGGAATACACCAGATTCGCACAGGCTATCGACGCTCGCATCCAAACACGCTGTCTACAATGTCCACCCGATCAGACTGAAGGCGCTGGGTATGTCTGCGGTTGGGAGTTCACACTATAAGCCAAGTCTCACCCGAGGGACTAAGCACTGTCTCCTCCCACTGGTCCGAGGAGACTACTACCTTCAATCATTGACGGCGGTGCCACCCCAAACTGCCACAAAATGGTAGGGGCAAGGTCAATCAGTCAAGGTTGATCCTTGACGATGGCTTTGTTACTAAACGCAACACCAGGCAACAGATGGGTGGCCATGCAATGATCGGGTCCGCTTGACGGACCCCATCTTCGCGCCGCGGCGGCGGCGTAGCATGATGGGAACTTCCTGTGGCGCCTTGCGCTGCCGAGGTCCGTGAGGCACTCGTCGCTGATCACACTGCGGGAGAAACTGGTCAAGATCGGAGCGAAGGTGGTCCGGCATTTCAAGTGCTCGACTTTTCAGATGGCCGGGGCAGCGGTGCCGCGTGAGTTGTTCGCAGCGATTCCGGGCCGCGTCCAGCGGTCGGTGTGCCACCGCCGTTGGTGCAGCGCGGCTGACACTCGTGACCGGGAGAAACGTTGCTGATTTGCATGGAAGCCGAAGTTGATGCTGCGCGGCAACGGGCCGGAATGGTCGCACCGAAGGCGTCAGGTGCGGGATTGACCCCACGGAGCGAGCAAGTACGCGTGCTTCGCGGTGACAGGCGCCGCTTCCGATTGAATTGCGTAGGCCGTTCGGGTAGGATGATCGACTGAGGTTCGATAACTGGGAAATATCGGCTATGAACATCTGCAGCAGGTGTTTCCTGTTCAATTGGAAAGGCGGATATCCGGAAGTGACCGACGTTGTGCTCTACGGTCCGGCCGGAGGCTCGGGCCTCCTGCTTCGTCTCGGGTTCGGCTGTACTCGGCGGCTCGCGGCGTGGCGCAACGTTCTTGCTATCGGCCTAATCGCGCTCGTTTGGCTGAGCGGTTGTCAGAAGAGACAGAAGCCACCTGAGGGGGCCGAACAGCCCACCGGGGAATCGCCGGAACGCGAAATCGACCGCCTTCGCTCCCTGGGCTATGTCAGCACTAGCGAGGAATCCTCAGGGCCGAAGGGCGGCGGACTTGTGAAGCTTGACAAACAACGCTGGTGCCCGGGCTTTACCCTGTACAACAGTCGCAACGACTGTGTAGCCGACCTACTGGATTTGGAAGGACATGTTCTTCACGCCTGGCAGCAGTCGGATGGCCGTACGTGGGATGACTGCGTACTCCTGCCCGATGGGGATCTGTTGGTCGTCGGCTCCGATCTTGTAACTGACAGGGAGAGTCCCGTGGTCGACGAGGCTCGCTTTCTCATGCAGCTCTCGTGGGATAGTCGTATACTTTGGAAACGGAAGATCTTTGCGCACCACGATGTTCATCTGACACCTGACGATCGGATTATCGTCATTACACATAAGTATGCGCGGATCCCAGGGCTGGAAAAGAATCGCGTTTCACGCATCGACTATCTCACGATGATGTCGAGAGAGGGCGAGTTCTTAGAGGAGAAGTCGCTTTATGAAGCACTTACCTCCAATGTGGATGAGTTCCAGTTCAGAGCAGTTGGCGCCGTAACGACCGGGAGCGAGAAGCGGTGGGATCCTTTCCACACCAACTCGGTGGAGTGGATGCACTGGGAGCACCTTCTTGACCGGCATCCTATCTATGCCGCCGGCAATGTCCTAGTGTGCGTACGTCACCAGGACGCGATCGCGATCATCAATTGGAAGCGGAACCAACTGCTCTGGGCATGGGGGCCGGGCGAGATTCAGGGGCCGCATGACGCGCAGGTCCTCAAGAACGGGAATATTCTCCTGTTCGATAATGGCCTATGGCGCAAGTGGTCTCGTGTCATTGAGCTTGATCCGCTTACGAAGAGAATCGTTTGGGAGTATCGGGCGCCGAATCCCGCTGACTTCTATACTCGCTCCGGAGGCGGGTGCCAACGGCTGTCCAACGAGAACACGCTTATCACCGACTCAGATAACGGCCATGCCTTCGAGGTGACCAAGGAAGGGGACATTGTTTGGGAGTTTTTTAATCCCAAGGTGACTTTGAAGGGAAAGCGCCTCAGCTGCGCCCCGATGAGGCGGTACACGCCCGGGTATGTGGAGTCCATCCTGGAGCAACACCGATAGCATCCGGAGGAGAACATGTCCCGGGTGTAGTGGACTAAGAGAAGCGTGCGATGGCGCCCGCCGCTTGCGGATTACGAGGCCCTTGGACTAACATAGGAAGCGGCACGATCGATGCCGGCAGGTCACCAGTTTCCCCTCACCCGGCATCTTCTGACACGCCACAAGCGAAAAGAACCGGTCGTGTGGCGCCGTGCGCGCGACCTGCGCGGATTGGTAGCGTTCCGCCTTGGTGCCGACATCGAATGTGAGCTCAATGGCTTCACCACGTTTGGGCATAACACGTGTTGGTGTCACGAAGGAGACACTTGATTCGGCAACGTCGCTGACCCATCCGGTGAAGGCATGCGTCGCGTCCGGTCGCGTCCACGCGATGCGATATGTGGGGACGCGCCGCCTGACCTCTAAACGCTGGTCACCTCTTGGCCTTGACCTGGTCATGGCGAATCCTCCTGCTCGAAGCAGCGTTCAACGAGCGCGTCGAGCTTGGCGGTGCCGACGCAAATGCACGTGTCGGCCGCACCGTAATACATCTTGACCTCGCCGGTGTCTTGTTCAAGAATGGCCCCGCAGGAGAACACGACGTTGCCGATGTCCCCAACCCGCTCGTAATACTCCCGCGGCGTGAGAATGGGGATGGCAGCTCGCCCAATCACCCGGGCTGGATTCTCGAGGTCAAGCATAACAACCCCCAGCCGGTAGATGGGCCCCGCCGCCGCCTCCTTGACCCCGTGATAGATCTCCAGCCAACCCTTCTTGGTTTCCATCGGTGGCGCGGACGCGCCGATCCTCGAGCAATCCCAGTGATCGGGCCGGGTGGTCATGACCACTTCCGACCCACCCCAATTGACCAGATTGTCTGAATACGAGATCCAGATGTGCCCGGTGCTACCGACTGAGGGACGATCGAATCGGGCATAGCGACCGTTGATCTTCTTGGGAAACAAAGCTCCATCCTTGTTGGGCGGTTCCGAGATGAGGGCGATCCGCTCGAAATGATTGAAATCATCGGTCTTCGCCAAAGCGAGGCGCGGACCGTTGTGGCTATAGGCCGTGTACATGACGTAGAACGTATCATCCATGGCGGTGATTCGTGGGTCTTCGATCCCACAGGCCTCGTACGTCGCGTACGGTTCCTCATCGGAGGGTGTCATGACCGGCTCCGAGTCCACCACAAACCGGTAACCATCCTCACTTCTGGCAAGCGTGAAGATGGACCGTCCCCGCCTGTCCTCGACCCGGACAAGAAGCAGGTATACGCCCTCGACCTTCACGGCTGCAGCATTGAAGACGGTGTTACAGCCAAAGGGGATATCCTCCAGGGAGATGAGGGGGTTGCCTTCCCATCGATGGATCACATCGCGGCCCACCAACCTCGACTTTCCCCGTGCACCACGATCTTCATTCCGTCCAGCCACAGAGAACATCCTTTCCACAAGCGCAAAAAGAAACCGCGTCACTCCGCCCACACGGATCGACACAGTCGACGCATTCTATCGGCCGTTCGACCCCACCTCCAACCGCATCGCGGTGCATTTACCCCGGGGGTCGACACGAAACAGCCCCGCTGGGCTCCAACCGACCCGCATCGCCACATCGGCGCGCAGTCCCCTTCTCTCTTCGGCCACCTTATCGAGACTCTGGAGCCCGGCGCGCAAACAGCGGGCGCGGGCCTGGTATCGGCACACCCTACCCGGCCTTTGACGGGACCGCTGCCCATCGGGCCCGAGGATGCTCGCGGAGGTGACGCTGACCGTGGTGGTGCAAACAGCGCCTGCGCGAGCCCGGCACGTCGCCAGGGTGCCCACGATTTCACACCCCGAGTTCACGACGCCCCATCCACTCCGGATTAGGACCCGTGTCCGGGGGGTTGTTTAAGTAAGCTAGCTAATGAATGGCCGATGTGGTAGACTCTCCGACCGGCGCTCGGCGTCGTACGCGTCGGGAATAGGGACAGGTGCGATAGGGCAATGGGTCAGCATGAATGAGAGACGACGATCCAAGGAGACAAACACCATGAAGGGTACCACAATCATTGTTGGCGGCATGGTTCTTGCGGGCTTGGTCATAGTGGCTTCCGGCTGCGTCGTCGCGCGGGGCAGCACTCGCACGCTTCACGAGCCGACTCCGATTGTCTATGGTGACAGACACCACGATCAGGAGCTCGCCCGCCTTCTGGTTAAGCTGGAAAAGCAGACACGGGCCGTTGTGGCGGGACACTACGTCCGAGCCGACCAGGCGCATCGCGACTGGATGGCCAAGAACGTGCTCTTGCCTGCGGCTGTCGCGGACAAGGTGTTTTACGAGATTGTCCCCACCGCAACCGGCGACCGGGCGTGGGTCAAGATGGTCGTTGACACACCGCGCAATCCTCACAACACGGGCGACCCCGTCGCAATCGCGTTGCTCGAACAAGTCAAGACCGGTTCACCTAACGCAGAGCGCTATACGGATCAAGCCTGCTACTATGCGGAACCGATCAAGGCTGCCAAGACGTGTCTGCTTTGTCACGGCGATCCCGATGGCCAACCCGACCCCTACTTCCCACAATACAAGAAAAACGGCTGGCAGGAAGGCGAGGTCATCGGAGCGATCGTCGCCCGGGTCGAACCAGTGAAATAGCGTCCGCAACCCATGCACCGGGGACGACCTCTACGGGTGCAAACGGCTGACGCCTAGTCACCGGACGGCCCCACGGCAACCACATGGGCGATCCAAAAACGCGCCAAATCGCCCCGGTCGCACAATCACCCGCGGACCTTACAATGCTCGGATGCGTTCCGAGCAAGGGTCAGGCGTCGCCGGCGGTGTTACCTTTATTGCGCTGACCTTAATCGCGTGGTCGAGCGTCCCGCTCTTTTTGGAATATTTCACAGAGTACATCGACGCGTGGACAGCCAACGGATGGCGTTATGGCGTATCGGCTCTGTTCTGGTCGCCCATCCTGTTGATCGGTTGGCGTCGCCGGACCCTTCCGTCCCAGTTATGGCGGGCTGCGGTCGTCCCGAGTCTGGTGAACATCATAGGCCAGAGCCTTTTCGCCTGGTCGCCTTACTTTATCGACCCGGGCTTGCTCACCTTCATGCTCCGCTTTCAGATCATCTTTGTCGCGATTGGGGCGTACGCACTTTTCCCGTCGGAACGGCAACTGCTACGGACGCCAGCCTACTGGTTTGGGGCTGTCATCGTGCTGGGTGGTTCGGTCGGGACGTGCCTGCTGGGGACCGAGCCGGTCCGCGGGGGCACGGCCATCGGTATCGTCCTGGCCATCGGCGCGGGGATCTTTTTCGGCGGCTATTCACTCTCTGTGCGGCACTTCATGCAAGGTGTCCATCCAGTCACCGCGTTCGCCGCGATCAGTCATTGTACGGCAGCAGGGCTTGTGATCATGATGCTGGCCGCAGGTGGGCAGCACGGGTTTGCCGTGCTGTCCTTTTCGACGGGGCAGTTGTCCATGCTGATCGCCTCGGCGTTGATCGGCATCGCCTTGGCCCACGTGTTCTACTACTCATCCATCGCCCGACTGGGAGTAGCGGTGTCAGCCGGTGTCATTCTGCTGCAACCGTTCGCCACCGGTAGTGCATCCTATTTGTTCTTCGACGAGCGGTTGACCGCAGCCCAGTGGGCAGCGGGAACAGTGGCCGTTGTCGGCGCGGTGGTCATGCTTCGCACTCAGCACAAGCTTAGCCAGGCGTCCGCGGCTCAAACCCGGCAGAGTACGTAGCAGGCGGCTCATAACCCTCGCTCAAAATGGGACGGTTGCATTTTTTGCACACCGGCGATCCAATAGGCCCTGCCATGGCGCGGAAAGCCTTCAACCCGGATCTGATTCAGACATCGCCCGATCAGGACGTGCACACAAGCACAAAAAGTCCGCTGACGGTCTCCCAAGTGACCGCCCTGGTGAAGCGGGCCATCGAAACCGCGCTCCCGCCCACGATCCACGTCGTCGGTGAAATCAGCAATTACAAACGCCACTCGAGCGGACATCTCTATTTCACACTTAAGGATCGATCCAGTGAGCTTTCCTGCGTGATGTGGCGAAGCTCGGCTGAGTCGCTCAAGTTCGCCCCCACCGACGGGCTGGAAGTCATCGCCACTGGGTCTGTTGAAGTGTTCGAACGGGCGGGACGCTACCAGCTCTACATTCGCAGGCTTCAACCACGCGGAATCGGCGCTCTTGAGCTCGCCTTTCGACAGCTCTGTGACAAGCTCCGCAACGAAGATCTGTTCAATGAGGCGCACAAGAAACGACTGCCTGCGTGCCCCACTCGAATCGCCGTGGTCACCAGTCCGACGGGTGCGGCTATTACCGACATCCTTCGTACGATTACCCGCCGCTATCCCTGTATTCAGGTGCTTATCTACCCCGTTCGTGTTCAGGCCGAGGGAGCCGCCAGAGAGATCGCCCACGCCATTCGCCGCATCAATGCCAACGAAAAGGCACTCGGTGGAGTTGATCTGATGATTGTTGGACGTGGGGGCGGGTCTCTTGAAGACCTCTGGGCCTTCAACGAGGAGATCGTCGCCCGGGCGATCTACGGCAGTCGGATCCCGATCATCAGCGCCGTCGGCCACGAGGTGGACATCACCATCGCCGATCTGGTTGCGGACGTCCGCGCCGCTACGCCCACGGCAGCCGCGGAGCTGGCGGTACCGATTCTCGAAGATATCTTCGCTGAAATCGAAGACTATACTTCCCGTTTGTACCGAGCACTCTGCGGGCGAGCGCAATTGGCAACGGAGCGCCTATCGGTCATCCTCCACCGACGCCCCTTCCGTGAACCGCTCGATCTAGTGCATCGTCGCGAGCAGATCCTCGATGAGCTGGAGCACCTGATGTACCGCGGCCTGTTCGAGCGGGTGCACAAGGGTCGCCTCACCCTCGGCAGACTCGAGCCGATCATCCAGCGCATCGCTCCGCACGCGCTGTTGCTCCACCGGGCCATCGAACTCGGCAACGTGGGGCATCGGCTCGACCGGGCGATCTCCCGTCGCTGGGCAGACACCCAGCAAAAGCTCACGAAGAGCTCACGACAGCTTGACCATACCTCGCCCGAAATGCGGGTCCCGCGGCTTAAAGATCGTCTGGACCGTCTGGCTCAAACGCTGGCGACGTCCATCCGTCATCGCCTCTCTCTTTGCATCGAGCACGTTCGTCGGGATGAAGAGTGCCTCTGGGCGATGAGCCACAGGAGCGTTCTTAGCCGGGGGTTTTCCATCACCCGCACGAAGCGGGGCACCAGGGTCGTGCGCTCGATCGGGCAACTCAGGGACAGACAGCGCCTGGTCACGGAAGTGGCGGATGGGAAGTTTGAATCCGAAGTAGTCAACCTCAGACAGTTGGAGCTATTCGAATAACCATGGCCAAGAAAAAACTGACTTTTGAAGAAGCACTCAAACAGCTTGAGTCCATCGCCGAACAGATCGAGCAGGGCAAAATAGGCCTCGAGGAATCGATCAACCAGTACGAACGCGGTATGGCACTCGTCAAGAAGTGTCGCAGCATCCTCTCCAAGGCTGAGCACAAGATTCAGCAGTTGCAGGAGCGCAACGACGGCTCGCTCGGCACTGTGCCCTTCGAAGCTGCGGCGGAGGTTGAAGACTGATGTTGCCACCGCTCCCCACTGCGTGTTGAAGTCCTGGGTCGAAGGTCCCTAACCGCGGTGACACCGATCCGTTTGGGTTCAGCAATGTCTCAGCACACTATGAGTAGGACCGTGCTTCGTGTTGGGGGGCGCGGATGCGACGCGGGCTTCGCTGCCCGGAACGCGATCGTTGGACCAGAAGGAGCAGGTCAGTAGCGGTCGCAGCGTAGGAGGGGGATCAGGCCCGGTAGGCAAACTTGCTGCGCTCGTGCGTTGAAATGTTGTATCTGGAGTTTCACCCCAGCGGGATGCTCGTCTCGACTTACTCACTGCGTCGTGCTCTACGGATCTTTGTACTGTGGGACTGACGACCCGGAAGACGGGCCCAGGACATCCTCGAGCGTGGCCAGGTCGCGGTGGGTGAACTCGACGGTCATGTCTGCGATGGCTTGGAAGTAGGGATGTTGCGACTTTTCGTGGATTCGATCACGAAGTTGGTCGACCCAGCGCACAACATGGCCAGCCAGAAAATCCCGCTCCATCTCCCACACGCGTGTCAGCTTCGTGTCGTTACCAGCCCTCGCAAAATCCTGCTCCTTAACACACAACAGGGCGAGGTAATTGAGCTCGAGGGCAATATGATCGGGAAGGTCCTTGTAGTCGTCGGCGATTTCCACCGCGGCGAGCCGATACCACTTCTGGACGTCGAGAGCTGACTGACCCATCAGCAGCCCTGTCGCCTTTTCACCTCCAACGTCGCGCGAGTCTCTGTATACCGACTCATATGCAGCCACATATCGGTCACCGGGAACCTTGAACAGAGCCATGAACTCCTGTCGAAGCTGCTGCTGCAACTCAGCGGTCGCGCCAACCGCTGCCAGGTCGCCCAACTTTGCCACGACCGTGTCGCTAAAGACCTCACCCACCGGACCAAGGAAGGCCTCGCCACAGATCGTCGCCAGCAATTCTCCCGAGGGCGGCAGGGCATACGAGGTCGCCAGCAAGATGTACAGATCGCTGCGTCCCGGGCCCAGGGTTAGAAGCGCATCTCTCTTCAACGGATCCACCAAGATCATTCCCAATGCATCACGGCGAGGAACCTGCACGTTTGGTGAAGCTACTGGAAATGACCGGATGGCTCAACCACACTCTGGCAGCATCGAGCGATACTCTGTGGCTCGGTCCGATCTTCCTTCGGCTTGATATTGCTCGATCGGGTTCTGCAGCGTCCGAGGGGCAAGGTAGTGATCGACTCCAACGATATCACAGAGCGTGGGAAGGGTTTGGACGAGCAGCGGCTCCGCCTCCTCATATCGTTCCTGTTGAATAAGACAACGACTCGGCCGCGCGATGGCGACCGTACGTCGGCGCTTTCCATTCGACATGTTCGCCTGCGTGCTCCTGCCCGATCACGTACTGGTCGAGGTATTCCTTTATCTCTCTCGG
>CAYOQG010000147.1:0-14114 GCA_964405925.1 uncultured Phycisphaeraceae bacterium | reverse complement strand
GTCTTTTACCGACCACATCACCAACTTTTTGGGAGGAGAACCTACTTTTTTTTCGCAATTACGCTCCTTTCCACCCTACGCGCCGAGCCGGGCGCGCAGAGCTTCCTGAGCTATAACGTCGCTTGTGATCGTTGCTAGAGCCTGGCGAATAGAGCGCGTGGGGTCCGGCCTGGGGGTGGGAATCGTCAACCGCCAATCCCCCATCCGCAATCGCGGATTCCTCATCCCTCATCCTTCCTGGCCACTTTCCTTGCCCGCCCCATCCGCTACCATGTCGGCGTCTGACACTTTTCTCTCTTCGAGGTGTTACACATGAGACTGGTTTTGTGTATGAGCGGCGTTCTCGCCCATGCTTTGGCATCGTCAGCGCAAGACATGGCGCCTACTCCGCCTCCTTGGGGCGGTGGAACCTCCTCCGAACGCAGGCATGGAGCACTAATTGCCCTGGCGAGGGCCGAGTTCGGGACACTGACCGAGGGTGAGAAAAAACTCTTCAAAGCCGCAGCTGAGGGCAAGATGGCTGACTACAGCTCCGGTGACAAGGAGTTCGACGACCCCGCCAATGCCGACAACTGGGGGCCCAAGCGGACCCTCCAAGCGGACCGCATCACCTGGCTCTGCACCGACCCCAACGCCTCCAAGCTCGTCACCCACCGCGGTGTCCAGGTCAAAGGTGCCCGCATTGACGGGGCCCTCGACCTCCGATTCGCCACGATTCTCTTCCCCCTCTATTTCGAAACATCCTCCTTCCAACAGACCCTCGGACTGGAAAATGCGACTATGCGCACTCTGGCGCTACCCGGAACGCACACTCGCGCGATTCACGCTGATGGGGCGAGGTTCAAGGGGGACGTTTTGCTGCGAGGCCAGTTCAGCGCGGAGGGGGAGATACGGCTGCTCGCGGCGAGCATCTCCGGAATTCTCGACTGTAGCGCGGCCCACTTCACCAACGACAAACCATACGCCCTCAATGCGAACGGGATGAATGTAAAAGGGGCTGTGTTTCTGCGCAACGCATTCGTAGGCAAAGGTGGGCTGAGTCTCTTGAATGCCACCGTCGGCAGAAGCCTGGATTGCGAGGGCGCTGAGTTTAGTAGCGAGCGCGGGACAGCGCTCCTAGCCGACGCAGCGAAGGTTGGGGGGGACGTACGTCTATCGCACAAGTTCAACGCGCACGGCGAGGTGCGCCTGCTTGGGGCAACGATCGAGGGAGACCTCGTTTGTCTCGATGGCCGTTTCAGCAACGACACCGGAAGGGCCCTCAACGCCGATGGTCTGCACGTCGACGGGAACGTCTTTCTGGGCACGGGGTTCAGCGCTGACGGTGCGGTGCATCTGCTCGGGGTGACCATCGGTGGTGACCTGGACTGTTTCAAGGGCCACTTCAGCAACGAGACAGGGTGTGCCCTCAACGCCGCGAGATCAAAGGTTGAGGGCGATGTGTGCGTGTGCGACGGTTTCAAGGCCGCAGGGACTGTTGATCTCAGTGGAGCGGAAGTGCGCGGAACCCTGATCTGGACCCGCGTAGACTCCCCTGAACACACGCACCTTGACCTTCGGTCGGCAAAAATCGGGAGGTTGTGGGACGATCCGAACACCTGGCCTTCCCCAGGCAAGCTGCTCTTGCACGGGCTCACGTATGATCAACTCTACGACAAGGCCCCAGCAGACGCCGAGACACGTCTGAAATGGCTTCGGCGGCAGCCGAAGGAGCGGTTCTATCCGCAGCCGTACGAGCAACTGGCCGAGGTCCTGAGCAAGAGCGGGCATCAAGAAGAGGCCAAGCAGATTCTGATCGGCAAAGCCAAGGACCATGCGAAGTTTCTCTCTGGCCCGCGAGCGAAGGATGCCCGGCTCAGGCCGCCCTTCGATCACAGGTGGTGGTGGTACAAGGTGTTCGGGCCGATCATCGGATACGGGTATCAACCCTGGCGGGCTGCCTGGTGGGCACTCGCGATCGTCGTGCTCGGCTGGTTCTTCTTCTGGCTTGGGGAGCGTGGCGACATTATGACACCCACGAAGGTTGCGACTTACGCTGTCGAAGGTACGGGCCAACAAAAGAAGATCGCCGAGGACTACGCGAACTACAACCCACTCATGTATTCGATCGATACGTTTGTGCCCATCGTCGATTTGCGCGTGGCCAGCTACTATCTGCCCAACGCAAACCGGGGCAAGGAACTGCTCACTACGCGATGGTTTACGTGGAAGAGCGGTAGCCTGCTTCGCGCATGGTTATGGTTTCAGATCGCCGCGGGTTGGATATTGACCACATTGCTTGTTGTTGGCTTGACGGGCTTGGTGCGGCGGTAGCCTGCGCACGAAAGGCCCGGACCCCAATAAGCTGGAACGTCAAGAGGGCAACGTCGGCAGGATCGCCGCGTGGACGAGTTGGTGCATCAAGGATGCACCCTACGAACTGACGGTGGCATACGGCGGAGTAGGGGTTGGTGCGTCGGGGACGCACTCTACGGACTACCGAAGGCGGTCTGGAAGAAACCGAAGTCGAGCAGATCGACGTGTGTCCGCTGAATGAAGGGCGTCCCTGGACGCCCTTCGTTCAGCGGACACGGTCCGACGCCCTGTAAGTAACCCGAATTTCCCAGATGAAGTCTTCGTGACGGCGAGATTCGTGCATGTTCTCTCTGTGACTCAAGGCTTGCCGGCGATCTCAGTGGGAACATCAGATGGATGACAGACGAAAACAAGTACTCCGTGCGTTGGCTGGCACTCCCGAGGTCGGTGCGACCGACTAATGCCGTTCGTACACGGGGAAGCGTGAATCGGATCCAGCGGCGCAACATAAGATATGCGTATCTCCAGGCGAGGATGAGGGCGTCGTTCGGGCAATCACGGGCGGCTTGCGGAGATTGTGGTCATGATAACCGCGAGTTTGCGGCAGATCCCGAGGCGACGCTCCGTGCCGACGGATATGTGGATATACACATGTGTCGGGAGCCAAACGACTTGGCCAACTCGGACCAGCGGCCGTTCCGGAAGACATGACGGCCCAATGACTCAGCAGCCTTGTTTATGTCAATCGCACATGTAGTATCTCATAAACGACGCGAAGTCCTTCAGATCGATATCCCCATCATTATCAATATCGAACGAACGAAGATATGTCGCCGCGCACTCGGGCGGCGTCACAGACACTGGCGGATCAGGCCCGGATAGGCCAATCACGAATGGGGACACGTCGGCTGCGTCCACCATGCCGCTTCCGTCGAAGTCGCCCAAGGACACTTGCTCACAAGCATCGCTGATGCCATTGGCGCTGCAATCGAGCCCCGGGTGTGGTGACTCATCCGCCCCCATATCGACGCTGCATCCCTGGATGCGCGGCTGGCTATCTATATCCACGACCAGTTCAACCGGAGTGGCTGCAACGTCGCCTGCATCGATACACGTAGAGCCAGGGAGCAAATGAATATCATCGTCGTCTGTTCCAAAGTCATCATCAGCGCCGTCGGCATCAACGAAGTACGGATCGTTACCAGTATTCCCAAGTCCACCCCATGCACCCGTCCAGCCCTGGACGCACGAGTGGTTAATCTGGATTGTGCTGGAGCCCAGGCGAATCTGGGAGGCCTCGCCGTCGCTCATCTGCGAAATGTTGTCCCACAAGATGCTGTTCGCCACACCGAGCGTCACCTCGGGCTGGTTCGTATAAATGCCTGCACCGAATAGGGCCGTGTTTCCTGCGAAAGTGCTGTTAATGATCTCAAAGGTCCGCAACGATGGGAAACTGTATAAGAAGCACGCGCCGCCTTTCTCCTCCGTTACGTTGCCATTGAAGACACACCCTCTGATAGCAAGGTCACTCTCGTCGCAGTCGATTGCCCCACCCACGAGCTTTCCCCAGTTCCCGATGAAACTGCAGTTCGTTAGCGCTAGGTCGTTATGCCGGTACGCGGAAATAGCGCCGCCTTGGTGGGCTCCGTTATTCGTGAAAACGCAGTTGGTTAGGGCGATTTCCCTGTAGGTGATATACGCGCGGATGCCCCCTCCCGAGTGACCCGCGCTGTTTCCTCGGAATGTGCAAAAGTCGAGTGTTGCGGCACTGCCATTGTGAAGGTACATTCCAGCTCCATAGCGGTCTGCTGAGTTGTCGAGGAGCTCTGTGTCGAACAACACGGATTCCGCTCCATCTCCGCAATACATACCACCGCCGTCGGTGGCGTCATTATGAAGGAACGTACAGT
This sequence comes from uncultured Phycisphaeraceae bacterium, assembly GCA_964405925.1. GTDB lineage: Bacteria > Planctomycetota > Phycisphaerae > UBA1845 > UBA1845. Next base: position 9,909 of record CAYOQG010000147.1, on the reverse strand, counting down.
GACGAATGGTGACAGAGCGGCCTTCGCTATAGAGTCCACCTCCGCGTTGCGACCATGTCGTCCCTCCGTCCGCATTTCCGTCTATGATGGTCAGCCCGTCGAGGATCGCTGGGCCATCCATGCCGAACGCGCTAACGACGTGATAGCAGTTATCGAGATTGTCGTCTGCTACGCCGACGTCTCCGCTCAGGATTGTCTTGTTGCCGTCGAGCGTTCGTTCCTTGATGCTCGTCTCCCAGCCCTCGAAGCCGCCATAGATTGTCAGGCCGCCGGGAAGGAAGAACGTCGCGCTCCGTGGATCCCCTGCGTCGCCTCGCCTCCAGGGCTTGTAGGTGCCAGCCGCGACCCAGATCTCGGTGACGGTGCCGTCGGACGCTTCAGCTACGTCCAATGCCATCTGTAGGTCATTGAAGGCGGTGTCCCAGCTCAGTCCGTCGCCGTCCGGCAATGCACTTGCCTCGACATACCGCTCTGGTTGCGGAGGTGGAACACAGCGGAACACGTATGCGGCATCGGACCCCGGGGAAGCGACGAATGCCACATCGCCGCTGAGTGATATGGAGATGCCTAGACTATCCGCGGCTTGAAGATCTGAACTGACGAGCTTGCTCTCCGGTACCCACTCGATACCGTTGAATCGATAGGCATAAGCTGCGCCGCATGCTTCGCCTGTTGCACATGGATCGCGTTGCGCACCGACGACAAGAAGGTTCCCGTCAACCGACATGGAGCTGCTGAACCACTGGTTCTGTAGAGGTTCAGGGGCCGGAATCCGTTCGTCCAGTGCCCACGTATCTCCATCGGTTCGGAAGACGTACGCGGCGCCGTACCATCGACCCTCGAGAGCGTTGGCTTGCGTACTCCCAACGACAGCCACGCCGTCATTCACCGCAACCGCCCGGCCGAACACGTATCCGGGGTCGTCGCCCGGAGTAAGCTCCGCGTCGAGATTCCAGTGGCCGCCGTCAAATCGATATACGTAGCCAGTCCCACAATTTCGCTCGGTGATACAAGAGGTGCCTTCGCGGTACTTCCCGACGAGGACGAGACCGTTGCTGACTGAAACTGCGTAACCGAACACGTCTTCATCAGTCGGGACGGGACTTGTCAACGCTTCCTCGACGATCCAGGCCTCGCCGTCAAAACGGTAGATGGAAGCAGTACCCCCGCCTTTTGGCCCACCGACGACTACAACGTCGCCGTCTGTAGCGACGGACCATCCGAATTCGAACGGCCCTCTTCGAGTTGGCGGGTCCATCTGGCCGGTAGTGAGCTTCTGTTCGAACGTCCATTCGCTTCCGTTGAGACGGTATACGTATGCAGCACCGCATGCCGCAGCTCCACAGTCGTCGTCATTCGGCGCACCAACAACGGCTACGGTACGGGAAATCGCCACCGCATGTCCAAGGTTATCCTGCATCATTGCATCAGGCGCGGTGAGTTGATCCTCCAAGGTCCAGTCAGCGCCGTCATATCGATAGACATAGGCCGCGCCGCAGGCCATTCCGTCGCTACAATTCTCATAGGGCGCTCCTATCGCCGCGACGTTCCCGTCGACCGAGACGGAGTAGCCGAAGTTATATGCGCCAGGCGGCCGCTCGAGCTTATGCTCTTCATAGACTGTCGGGATTGCATCGCCGGTCGCCCCGACCAGATCCGAGACCGTAGCCACACACAAGGTCAGTGAAGGAATGAGAACTCTCGGTGACATTGCTACGCCTCCCTAAGCACCGCGCTAATCTCCGAAGGCTTCCTGAAATCCCGCGAAGTCTCGCAAGTCAACGTGGCCGTTGCCGTCTCCATCGAACGCAACGAGACATGTTGTCCCGAGGATACTCCCCACGGGTCCGGACATGCAGTCCGGGAAGTACCCGTAGTCGACCAAGTCGTATTCACCGTTGCCATCATAATCGTATGTGGCAATACGCTGCGCATACCGTAGCTCACCGCGCGTCTCATCATAGTAGGCGATCGCAGGTGCACCCGAAGGTACGACAGCAAGACTGGGGTAAGCAACGTCCAATGCGCTCTCGTCCACCACCATTGTCTCCCAGCTATGGCCGACAAGTGTCGCGTACGCGAGCAAGCCATCAGCTGTTCGGTAGCCTATCGCCGGCTGTCCTGATGGCAGGATAGACAGACTGTGGTGCCCAACCGTTAAGTCTCTCTCCAAGGAGTCAACAACTTGAGTATGCCAGCCCTGTCCGTCGTGCCAGGCGTATCTGAGCTCACCTTCGTAATCAGCAGGTCCCCGAGAGAAGGTCACGGCCGGTTGGCCAGACGGAAAGACCGCGAGGCTCGTGCCACCCACGACTGACCACTCAGCCACCGTCTCCCTGCGCCATGTCAGGCCGTCCCTCCATGCGTACCGCAGCGTCTCGTTCCACTCCGATACATAGACGACCGCGGGTTCACCCGAAACAAGGCTGGCCGAGCTCGTCCACTGGCCGAAGTCACCGTCAGAGTCCACAACATCGATTGTCCAATCAAAGGGGTTACTGTCAAGTCTGGTGGCGTACAACAGGTCCCCGCGCGTGGCGTCGTAGTAGCTGATCCCGAGTCCGTCCGGGAGTCGGGTGAGACTGCTGAACATGCCGACATCGCCCTCCGAGTCCACGATCTGGTACAGCATTCCCCCTGGAATCTCGGCAGCCAACATCAAGTCACCGTTGGTCGCATCGTAGTAGCTGACGTGGGGGCGCGCGGGCGTGCATTCCAGACTCGTGTATTGACCTACGTCAGCGAGGTCATCGTCGAAGACATCGATTATCCATTCTCCTTCTTCGCGCCTCGCGTACTTCAGGTTGCCATTGGTGCGATCGTAGTAGCTAATTGCAGGCTCCCCCGATGGTAGGATGTCCAGACTTGCAAACTCCCCTACGTCGGCCCCAGCGTCCGGAATGCTGAAGTGCCATTCCATCGGAGCGGCTCCATACTTCAGTCTGAACCGCGTGGAGTATGAGTAGGCCGGCTGGCCGGTGGGACTGATGGCGAGGCTCGGGACGGTGGTTTCGGCAATAATGCCTCTGCGGTCCCATGCGGTGCCGTCGGACCACGATATCCGCATACGGTAGTCGCCTTCAGAATACACTTTGTAGCCCACTATTGGATGGCCTGACGGTAGACTGATGAGCGAGCTTCCGTAGAAAGACGCAGAGTCATCTCTTTCGACCACTCCAACCATCCAGCCCGCAATGTCATCATGCCACGCATATCGAAGCGCGCTATAGTTCACCGCGTTCACCGCGTAGCTGATCATAGGTATGCCGCCTACAATGGCAAGGCTTGGTTCCCTAGCGTGCGTATCAATGGTGATCACATCCCAACCACGTGGAGTACGCCACGTGAAGTGCAGGTTGCCGTCGGAGACATAGGCGATCGCTGGCACGCTGCTCGGAAGCATGGCGAGGCTACATGGATCGGAAAGATGTACCCCCTCACGCACCGTTGACGTATGCCAGGCTCCGTCCTCCATCCACGCATACTTCAGAGCCTGGTTGGTGGAGTCGTGATAGGCAATGGCGGGCTCGCCCGTGTCTTGGATTGCGAGGCTACAGTGTTGCCCGACCCAATCATCCGCGTCGACCACCGTTTTCAGCCACAAGCGTCCGTTATGCCAGGCATACTTCAAGTCGCCATTTGTTCTGTCCCAGTAGGCAACTGCGGGGTGTCCTGTGGGCAGAACAGCCAGACTATTATACGCTCCTACATTGCCGTCCGCATCAATTGTAAGGGTATGCCAGGAACGACCATCGTACTTTGCATAGTGCAAGGAAGCATGCGCGTAATAGCTCATGGCAGGCTTGCCGGATCCCAGGAAGACGAGGCTCGTTGAACCGTACTCGTCTTCGTCGGCCACGGTCTCGGTTGTGAACAAGCTGTGACCGTGGTATGGGAGCTCCGGTATATGGGCGTATTTCAACCGGCCGCTGGCATCGTAGTAGGTGATTGCCATCTGGCCTTGCACGATCGCGAGGTTCGCGTACTCCCCAACCTCGTTCTGATTGTCAACTGTCCGCGTATGCCATTCACTACCATCAAACCATGCGCACTTTAGCGCGCGGCTTGCAGCGTCATAGTAGGCGATCGCTGGGCGTCCCGACGGCAGGATGGACAAGCTGTTGTGCTCACCCACCCAGTCCGAGGAGTCATCGCGCCATGCGCAGTGCAGGCGCATGCCGAACTCCGGAACGTACGTGCCGTAGCTGATGGCCGGCTGACCCGATGGGAGAATCTTCAAACTGGTGTAGTAGCCTGCCATGTCGGAAGTCGCCACCGTGGTCGTGTCCCATTCAGCGCCGTCAAACTCCGCGTACTTCAGATCGCTGTCAAGCATCCAGCGATCGGAGTACGCATAGCTGATAGCCGGATAGCCTGAACCGAGCTCTGCGATGCTTGTGTGGCGGCCGACCGCATCGAGGCTGTCCACGACTTCGATATGCCACCCGGCAATCTCGCCTCCACCGCCGGAATAGGCACGAGCGCACTTCAGGTCCTTATGCGTGGCGTCGTAGTAGCTGATGGCCGGCATGCCCGAGCGCAACACGACCAGGCTGCTGTACTGGCCGACATCGCCGTCGTCATCGATAGTGGTGGTATGCCAAGCGCCGGCAGACCTCCAAGCATACTTCAACGCTCCATTCGAAGCATCGTAGTAGCTGATGACCGGGTCACCTGACTTGATACCCAGGCCGGTGTATTGCCCGACATCCCCGGCGGTGTCGATGATGGTCGAATGCCACTCCCCCTCATCATGCCAAGCGTACTTCAGATCGCCTTCATCGACGTCGTAGTAGCTGATCGCGGGTTCCCCGTTTGTTAGTTCCGTGAGACTGGAATGCTGCCCCAGGTCCCTGCCGGCGTCGACGGTCACCACCATCCAAGGGTCGACGGCCTTGACCCGCAGCCCGAACCCCGAGACGAGGGCGTAAACAACCACGTGGGTGGCCCAAAGCACTCGGCACCGAGAACTCGGTCGTCTTGCGGCCCTGCGGTTTTTCCCGGCACGGTTTCCAAAATAGGAATCTCCACCAGTCCCGAACAAATCAGCGGCCGTCTCGCTAGAGTTGAGCTTCGCATCCATTTGTCTTCTCCTTTGAGCCGATCCGTCGACCTGCCACGCCGAAGCCGACGGTTGCTGCTCATTAAGAGGGAGAGGGATGAGGTTGTCCAAGCGCCGCGTTTTCCTTGAAATGAGCGGATTTTCCCTTGGAAATATGCGCTGACAGCCCCGTGGTGACGGGCCGAGAGGCCGCTTATGGGATTGCCTGGCCGGTTCCGGTATTCACCGGCCGAATGCAGTAGACGCCGTTGATGTCGGACACGTACATTCGTTCGCCGTCATCGCTGATGGAAATCGAGCCAACCTGGTCGAAGCCTGAGGCGAACTCGGTGTGCGCGCCGTCGGGATCCACAGCCATTACGCTATCTGTGACGATATCGGTTACGTAGAGCCTCTGGTCAAAAGTGCCGCCGGTGCTGAATGCCAGGTCTCCGTAGAATCGCTTTGCCGGGCTGATTGGCGCGGTCAGGTCCACCCAAGTAAGATCAGGAAGAAGCTGAGAGATGACGGTTACCGGTTGCTTGTACCAGCTGGATTCTGTCGTTGTAAGGTAGCGGCCATACCGGCCAGTCTGGTCGAACTCCACTCCGCGCGCCGAGAGGACTCTATGCGACGCGGCCGAGGCATCGTCCGCCAGCCGGGTGAGGATGAAATCGGCTCCCATGCGGTAGACGCGAGCCGAATTGTGCCAATCGTCGAGGTACGCTCCTGGAGCGTACCCCGCGCCGCCCGTGGTGAAGTCGAACCGCAACCGCAACGGGTGAGACGCCTTACCAAACCGTCCGACGTTCTCAACGGCTCCGTTCGGAGAGATTCGCAGCAAGACCGTGGACTCCGCGCCATCGACATTGCTCCGGTCGGCATCCTCCCAGACGCTGATGAAGAGTCCGCCGCCGAACAGAGCTGTAATATCAAATCGAACCGTGCCTACCTCAGGAGGGAAGTCCTTAGTTTCGAAGCCCGATTCGCTGGCGAGGAGCTCGACCGAAGTATCGTTGACTCGTAGAACCTTCAGCGTCGTGTAGTCAATGTAGGCTACAACAACGCCGTGACCGTAGTCGGGATTGCGAATCGCCTCCAACCTTGATCTGGGTACCTCTCCTACTGCCCAGGCAAATTCTGGGCTTATGCCGCGCCGGCCGTCAACACCATAGTCGGGATTGCGAGCTACCCTCAACCATAGTTCGTTTCCAATCGTCTCTTCCCACAACTTCTCGACGGTGAACCCCGGTGGGACGAGAATGTTCGTGCGTCCGCAAACCGCTGCAACCGCTGCAAGCCGCTCGCGCGGCGTATTGGCGCCCCACTCTCGCACGAGGCGCAACCCACGATAGACGCGGTACAGGCGCTCGATCAGTGAGGTCAGATCGGCACCGTCTCTCATGAGCCAAGATGTGAATAGCAGCTCCTTCAAAACGCGCGGATACGTCAGATAGCGCCGCCACCCTCGATAGCTATTCGTTATGTCCACGCGTTCGGCGAGTGCCGACAAGGATGCAGTCTGCAACAGAGGAGCCGATTCGACGGTCCTCGCTACACCCGATTCTTCCGGCTCACCGGTCCGCTCCGGACGCGTGTGACCGTCGGGCAATCTGACGGAGCCGCTCTTGAGCTGGGCAGTGTCGAACCCTGCCAGGAAAGCTGAGCTTGCGGAGTAGTTGCGCAGCAGCTTAATGAACACATATGGCGCGTCAGGTTCCTCGTCGAGAGTGCTTCTAAGAAGCGTCCGGCGCTCACCGAGCGCTTGTGAGTTCCACCATCGGTTTGCGGCCTCTATAAACGCTCGGTGTATCGCTACGACCCGCCGGTCACTCTGGACTTCGTCCTGATAGACTCGCAGCGCCTCGTGCAGCTCGCCGCACTGTTCCAGAAACTTGCCGTAGTGGAGGATAGCCACGAAGTTCACACCGTCGCGTCGAAGCCACTCGTATCGTTCCCGAGCAAGCTCGTCGCGACCAGTCGCGGCGTAAAGGTCAGCTTCCAAGCGCTTGAGACCGTGCGTGGGGTCCAGGTAGGGCATACCGCGGGCGCGCTCGAGCAGCCTCTCGCAATACTGGAGATCGCCACAGCGAAACGCTGCATCGGCGAGGGCCACTAACAGGAACCCTACCTGCGGAAACTCCCGAACGGCGCTCTTGAGTCGTGGATACGCCCGCGCAGGTTCCCCCATGGCGAGAAACAGTTGACCTAGCGAGACCTCGATCAGAGGATCGGGGTCCTTTACCAGATCGAGCTGCGACCAAGCTTCGATTGAGGTGAGAACATCTTGACACAAGAACGCGAGCAGGCCTAGGCAGCGCAGGTCTGTAGCAGTTGTTCCCGCAAGTTGGACGGTGTCAGGCTGGGGACGTAGCCCCGTGCTAAACCATTCATCCGCATATCGGCACGTGACTGGGGCTGTTGTCGCGAGGCGATCATCGCAAACGGGAGGCTGCAATGTGCCTGCGGAAACATCCCGTGCCAGCGCGACGACATCGCGCTCCAGTCGGACCTGCTCGTTAGTCGGCGCGAGTCGTAATGCAGCTGCGTACTGCGACAGTGAGGCTTCGGCTGTCTCGGGGGCGAAAGCTGGTGGAACAAGGCGGCTGTGATCCATGGCCCGCGACGCCGTCGAAACCACGCGATCCCCCGCGGAAGGATCGAACAGCGCGAGACGAGCGTTGTCCATGTGTTCGCTCACCCACCGAGGCATGAAGAAGATGTAAACCACCAATGCCGCTGCGAGGGCAAGCGCCAACAGCCCGCCGGCTGCGCCGGCAGCTAGCATCGGTCGATTCCGCCGAGCCAGTTTGGCTGTGCGCGTCAGCAACCCGGCGGGCCTGGCGTGGATGGGCTGCAATGTCAGCAACCGGTCCAAGTCGTCGCCGAGATCGTTGGCTGTCTGGTAGCGGCGCTGTGGATCTGGGTCCATCGCTTTCGTCACGATGGTCTGCAGGTCTAGCGAGACCTTCGGGTTCACCTTGCGCAGGGGCGCGGTCTTTCCGCTCTCGACCTGGCGTAGTATGGCGACTGCGCTTTGCCCCTTAAAAGGCGTTTGGAGCGTTAGCGCGTGATACAGTGTTACGCCGAGCGAGTAAACATCCGTACGATGATCCAGTTCCTCGGCTCGCCCACGCAGTTGCTCCGGGGCGGCGTAGGTCAGTGTACCTACGAAATGGCCCGTTTGTGTCAGGTGCACACTGTCCGCTTCTCGCGCGAGGCCGAAATCGGAGAGAAGCGGCGTGCCATCGTGCCTGAGCAGGATGTTCGACGGCTTGACGTCTCGGTGTAGCAGACCCTCTCGGTGAACGGCGTGCAGTGCGCTTGCGACTGCGATCCCGATTCGGCAAACAAACACGGGCACGGTGTCGCGCTCAGCCAGCTTCGGGAGTGCCTTGAGGACATCGCAGACATCGGCCATGGTGGATTCACGTTCCGTGCCTTTGAGGTGCTCGATCAGACCCGCGAGTGAAATCCCGTCTACCCATTCCATGGCATAGGCGTAGACGCCCCCGGCCTGGACAACATCATGAACGGCAACAATATTAGGGTGCCGTAGCCGAGCGATCCCTGTGACTTCACTCTTGAAGCGCTCTCGTGCCTGTGACGAAAGTGACACGACTGGCGGCAGTACCTTGAGCGCAACCAAGCGCCCACCAAGCCGCTCTTGCCGGGCAAGAAAGACAGTCCCCATGCCCCCTCGGCCGAGCTCATGCAGCACCGTATAACCGCTGATGACCGGACGCTCCACACTCTCACCGACGGCTATCTCCCGGGCTAACCGAACAAGTTCTTCGACTTGGGTATGTAGGTCGTGTCGCTCCCCGAGGAGCTGCGCGACGTCCACAGACCGCCCATCCTCGATTCGCGCCAAAACGCTATCGAAAATGGAGTCGAGGAGATCTTGGTCGCGGTCGTGCTCTGGCACGATCAGTTCTCCCGCTTGCAGTACGTTCCTATTCGTCTGAAGCGGAAAATGCCTGGAAAGCGTTCATGACTTCTGGCGAAATCGTCAAAGAACGGCTCGACAGTTCTAGCCTGAGCTTCTGGCGATACGTCAACGCGCCTTTCCGGAATCGATGCCTTACCGCGGAGACCCCGATACCCAGTCGGTCTGCGACCTGTTCTGCGGTCAGCTGCTCAAACAACCGTAAACGCACCACATCGCGTACGTCCTTAGGGAGCGCGCTCAGGGCGGCGCGCATGGCTGCCGCTTGTTCGGAGTAGACGGCGATCCTGCTCGGCGTCGTGGACCCGATTGGACCCGGAAACAGTGCGGCCTCGCCGCTTGTCGATTCGGACGATTCGAGGACCGAGAACGGTACCCGGGGTGTGCCGCCACCTCGCTTAGCCGCCGAGTCGTAATCCGCCGCATCGCGGATTCGGTGGTCAATAATCGTAAGAAGCCAAGACCGGAAGCTCTTAAGGCCACGCCACTGGCAGCGTGATCTGTCTCGCCATGCGTGCAGAAGCGCCTCTTGCCAGACGTCCTCGGGCGTGAACTGGCGCTTGAGGCTGGCGCTCATGCGGTTCTCGATGATGACGAGAATCGATGCGGGCCCTACGGCTTCGATCAGCCGATCCCATACGCTCGACGAGTCGGAGAGTAGCGGGTTCCAAGCCGCGTCGAAACCGGTTGATCCACTTCGCTCCATGTGATCGTGCCCGAGAAAGAACTAGGACGCTTCTCGCCTCCCGCGGCCCGCTCAGGCCAACCTCGCTTGCCACCCAGCACTCCAGTGGAAACTGTACCCTGAAACCGACTGAGGCACCCTCAGCGCTTCTCCTGTGCGTCTTTGTAATGTTAACAGCCTCAACTTATGCCTGCAAGTGGCGTCGAACCTGGAGGTCAGGTCGCTCTTCCAGAG
>CAYOQG010000146.1:4810-14204 GCA_964405925.1 uncultured Phycisphaeraceae bacterium | reverse complement strand
TAATACCGGACGCGGCCTATAAAGCTGAAGGGGGCGCGGGTCGCACATGGGCGGAAGGAAGAATCGTGCACGTGGAGGAGCTCCCGGACTTGGGGAGCTCCTCGACGGACGAGGATGTGCGCAATTACGCGCGCAAAACGTGGGTTGACATCGCATGGTTACAGCGGCGGGCAGCCAAAGAGCAACCCGCGCGCTCTTTCTACGGAATACCGGTTGAGGTAAGGAACCGGATCTGGGGAGTGATCGTACTGGATAGTCGGGACGAGAGGCCTATTGGCTTAACGCAGAAGACAGTGTATAATATTGCAAAGATCTTAGTAGCTCTACTTGAGAGGCCGAGCCGATGAGCGACTGGATCCAGATCGATGCCGATCACGTTAAAACCGAGCCTGTTCGCGGACCGAGTGACGTCGAAATCAATGTATTCCTGTCGCCGTACGACGTTCCCGAGGCAGTGCGAGGTTACTACGACGAGCAGCGCGAGCGATTTGTCATCGAATTCAGATACATGAGTGATGAGCCCACGCGTGCGCAAGACATGGGGGGGCCACTCGTGCTTCATGTGGGCAAACGTAGCGGACGCCTGCACGAGATCGAAGTCGACGTCAACGCACTGAAAGCCCAGTCGGTGACCCTCAACACGTTCGTCCCCGAGCGGATTGGAGATGCTATCGACGCCCTCGCCACACAATCGGGAGGACGGCGTCTCGACAACTATAACGTTGCCAAGGAGGTTCTGCGGGAACGCAGGGACCAACTGTTTCAGGACCTCGCCAGAGTGTGAACCGACGGCACCGTGAAGCCATGCTGTAGGTCCCCACTTACCTGCGCTATTCCCTGCGAACCCGAGGGACGTTCGATCCGATTTTCACGCCGCGCAAGGGAGCTACGCCGACGAGCACGCTGTTGCCGCCATTTAGGCACAAGGCAGAGTGCGGGCAACACTCTCTGTAGACTCTCGAAGACAGTGTGGTAGCGCGTGACGCGACGTCACTCCAGTCTGGTCCGCGGGGGCAGACCCTCCAGAAATTCCGCAGTTTGTGCATGGGCCAGCAACGGTCCAGGTCAATCGCATGGTCTGCGGACGATGAGCGTATCGTTTTGGCCGCCGAAGCCGAAGCTGTTAGAGAGGGCGATGCGGACGGGCATCTTGCGGGCTTTGTTGGGGACGTAGTCCAGGTCGCAGTTGGGGTCGGGGTTCGCATAGTTGATCGTCGGGGGGACGACACCGTCGCGGATGGCCAGCACGCAAGTGATCAATTCGACAACGCCGGCGGCAGCGATCAGATGGCCCATCATGCTCTTGATGCTGCTGATGGCTACCTTCTTGGCGCGATCCCCGAACAGACGTCGGATAGCCAGGGTCTCGATCTTGTCGTTCTCTTCGGTGGCCGTTCCGTGAGCAGATATGTAGTCGACGTCCGCGGTCGTAAGCCCGGCCGAATCGAGGGCGGCCTGCATGGCTGCGATCCCACCGCGTCCGTCCTCATGGATATCCGTAATCCTGAACGCATCTGCGGTCGAACCATAGCCGACGACTTCCGCCAGGATCTTGGCACCACGCCGTCGGGCGTGCTCCAGCTCCTCGAGGATAACGATCCCCGCCCCTTCGCCGAGCACGAACCCGTCGCGCATGCGATCGAAGGGACGCGAAGCCGTCGCCGGCGAGTCATTCCGCGTCGACAGGGCAGTCAAGCGGTTGAAACCCGTCACCCCGAGCGGGTGGATCATGCTGTGTGTCCCGCCTGCGATCATCAGGTCGGCGTCGCCGTATCGGATCACGTGCATGGCTTCGCCGATAGCTTGAGTGCTGGCCGCACAGGCTGTCAGGGTGTTGAAGTTCGGACCTTCAGCCCCGAACTGGACCGCCAGGTGCCCACCCGCACAGCAGGGCTCCTGTTCCAGCTCGTTGACCGCGTCAAAGACCTTCCGAGCGGTCTTAGCCCAGCGGACCGTATCGAGCGGGATGAGCTGGCCGTCGTCATCGATACACCCGGCGAGCGCGGCTGCGGCACACGGAGCGAAGTCGTTCGGCCCCTCCCCGCCGCCGAGGTAGACCCCGACCCGCGTCGGATCGAGCCCCATATACGTATCCAACCCCGCATTCTTCCAGGCAGATGCAGCCGCCCCGAGGGCAAACTGCGTGTTCCGGCTTGCGCCGCGGTGCTTCTCCGCGTCAGCCCCGAGGAACGCTCCGAGCGAGAAATCCTTCACTTCTGCAGAGAAGGAGCTGGGAAACGTTCGAGCGTCGAACAACGTCGTCGGTGCGATCCCGCTTTCACCCGCGAGCAGCCGCTGCCACACGGTCTCGACATCATGGCCCAGCGGTGTTACGCAGCCCATTCCGGTGATGACCACCCGTCGCTCCACGGCGTTACTCCCGATACTCCCGAATGACCAGGGCTGCACTCTGACCACCGACCAGGGCGTGACCGGCGCTGACCGCCTGAGTGATCTTGGCGTCGACAGGATCGCTCCGTGCGAAGCGGAAGCGGCACGCTGCGTCGAGAGCGCTCGTATTGAGTGACGGTGGAACGGTGTTGTTATGGAGTGCCATGACGGCAGCAGCGAAGTCAATGGCTCCGGAGCCCGCTCCGTTATTGCCGACGCTCGCGCGGACCGTCATCGCCGGCACGTGGTCCAGCCTGTCTTGGAACACTTCGTTGAATCCGGCGATCTCCGCCACGTCATACGCCGCTGTTCCCGTACCAAAGGGTGCAACCAGGTCGATACGCTCGGCCCCTGTTCGCGCGTCCGCGAGGGCGTTACGCAGTGACAGAGCGATGCCGCAACCCTTGGGATCGGGCGTTGACCAGCTATGGGTATTCGTGCCCGCTCCGAACCCGCCGATCTCGGCGTAGATCTTTGCCCCTCGCCGCCTGGCGTGATCGAGCGACTCGAGGATGATCAGACCTCCGCCTTCCGCTGCCACGGTGCCGCGGCGTTTGGCGCCGAACGGTTGAAGCGCATCCGCCGGCGACTCGTTGCCATCGACGTTCAGCCAGCCGAACAGCCAAGGCCTTAACATGGCCATCGGGTTGACCTTGCTCTCCGCACCGCCGCAGATACAGACGTCGGCGTCGCCGCGAGCAATGGTCCGAAAGGCCTCGCCGATGGCGATATGGCTGGAAGCCTCACCACAGGTGACGGTGTTCGAAGGCGCCTGCGCGTCGTGAACAATCGTCACGTGGCACGCCAGCATGTTGGGTAAGAACTTGAGCAGCCAAAGCGGCGTGAGGTTGTTCATCCCCTCCGTGCCCCACTTGGTCAGACTGAAGCGACGATCCTCGCCTGCCGCGGTGCTTAATGCCCCCGCAAGCTCCGGCAGGTCGGCACAGATCAAACCCGCACCGATGTTGGCACCGAAGCGCCGACTGTCCACGTTGGACGGCTCGGCTGCCTCGCCGCGCTCGATGATGCACCTCGTATTCAGACCCGCATCTCTCACCGCATGGTACGCGCAGACGACTGCGATCTCGATATCCCGAGACATAACCTTGGCACTCTTTCGGTACGTCTTCGGGATATAATCCCTCAGGGAGAATGACGGTAGCTCGCCGGCGATTTGAGCGGGGAGCCCTGACGGGTCGAAGGCTTCGATGCGACGCAATCCGCATCGCCTTTCCAACAGGGCTTCCCAAAACGGCTCGACACCGATCCCGATCGGCGTAGCCACACCCAACCCCGTGACAACGACGCGTCTGCTACCTGACATGCGGTTTGTCACTCCTGGCGGTTTGCCGGCTGCGGAAGGTGGTCAGCAGCTCCATGAACTGGCCAGTAAAGACAAAGTTGTGGTCAGGCATGTCGATCGTCTTATTGGCTTGGCTTACGTGCGAGAAGATCAAGTCGATTCGGCCAATCGCCTCTCCATTCTTGAGGACCGTGCCGCTCGTCACACCCGCACGGTCGTCGAGAGACTCGATCACCGCGTCGTAGCGAAGCTGGTCCCCCGGCCGTGCATAATCCTGAAACTCGGCGGTGCGGATTTTAGCAAGAATCACGTTCTCCGCGAACCCCCGGGCCTCGCCCACCAGAATTCCCGCGGTCTGGGCCATTCCCTCGATCATCAGGCTGGGCGGCATGATCGGGTACCCGGGGAAATGATCATGCAAGTGGTCCTCGGCCAAGGTGACGTTCTTGATTGCCGAGGCCCGCCGTCGGGACACGAAATCGACAAACGCGTCAATCCAGATCCAACGCATCCTGAACTCATTCCCTGCTGACGGGCAACGCGTAGGCGGGCATCCCGTCGGTCACGTTCGGCGGCACCTCGATGCCAAGACATAGGCTAGGCGGCAGCCAGCTTGTTCTCAACGTACTTGACCATGGCACTGACCGTGAACAATTCCGGCATCTTCGAGACGTAGGGCGATTGCTCCAACGGCGTGAGGTCCGCATGGGGCATCGTCGCCTTGAGCCTTTCGATTCCTGCGGGTGTGATCTGATCGCCGTCGACGTAATCTGGATTGTTGAGCAGATCGTCGGGAAAAAGCTCTCCCTTGGGAATCTTGATGGAGAATTCCTTCTCGAGGCGGAAAACGATATCGAGAAAGTCGATACTCTCCGCTCCAAGATCACCTTGAAGAGTCGCTTCCGGTTGCACGTCCTCATCGTCGACACCGAGGGCGTCGGTGAGCACCTCTCGTATCTTGTCGAAGACCTCGTCGCGGGTCAGCGCCATTCCGTCAGAACCTCCTTCGTACATCGCGGGCATGCATTCCGCTCCATATGAAACGAGCGCCCAGCGTACGCTCGGCCACTTGCTTAGTCAGGAGCAAAGCCGGGCAAACTGCGCCCGCGCCGCGTCGGCCAGCCGCCGGTCGATCGACTCCGATGACCTGTCACCGTCGGCGACAGAAAAATGCGTGAGCCCAAACCTGGCTTTCACAACTTCCTGTTTGTCCTCGCCGCAATGTCCGACGCCCTCGAAGTCACTGTCGGCCGCTGAGAGCCGGCGACAGGTCACGGTATATACAACCAGATTACCCGGTTTGACAAAGCTTTTATATGTAGCGTTCCTCACGCTCCGGAGCAAGACGACAGTCTCACGGAACTCGTGGGCATCTTTAACCAGCCAGCCGGCCGCCTCGGCCATTGCTTGCAGCATGAGGACACCGGGAAGCACCGGGAACGTTGGAAAATGGTCGGCCAGGTACTCCTCCGCCAGCGACACCGCCTTAATGGCCACAATGCGCTCCCCACGGGTCAATTCCACGATGCGGTCTATGAGCCCAAACTTCATTCGGGTCGGACTCCAGCTCTCCGATCCAAGTTATCTAAGCGAGAGCAGCCTCGACACGCTCCAGCGTACTCTCGTCTCGCCAGCAAGACCCCGATTTATACCACGTTCGGGAATCGGCCACAGCCGGCCAGGTCCGAGGATATTGCGAAACGGGAGGCTACCAATCGAAGTGGCTGGTCAAGCCGCCGCGGAGCGGCTTTTTTCGCCTTTTCTTCAGCTTGGTGGGCACTGGTGCGGTTGCCTCCGACGTCGGCGCCGGCGCGTGCACCTGCTTCAAGGACAGGGAAATGCGACGGTTCTCTTGGTCGACCCCAAGGACCCGAGACTCGATCTCGTCGCCAACGTTGACCACCTCGGAACACGAGCGGACCCTCCTGTCAGACAGCTCCGAAATATGAATGAGGCCTTCGACACCCGGCGCCAACTCGACGAACACGCCGAAATCGGCCAGGCGGGTGACCCGACCGGTCACCAGCGACCGCTCGGAGAAAGTACCGAGCACGCCAGCCCATGGGTCGGGCTGAGCTTGCTTCATACTCAATGCGAGGCGGTGTCTCTCCGGTTCGATCCGGATCACCACGGCGTCCACGATGTCGCCGATTGAGACCACGCTCGAGGCATTGCGGATCCGCGTCCACGCCATCTCGCTGATGGGAATCAGACCCTCGACACCGGGTTCGAGCTCCGCAAACGCACCGAAGTCAGCCGTGCGGACGATCCGCGCTTTAAGTGTGGTGCCAACCGGATAGCGCTCGGGAACTACAGTCCACGGGTCGGGTAGCGCCTGTTTCAGCCCGAGTGAGATCCGCTCACGCTTGGCGTCGACCTTGAGCACTCTCACCTCGACTTCCTGCCCGGGCGATAGCACGTCTGTCACCTTTTCGACAGTACCCCAGCTCAAGTCGCGGATATGCACGAGACCCTCAATCCCCCCGATATCGACGAACGCGCCAAAGTCGGTGATGTTGCCGACGATACCTGTGCGAGTCTGGCCCGGTTCGAGCTCGGCTTTTAGTTTCTTGCGGGCGTCAGCCTGCTCTTGCTCGACGATCTTGCGGCGGCTGAGGACCACATTCTTAGCCCGCCGATCGAGGTCGATGACTTCGCACCGGACCTCCTGATTCAGCAGCACCGAGATATCCTTCATAGGAGCGGGATCTACCTGTGAGGCGGGCATAAAGGCACGGATTCCATTCAGGTTGACTTCCAACCCCCCCTTAATGACCCCGGTCACGCGTCCCTCAACCACGTTGCCTACCGAAAGGTTGTTCCAGGTGGCCCGTTGGATAGCCCCTTTGCGGTTGACGAAAAAGAGGTTTGCTTCCGGGTCGTATCGGTCCACC
Organism: uncultured Phycisphaeraceae bacterium; assembly: GCA_964405925.1. Classification (GTDB taxonomy): domain Bacteria; phylum Planctomycetota; class Phycisphaerae; order UBA1845; family UBA1845. The sequence goes on along the minus strand of CAYOQG010000146.1, from coordinate 7,616 downwards.
ACCACGTCGACACGGCGACCGGGCTCCACCACCTCCTTCTTGCCGAACTGCGAACGAGGCATAACGCCCTGAGACTTGGCGTCGAACTCGAGAAAAACCTCGTCGTCGTCAAGCCCCACAACAGTCCCCGTTAACTCCGCACCAGGTTCCGGTACCACACCCATTGGCGTCGCTCCGGGAATCCCCCCGCCGGAAAGCTCAGCCAGATCAGCGGGATCCATGGCGGCCATGGCTTCGGATACCTCGCGGTCGATTTCATCCATCATTGCTGAGTGGCCGGCTTCCACCGGATGTGAGGCAGATGCTTCTTCACCTGATGATGGAACCAAGGGGGATGTCGTCTCGTTCACGTCTGCCTCGGTGGGCCCGTTCGCTTCTGGAAGGTCAGTCATCTTGTGTCTTTTTGGGCGATTACGACCTGTTTATGGTGTCTCGGTCCTGCAACCCCACGGCTATCCGGTCGGACGCTTGGCGTCGCCAGTATTGAAAACCGGCTTTTCACAGCTAGTTTTCTAACTTTACGAGGCAGGTAAGTCAAGCGCGGCCAATCGACAGCCCCGATCCCGGAGCCACCATGCGCGTCCGTGCCACCTGCAGCTATCTTCGGTCCAAAGACGCGGGGCACCGACGCATCGGCCGCTCCGTCTTTTCCCGTCTTGGCCCCATGCGGAACGCTCACGTCCGAAAAGCCGAACGACCGGCGAAAAGTAGAAACCGCCGCCGGACTATATCCTACTATCTCGCGTCCGGTGTGCCCAATGATCCGGAGGGCGATGGGGGCGAAGAAGCCAGCCGTTCGCCTCCACGGTCTCGATACGCGGGCACCCCGGCCTCCCTCAAGCTTTGCCGGGATCGACTCGGTAGCTGGGCGCACCGAAAAGGGGCGCTGCAAAAAGCAGAAGCAGAATATGGTTGACGTAATCTAGGCAAATCACATAAACTGCCGTTGAGAGTGGGTTGGCTGCGGAGGTGGCGAAGACAGGCAGCTCTGTATTCACGATATCCGGTCACCGGGACGCTTCGAGCAACCTATCCGTGCCTGTCTTGTGGTACGTGCCTTCGCGGTGACATCGACTCACGCATCGTTCAGCGTAAGCGGCTCGCGGCGTTCCGGCGTGAGACCGGCGCGCAACAACATCACTTGGCACGGTAAGGTAGGGTAGCACAATGAGAAGCACATGCACCGGAAAAGTTGGTCGAACGTTGCAATTGGTGAGATGGATGGCCGCGCTGAGCGCCGTGGCAACCGTAGGGCTGTTTGGTGGTGTGCGCCCAGCGTGCGCAGAGGACCTGGACCCGGACCCGTCACCATGCGATCCCGTTCCCCCGGTCCCCGGCGCTAGTTGTATGGACGACGTCACGACCTGTAGCCTTAACTGCACGGCCAACGACGTCTACCTCGCGGTCTACAACGTCTTCGGTACCTGCGAAGGTGGTACCGAACACGGGAATCCCTGTGTCGTGGGCAATGCTCCAGCCTGCGATGCGGGCGGCGGTACCTGCGTGCCAAACGTGATCTCGTGCGTCGACGGTGAGGACGTCACCTTGACTTTGCAAGCGGAGATCGTCGCGCAAGCCGCCGAGCGCTGGGATATCGGCATGTACATAGCTTCGGATGGTGGTGACGCCCTCACGGGCGACTGCTACCGGTACTTCTTGAACGCCACCCCGCTCGAGCCCGGCACAACGGGTGACTGCACTCCCGTCTGCTCGACTAGTGGGACCGCCTGCTTCAAGGACGACGATTGCCCCATCGGGGAGACCTGCGATTACGGGTATGACCCCAATAGCGGGGCCGGTCCGTTCTACGACGGCGAGTGCACCGAGGATCCGAACGACCTTTGCGGCGACCTGGAGCAGGACGTGCACACCTATATGAACCTCCCACCGATCACGGTCGTATGTCAGGACGCCAACGGCGACGGCTACCTTGACCTGGGAACCTGCACGAGCTGGGACAACGGTAAGTCGGACGGGTCGCCCAACAAACCGAGCTGCCTTGATCAGGAAGACACGCTCCCGAGCACACCCTCCAAGTGCAGGTGCGAGCCTATCCAGGTGGGCGAGGTCGTACACGTTTGGTGCGGGAACAACATCATTGAGCCCGAGCGGGGCGAGACGTGCGACGGTACCGCCGGAACCTGCAACGAGGGTGAAACGTGTCGACCGCCGGATGATCCGTACGAGTGCACCTGCTGTGGCGACGGCGTTCTTCAACCGGTTGAGGAGTGCGAGATCGACGACGATTGTGCGTCCGTCTCCCCCTATAGCCATTGCGTCTCCGATTGCCACTGCCATACATGCGGCAACAACGTCATCGAACCCGACGAGGGCGAGACCTGTGACGGGACCGATCCGAATCATACCTGCGTACAGCCCTGCCGGGCGCCCAATACAACGGATCATTGTACTTGCTGTGGTGACGGCATCGTCCAACCGGACAGCGGAGAGGAATGTGATCCACTTTATGACCCGTTCTGCGACGATAACTGCCACCAAACGGGTGCGTGCTGCCACGGGACGACCGGTGTCTGCGACGATAATGTCCTCCCCGGCGACTGCGTTGGTGATCAGGACACGTGGTACAAGGACACGCCGTGCAGCGCCGTCACCTGCCTGCCTCACACGGGTGCGTGCTGTGACGGCACGTCCGGCATCTGCGAAGACGATGTATACGAGGTGGATTGCATGACGAACCAGGACACCTGGTATCCTAAGACGTTGTGCAGCCAGATTGTCTGCCTGCCTCATACGGGTGCGTGCTGTGACGGCACGTCCGGCATCTGCGAAGACGATGTGCTCGAGG
>CAYOQG010000146.1:0-4710 GCA_964405925.1 uncultured Phycisphaeraceae bacterium | reverse complement strand
TCTGCGAAGACGATGTGCTCGAGGCAGATTGCCAGACCAACCAGGACACCTGGTACGCCAAGACGCTATGCAGCCAAATCGTCTGCCTGCCTCACACGGGTGCGTGCTGTGACGGCACGTCCGGCATCTGCGAAGACGATGTGCTCGAGGCAGATTGCCAGACCAACCAGGACACCTGGTACGCCAAGACGCTATGCAGCCAAATCGTCTGCCTGCCTCACACGGGTGCGTGCTGTGACGGCACGTCCGGCATCTGCGAAGACGATGTATACGAAGCGGATTGCCAGACGAACCAGGATACCTGGTATCCCAAGACGCTGTGCAGCCAAATCGTCTGCCTGCCTCACACGGGTGCGTGCTGCGACGGGAAGACGGGCATCTGCGAGGACGATGTGTACGAAGTGGATTGCCAGACGAACCAGGACACCTGGTACGCCAAGACGCTATGCAGCCAAATCGTCTGCCTGCCTCACACGGGTGCGTGCTGTGACGGCACGTCCGGCATCTGCGAAGACGATGTGCTCGAGGCAGATTGCCAGACCAACCAGGACACCTGGTATGCCAAGACGTTGTGCAGCCAGATCGTCTGCCTGCCTCACACGGGTGCGTGCTGTGACGGGGAAACGGGCATCTGTACGGACGATGTCCCGGAGGTGAATTGTCAGGCGATTCAGGACACCTGGTATCCGAAGACGCTCTGCAGCCAGATTGTCTGCGAGCGGCACACTGGGGCCTGCTGCCACGGAACGACGGGCGTCTGCGACGATGGCGTATACCCCGAGGAATGTGTGGGCGATCAAGACGAATGGTTCAAGGATACACCCTGCAGCGCCGTTACTTGCGTCCCGCACCGCGGCGCATGCTGTCACGGGACCACCGGCGTCTGTGAGAATAACGTCCTACCGGACAACTGTACGGGCCCGCAGGACACCTGGTACAAGGATACCCCTTGCAGCGCTGTCACTTGCCTACAGCACCGCGGTGCGTGCTGCGACCGAGCGACCGGAATATGCACCGATAACGTGCTGCCCGGGGACTGCGTAGGGGAGAAGGAAACGTGGCATAAGGGCCTATCCTGCGACGACATCGAATGCATTCGCAAGGGAATCCCGGCGGTGTCGACTTGGGGTGCGATCATCTTGATCCTGCTGGTGCTATCGACGGCGAAGATCTACTTCGGTCGCCGGAGGGACGAGATGATCACGACGTAGCCGTCAACTGCATGTTGGGCTTGCTGCGCCCGACGAGCTGATTAGCAACCGGCCTCTCATGTTGCTCACGCATGAGAGGCCGGCTTCGATTCGACCTCACCTGGCCCGTTGGTAAGTGATCGGTGACACTGTGGGCTTCTTTGATTCCAGGAAGCGTCACTTTTGTGCCGGGCACGCAATGGGTTGCTTCGTAGCCGAGACTCGGGACCTGAAAAAGAGGGGCAACGGATTCTGACTCGGCCGATGGTGAAGCTGTCCCATGGACGACGTTATTCCGGCTCGAACGTAAGCAGAAGCAGGTAATAATCGTAGAGGTCCACGTGATTGTCGCCGTCAAAGTCGAAGATCTGGCAGCCGGAGCGTACACCGCCGTGGTCGTTGCGGTAGATCTTCGTCTCGGGACCTGAGCCGGTGTGCCCCGCAAGCACCAGGTCCAGGTCCCGGTCGTTATCGTAGTCGCCCCAGGACAGAGAGGACAGAAATACCCCGGTTAGATCCGCCTCGATGTCCACGAAGCTGCCGCTGCCGTAGTTGCGGTAGATCTTCGTCTTGGGGCCTGCGCCGGTATTCCCTGCAAGGACCAGGTCCAAGTCCCCGTCATTGTCATAATCGCCCCAGGACAAAGAAGCGGCCGAGACCCCCGTCAGGCCCGCCCCGATGTCCGTGAAGGTCATGCCGCCGTTGTTGCGGTAGATCTTGGCCTCGGGAGCTGACCCGGTATTGCCTGCAAGGACCAGGTCCAAGTCCCCGTCATTGTCATAATCGCCCCAGGACAGAGAACAAGCGCCGACCCCCGTCAGGCCGGCCCCTATGTTCCTGAAAGTCCCGCCGCCGTCGTTGCGGTAGATCTGGCTCACGTAGTCCGAGCCTGTGTCCCCCGCAAGGGCCAGGTCCAGATCCTCGTCCTTGTCGTAGTCCCCCCAGGACAGAGAAGCGTAAGCGACTCCCGTCAGGCCTGCACCGATGTCTGTAAAGGTCCCGCCGCCGTCGTTGCGGTAGATCCGGCTCACGTAGTCCGAGCCGGTGTCCCCCGCAAGGGCCAAGTCCAAGTCGCTGTCCTTGTCGTAGTCGCCCCAGTCGAGAGAAGCGTAGGCGACTCCCGTCAGGTCCGCACCGATGTCCGTGAAGGTGCCGCCGCCGTCGTTGCGGTAGATCCGGCTCACATAGTCCGACCCAGTCCACCCGGCCAGGGCCAGGTCCAAGTCCTCGTCGCTGTCGTAGTCGCCCCACGACACGGAGGACACGAAGACCCCGACCAGCCCCACCTCGATGTCCGTGAAGGCGTCGCCGCCAGTGCCGCTGAAACAGCTTTGGAAGTTGGCGTAGCTGAACAGGTCTGTACACTTGACGGAGTCGGAGAATATGTACACCGACCCGGAATCTTCTCCCCTGTAGTCGTCGTCGAGATGCGCCGCTACGACGCCCTGGGCACCGGATATCGAAACAGAAGACCCGAACGCGTCACCCTTGCCCGTGTCCGAGGCAACGAGCTTGGCGTGCTGGGCCCAGAAGTCATCGGTAGCGTCGGACGACGTGCCGTTGTCCTCGCGGTGGAACACGTAGGCCGAGCCGGACTGGCAAGTCGGGTCTGCGGAACACGCATCGTCGTCGCCAACGGCTCCCACGATGATCCGATCACCACTGATGGAAACGGAGACGCCGAATCTGTCCCCGCCTGCGGCATCCAAGGCAGTGAGCTTGTCCTCCTGGACCCACAGGTCATCGCTTGGGTCTAGCGGCGTGGTGTTGTCATCGCGCCTAAAGACGTACGCCGAGCCGGAAAAGGTCCCCGCGTCGTCGTCCAAATGTGCCCCGACGACAGCCCGGTCACCGCTGATGGAAACGGAAGTACCGAACTGATCGCCCGCAGCCGCATCCGAGGCGGTCAGCTTATCCTCTTCTATCCAAAAGTCATCACTAGGGTCCGAAGGTGTGCCGTTGTCATCATGCCGGAATACGTACGCTGAGCCAGAATCGCGTCCGGCGTCGTCGTCAAGACGGGCACCGACCACCGCCCGGTGGTCACTGATGGCGACAGAAATCCCGAACCGATCGACTGCAGCTCCGTCCGAGGCGGTGAGCTCAGCCTCTTGCACCCAGAGATCATCACTGGGGTCGTCGGGCGTGTCGTTGTCGTCGCGCCGGAACACGTATGCTGAGCCAGCGCCATCTGCCAGACCGTCGTCTTCCATAGCGCCTACGATGGCGTGATCGAGGCTAATAGAAACAGAGATTCCGAACAGATCGCCCTCGTGCGCGTCCAAAGCGGTCAGCTTTACCTCTTCGACCCAGAGGTCATCAGAGGGGTCTAGCGGAGTGCCGTTGTCCTCAAACCGAAAAACGTACGCCGAGCCGGAGTTGCGTCCTGCGTCGTCGTCGAAAGGAGCCCCGATGACTACCCGCCCTGCTTCGATGGAAACAGAAGAACCGAAATAATCATCCGTGGCCCCGTCCGATGCTGTAAGCCAGGCCTCCTGCACCCAGCGGTCGTCACTCGGGTCCAAGGGCGTGCCGTTGGTGTCGTTTCGGAAGATGTACGCGGAACCGGAGTCGTCTCCCAAGTCCAAGTAATACCCCACGACGACCCGGTCACCATTGACTGAAACGGAACTGCCGAACCGCTCAGGTGCGTTCACGTCTGGAGCAGGGATTCTGTAATCTTCGCGCAGTAGGCATACTTGGGCACGGACCGGGCACGTGACGAGTGCCAACGCGATTGCGGCCGTCAGGACAAACGGGCTACGTGCTAACAGCGAAGCTCGCATTCTTCCCCCTTTGACTGGGAGCCGCCGACGTCCCGCGAAGTCTCTGGTCAATCAAGCGATTCTAGTCGCCAGATGGCCAGTGATTCAACCCAGATTGCTGTAAGGAGCAATCGGCCCTATCTGTTGTGTTGCCGAGTTACGTGTCTGCTGGGTGGATAGGTCGGACCTGGAGTGATTATCGCACGCCCGTGGGCGCAGGCCAGCGCGCCCCATAACGCTACACATTTCAACTCCGATGTCCCAATGCCGTGCACCATTCTTCGCTTTTCATCTTGACTCTGAAAGCGAAAAACGGGTAAGCTGATTCTATTATCGGGTTGCCTTCGGAGGCGGTGAGGACAGGCGAGAAGCTCGCGGGCGGGCGGGTGCTCTCTATACATTGGACACATCTTGATCGGCTCTTCTCACCGGTGCTTCAAGGCTGACAGCCCTACGGGCGGAGGCGGACTATCCGCGTTGTGAGAAACGACGCGCGAGGGGGCGTCTTCACGGAGTGCGGTGCCAATATTATGGCCCATCACCAGGAGTGGAGGGAGACGCTGTGTTCGAGGGGCGCATGCGTCGGTTGATGCCAAAGGACGACCAATCATGAAGCGACTCACAGTTCTCGGCGTGCTGGCTTTGACCCTGGCGATCTCGGCCTCGTCGGCCTTTGCCGGCTTTTCAGCCGTCGGAACGCCAGCCAGCGGCGAAGCATCCCACGTAGCCATCCTCGAGAATATCTACGGCGGGAC
>CAYOQG010000145.1:0-14207 GCA_964405925.1 uncultured Phycisphaeraceae bacterium | reverse complement strand
CGCCCCTGGTATTTCATCCAATCATTCCATGTAATTACGATGGTAATAGGTTTAGCGAGTTTGCGGCCGTCGAGATCTCGCGTCGATCGGAACGGCAAGCGACCGGCACCAGGAACCTCGGCCCACTGGTCGGATGCATCCACCTTGATCTCGTTCCCAACCACGGTGAACGTGTCAAGCCGGACATTCGCGGGCCGATCTTCGTTCCCGTAGACGTTTGCCTTCTGGATGTCGCGGCCGTCGGTGACTGTGCATTCGACCTCCTCTGCCAGCAGCTCGAGCGGTTGGGCGGGATCGTCGATCAAAACGTCTCCGGCGGCGTGAAAGTGGGCGATTCCCAGTTCGGCGCGAAGGTCAGCCTCATGCTCACGCCGCCGGTCCTCCCAGTCGATGTTCGTGACATCGAGGCCGGCATCGACGGCCTCGGCGTAGGCTTTGGCGGCGTCAAAGGGAGGTGGCGGTCGGGTGACCATCACGAAATCGACCTCGAGTCGATCACGCGCCTTTATCAAACGGTCCCGCTGCTGGGCTGTCACATCCCCCACCGCGGTTAGGGTGTTCGGAATCGGCTCCCCGCGTTTGTCTGTGGTCATGCGGATGTTAAGCTCCCGACAGGTCATCCGATCTGCGTGCTGCATTAATGTCACGTTTCCTCGGGCGGTGACTTGTTCGATAGCTTGCCAGTTCTCCCGCAGATGGCCTCCTCCGCCAAAGACAAGTGTAGCTGAGTCGGCCGTAAGGCCCATGTCGCGTTGTTGAATGCGGACGTCCCCGACGAACGAAGCGCGTTCGAGAACCCGATGTTCCTGCGTCGTTAGCCCACCGGTGAAGTCGACATGCGTCCTTTTCACGAAACGACCCTCTATTTCAAGCTCCTTCGCAAAGTCGATCCGTGACTGGGCGGTGGGCTCAGCACCCGTGGCGGCCTTGACGGGCGGTTGGGTACCCGGATTGTGAAGCAGGGTACCTGGACCGTCGGCAAGGATGTATATGTCATCGCTATCACGCCTCGAGTACAGAGTCTGTGCCGTCATCGTGCCCCGGGCAGCATAGCGAACCAAGACCGGCTGATCCTCCTGTCCATAGAGCCACAGGCCGGAAGCATCGGGGTCGAAGGTGAGCTTCGTACAGACCGCGTCTACGTCAGGAAGCGAAATGCGTGCTGGTGCTCCCATTGCCGTCAGCTTCGACCGGGTCTGCTCGTTGCACCGCGGGTCGTCCGGCGCACACACTTCGAGAATGAGCCGCCGATGCCACTCAACCTCAATACGCGCTTCTTTGCGCGCAGGCGACGAAGCCTGTTGATCCGGATCTGGCGACGTGTCCGGTTGCTGTACACGATCCTTATCAGATAAATCACGCAGTATCTGCAATGTCTCAGCTTCGAGACGCAAGCGCGTCACTTCGTTGAGGATCTCTCTAGCATCGACGTCGCCTTCGAAGCGAGCCGTGTATCGAATAGGTGTGGCTCGTTCACGTTCCTTGAACTCATCCTCCTGTCGAAAAATCGGTATCCCGTCCTCGCTGACCGGTGGATATGAAGTATTGACATCTGTTTCGTTCTCCACCGCAGCAGCTTGGTGAGAATCGAGCTTTGTCTGGATGGTTGCCCGAAGCCATTCCGCGACCGTAAGCGGCTTCGTCTCGGCGCTGAGACCGGGAAGGGCCAACGTCGATGGCCGATCTTGTTCGCGCAACACCAGTCGACCGCCCTGGCCGATCCGCATGAACTCGATCCGGTTCTCGCGTTCGTTGAACTGGACCTCTACGTTGCCCGCCTCCAGTTCCGCTTCACGCGCCGTCAGGTGCAATCGACCCGGTGCAAAGATCTTCGAGTACTCGAGATCGAATCCGATCTCCTCGAGTTCAATGGTCACCAATTGGGACGGACTCGGAGGGTCTCTCAGATCATCAGGCAACTGAGCGCGCTCCTCCTCCGTCAGTCGGTCGTACTCGATCTTCACATCACCGACCAGCCTTCCACGGAGCGGCTCGAGCCCCCCCCCAGGTCGGGGTTCGGCTTGGAAGACACCCTCGCCAGCCACGACGCGGACGGCGTGCCCATCCTTCGTCCTCATCCGCACTTGGGGTTCAGTCAGCAGAAACTCGTCGGCTGAGCCCTCAATCGGCGTCCAGTCGGTGACCTCGATCTCAAGTTGCGCTCGCTGTCTCTCGGGCTGGTAAATGGTGATTTGACTGCGTTGAGCCGGCCCGACGCGAGCACCGGCGACTTCAACACTGGGGCCGTCGAGCGTTTTGTGGGTTTCCGCCTCTGAAATCGAGTCGGTGGCTGGGGCCGCCGGTCCTGTTATACCTCGATTCGCGAGACTATCCGGCTCGTGTTGGCTGTACTGGTAAATGGAAAACAAGACCAGCAAGATGGCCAGGGTGGCCGTGGCGACCACCACCGTTCTAACGATGCCCGTGGCCCTTTGACGTTTGTGTTTGCCGGACTCCATTTCCACTCCAGTACTAGAGACTCTTCAGTAAGGCACGTGACCACCGCTTCTTCCTTCGGAGCAATAGTTCGACGACCTCCCCAACGGCGCCGCTCCCACCCAGACGACGCGTAACGTACAGCGCGGCACGCTTGACCGCGGGGACGGCGTTGGCAACGGCAACCGGAAAACCACAGTGCGACATCGGCTCCAGATCTGGAAGATCGTCTCCGACATAGGCCACTTCGGCGTTGCCGCACCTGCTAGTCATGCGTATTGCCTCATAGGCTGACTGCTTGCTCGTCACACCGGTGTGGACCCACTTGATACCGAGCTCAGCGGCCCGATGGTGTATGGCATCGCTGCTTCGCCCCGATACGATGGCGACTTCCCCACCGCACTGCTGCCAAAGCTTGATGGCGCAACCGTCCTGAACGCAGAACGGCTTTGTGGACTCGCCACTCGGGCCGACGACGATGCGACCGTCAGTCAGCACACCATCGACATCAAGCATGAGAAGCTTAATCGCGTTCATTTGCATCACCGGGCAGCAAGTGTCGCAGTATGGGGCGGACCATGGAGTCGGTCAATAGCCGCAGATGGGTTTCGACTGCGGAGCAGCGGTCAGCCAGTGTCGGTTCTTGTCGACCAGGCAAGAGGGATCGGATCGAGCCTAGATCCGCACCGTGGCAGGAATCGTGAGACGAAAGTGTGCACCACCATGCTTGGGATGGTGGCCCGCGGCGAGTTCGAGCCGTCCGCCCAACAGTTGTGCCCAACTGCGGGCGAGGGCGAGCCCGAGGCCAATCCCCCCCCGCGTGACATCGGTTCTTCGACCCCGTCGAAAAGGTTTGAAGATGGTCCGGGCATCGATCCGGTCGATACCCGGCCCGGAGTCGATCACGTGCAGGTTTATGTGCGACTCATCGCCTTCCAGACGCACCAGGACAAGAGGCTTGTCACAGCCACGCGCATACCGGCAGGCATTGCTCACTAGCACACCGGCAATCCGATTCACCAGGTCGACATCGGTGCGGACACGCTGTCCGTTTGCAAGCATGTTCTCAGACCGGCTCTCGATCCCGTTTGCCCTGCAGCGCTTATCGAGGGAGTCCTCTATGACGCCAAGAAGTGAATCGCCGTTCGTGTCGCTGGGATTCAGCTTGACTTTGTGATTCTCCAATCTTGCGTATTCGAGCACGTCCTCGACAACGCTGGACAGTCGAATAGACTCAGCGTTTAGCGTATCCAGGTATTGCTGCTTGGAAGACGCGGGCACGAGCCCGGCCGAGAGCATGTCGGAGTACAATCGGAAGGTCGTTAGCGGTGTGCGGAGCTCGTGCGTCACAGCGTACGCGAACTGCATGCGCCGTTCGGTCAGAGCGACCAGGTTGCGAAGACCCCATGCGGCGAGAATGAGAACACCGATCGCCGCCGCCCAAGTGCCAAGCAAAGTGCCACGGATCCTCCGCCAGGCCACAGCCGCGGTGCCCCCAGAGACGCTTCCGAGCTGCAGACGGACCGGCAGGTTGCTCATGTGGGCGTAGGCCTCGCGAGGGTCCAGGTGCTCGTCATTTAGCACCGGCAACAGCTCCGCGTCGGGAAAGTCATCCTCGATCTGAGCAAGAAGTTCAGGCTCGAGGCGTCCCCAGTCGCCGATAAACCCCTGATAGAAAACCAGGGCGTCGGCGTGGCACTCTCTTAAGAATGCGAGCTTCCACTCACCGGTCGGACCTGGCCCAAGCCAGAAAACCGTGAACAGGTCCGTCGTTACGCTGACCTCGCCAGACAGCTTCAGAAGCTCCTCGTCGACAGGATCCGTCGTTGTCCCGACGAGATTGAGCAAGTTTCTCTCGGCGATGCGAGCGTCGAAGCACTCGGTTGTACGAATATATCCCGCTTGCGCGTCCTGGAGGACCTGCTGACGCTGAGAGGCACGTGTTCTCGCGACGCGCTCACCGACCTTCGATGCTGTGGCGCCCTCGGTGAGGCGCGTCTCGGCTGCGTCCTCTCTTGCGGCCCCGGCGCCCAAGAAGTGGGCATTCACACAAGCCACCCTGCAGCGTTCCTCATAATCGAACTGGGGGAGAACCGTCTTGAGCCAGTCCGCTGTTTGCCGGGCCCGGTTCTCAACGGTCGGCGAGGTGAGTGGTTGTTCGAACGGCCAGGGCTCGGACTCGGAAATCAGTTGCGGTGACGAGAAATCACCATGCGGGTCGAGTTGGAAGTAAACATCGATCCAATCATGTGGAGGTGGGGAGAGCGTAAGCGGGGACGGCAGCACGACATAATCCGCGTTCAGTTCCACCCCCTGATGTGAGTAGGCGGCAAAGTCCCTCGTTTCTTGAAAGCTCAGATAATCGGTCCAGCCTCGCGCTGCTTCCGAGTTGATGATGCCGGCCATGTAGTTGCTCATCTCCCACACCGCGCGGCTGATCTCCCCCTTGACATGCTCTTCGGCGACGGAGTAGCTGTTATACGTCCCCCAGCTCATGCCGCCAACGACACCTGCAGCAATGACAACAAAGACCGTAACGGCAGCCAGCTTGTTTCGACGAGAGCTTCTCACGGTTTCGATTCCGAGCCCTCGGGAACTGTGGTGATGGTCAGATCAGGACCAAGCATATAGCCCTTCCCGCGGACGGTGACGATCCAGTCCGGAATCTGGTCGGCCGAAGTACCCGCGAGCTTCTGCCGCAACCTCGTAATGTGCATGTCGATGGCTCGCGTCTCGACGTGGCCGTCGCGAAGACCCCACACTGTGGCAAGCAACTCCTCGCGCGAGACTGCCCGACCGGGATGAGCAGCCAGCCTTTGGAGGATATCCGCTTCCATTTCAGACAGAGCTACACGTTCGCCGGTAGGGCGGACGATTTCCCGCCGGCCACAGTCCACCGTCGTGTCACCCGCACTGATGCGCACGACCGGCGCGGGTCTATCCGGTGAACGACGCAGGACGGCATCAACGCGCGCCAGGAGCTCGCGGGCAGAGAATGGCTTAACCACGTAGTCGTCCGCACCACTCCGCAAACCGCGAACACGGTCATCCTCCGAACCGCGGGCGGTGAGAATGATAACCGGTAGCGACGGGTGGGAGACGCGAAGCTCCGCGAGCACGTCGAACCCGTCCATCTTGGGTAGCAGAAGGTCCAATAAGACAAGGTCGACGCCGGCTCGCCGTGCCTCCGTGAGACCGACCTCACCGTCGGCCGCCTCGACGGGGTCGTACCCGGCCACGCTGAGGGCGTCGACGATACCGCGCCGGATGGCGTTCTCGTCCTCAACCACGACAACCGTACGTTTCCTGCCCATCGCATCCATCCATAGAACTGGTTATGCGAGCGCGCCTCGACTGGAGCCGCGAGGACCATTCTATCATACGTCTCTCCCATCCGCACGGTTGAAGCGTTGGCACAAGCTGCAAGTTAACAGCCCGTTACAGACCCGTCATCCGGGATCAAGCCGAGGGGCCGGCGGACGCAGAGATGGACGTCCGACGTCGTCGCAGCAACAGAACCACCGTGGCGCCGACGATTCCAGTAACGTCGCATACCCAATCCCCGAGGCTGGCATTGCGGCCAAACAGAGGTTGGGTCCATTCGTCCGCCGCCGCATAGCACGAATAGACAGCAGCCCAGACCAGGAAAGTGGTTGCCGGTGCCCGTGGTCGCAAACGAAGCACATGCCGACCGCCCAGCCAGGTCAACAGAAAGAACAAAATGAAGTGGCAGGCCTTGTCCGCGTGCGGAATTGGTGCCGGTACCCCGCCCTCAACGGGTGTATGCGTGAGCACAAACAGGACGCACCAGTAACCAATCCAAGCCCACCGAGTCCAAACGCGATACCGACCGGGTTGAAGCGAGGTGGACATGGAAATGCTACGACGTGCTGATCACCGTGCCGGTTTGGGGTTTGCTGGCGATTGAAACGTTTACCGGCCAGGGGCTCGCGGCTACCTTTTCCAACTCTTCGTCGCTCTCCGCGTCCCTCGGTGGTTGCTCGACATGCCCATGCTGGTTTGCCGCCGGTTGCGGTTCTGGCCCCGGCGGCTCGACAGGCTCAGGGTTTCTCAGGTTACGTTGCGCGGCATCGCTTGGTGTCATTACATCGTCACCAACCAACTCAGCGGCCAGGTTGGCATAGTCAATCGCCCCGTTGCTCCGCGGCGCGTAGTCGAAGACTGTTTGTCCAAAGCTGGATGACTCGGCGAGCTTGATATTCCGGCGGACTCGGGTCTTGTAGAGCTTGGCCCCAGCCCAAGGGACGTCCATACTGCGGGCTGCCTCAAGAAACCCTCCCAGGTCGTCGACGACCTCGCTGGCTAGGCGGGTTGAGGCGTCGTGCATGCACAGAACAATTCCATTCACCTGCAAGAGCGGATTAATACGCTGCCGAACAAGGGTAACCGTGTCCAGGAGGCGACTCAATCCTTGAAGTGCCAGAAAGTGTGCTTGAAGTGGTATCAGGACTTCCTGAACGGCAACCAGGGCGTTGATGGTCAACACGCCCAGCGACGGCGGACAATCGATCAGCAAATAATCGTACGTTTCTGGCAACCGTTGCAGTGCCTCGCGTAGCAGCACCTCGCGGCCGGTTACGCTCACGAGCTCCGCCTCAGCGCCGGCGAGGTCGATATCCGCCGCTGCGATGGTCACATTCTCAGCGACCCTGAGCAGCACATGCTGGATCGGCATCGACTCAGTCAACACGTCGTAAATGCTCGGCTGGTCGTCGCGAACTTCCACACCAAAATGGAGCGATAGATGGGCTTGGGGGTCGAGATCGATGAGCAGCACACGCGATCCGTTGCGGGCTAAGGCGGCGCCAACGTTCGCCGCGGTCGTCGTTTTTCCGACCCCGCCTTTCTGGTTGAGTACAGCAATGCGTCGCATCGGTCCTCCCTTCCCGAACGCGGACGCCATCGTCCGTCCAGCCAACCGAGAGCTGTCGGTCAGCCAACTGACAGATGTCGGTCCAGTTGGCCCCCTGTGGTCCGTCGACACCGTTGAGTATAAGCACCTTTGGGTCTTTATGTAAACCGCGAATTCCGCAAAGATACGATCGAGGAGACGTCATCCGCAGGGCATTGGGCAAATGCAACGCTGGAACTGTCCTGCCGGGTACGGGAAGCGTACGTCGTACCACATGACCGCGGAGAGGGTCTGCTCGTGAGCGCGGTTGTGATATGTCTCCAATCGCAGGCCATTGGCTCAGTCGGCAAGAGCATTTCCCGTTTGTGTGTGCCGGGTCTTACCGAAGGTGAACATTCTGACGTGCGGTGAATCCGCGCGGGCTCCTCCGCGGCGGATGGACTCTGCCCGAGACTCGGCGCACAAGATGCGGAACAGCCTCAGCAAGCGGCTTCGCAAGGTGCACGGTGAGATGAACAAGCAGTTCCACCGAGCGTTTTGGGCAAACGTGTGCTTCATCCCGGCGAGCTGCACACACGGTCATCGATGCCAACGAGTAACCGGAATGGATGGGGCACCCGCGGCGCTCCAGACAGCACAGTCAGACTGAAACACGCGTCAGCGGTTGCAGCAAGATGAAGCGGACGCCGGTGTGGTTCTCTACCGGCGTCCGCGGTCAAATGGTCTGGTTTGTCGGTTCTTCGAGAAGCGTTTACTTACTCCTCCTCGACCTCAGCCAGCTTCTTGTACTTCTTGTAGAGTTTCGGGCTCCGGTCCCTAAGATCATTCTCATCCTCGAAGAGCTGAACGAGCTCTGAGCCACCCTTGCGTAATCGGACCTCGATGGTTCCGTCCACCCGCACCTCGAAGGTGTGGTCCGGCTTTGAAGGCTGAGGAATGCCGACCCACCCAGGGAATCCACCTTTTTCCTTGATGAACTGCGGTAGCTCGGGGATCTCGATGTCCTTGGGAAGGTTCCGGTGGCTCTTCAGCTGCTCCATCGCTTCGTGGAACTGCTTCATAGCCTCTTCGTAGGCTTCTTGAGCCTCGGTGAAGCTCTCCTCGAACTGTCCTCGCCAGTCGTGGATATTCTCTTCCCAGTCCTCCGTGTCGACGTCAAAGTCGAGGTCGGATAGATCTTCGGTGATGGCGTCCACGTCAAGTTGGACCACCATGGCGTCACCCGCCTTCTCGTAAAGCTCATATGCCTCTTCGTCGGCTTCGCGCAGCTCGTCCTCATCTTCGTAGACGGTCTTGGTCTTGCGGCCATCCTCATCGACGTGGGTTACGGTGATCTCCCCGTTGTCCTCGCGCTCGACGACAATGACATTCCCATTGCGCTCAACGCTGACGCTGACTCTCTTATGTTCGTCGTCGCCGCCAGTGATGCTGATGGAGTGCTTCCCGGCCTTGGGAATGAGCATCTTGAGGTTTTCGGGTAGTTCCGCGAGCTCCTTCAGATCGCCGAGGTCCTTCACGACCCACTTGCCGCTCTTGTCCTTCTTGAGCATCTTGCCGCGGGTGAGGATTTTCTCCTCGAGTTCCGCCAGCGGCCGCTCGCCGGACTTCATGGACCAGGACCAGGTCAACTCATCAGGCCGCAAACCAAGCTCTACATCGAGCACCTTCTTGTGGCCCTCGCGAAGGACCACGATCTTGATGTCGTCGCCGGGCTTGCGGTTCTTGATAAGGTTGACGGCACGTCCCGTGTCACCTTTGACCTCATCATCATTCACGGACAGGATGATATCGTGCACCTTCAGACCAGAACGATCCGCAGGGCTGTCCTCGACCACGTCAACGACGATGACCCCTTTACCTTCGATGTCAAGCTGGGCGGCGAGGGCATCGGGCACATTATCGATAGAGACACCAAGCCACCCTCGCTCCTCTCTTACCTTGCTCTCTTGCTTTTCTTCGCCAACCCAGATCAGTTCGGGCTCGTCCTCTTCGTCTTCATTCTCTTGACCGAACGCAAGCAGACCGGATTCCCGCTCACCGAGCTTGACGGCAAACTCCTTCTTGCGACCATCCCGCAGGACGACGATGTCGACCTTCTCGCCGGGGCCATGCCTCGTGATCAGGTTGACGGCCTCGCCAAGGTCAGTCGTAACCTCATCATCATCGACTGACAGGAGTATGTCATTTATCCTGATACCGGCCTTGCCGGCCGGGCCGTCGTCCGCCACACCGATGACGACCACGCCTTCACCCTTGATGTCGAACTCATCGGCGAGCTCCTCCGCCACGTTGCCAATCGACACGCCAAGCCAGCCCTGCTTGCCCGCCTTTTTCTGTTTTTCTTTTTCCACCCAGGCAATCTTCGGTTCGCTGCGGCCGTCGTCGTGGTCCTCCTTGGAGACGGCCAGACCTTTGCCTCGCTCGCCCAGCTTTACAGTAAACTTCTCCTTGTCGCCATCACGCAGTACGACGATGTCTGTCTTGTGACCCGGCTTGCGGGTCTTAATCAGATTGACTGCCCGCGCCGTGTCACCTTTGACCTTGTCGTCATCGATGGACAGGATAATGTCGTGAACCTCGAGGCCGGCACGATCCGCGGGACTGTCACCCACAACTGCTGTGATCATGACGCCTTCACCCTGGATGTCGAACTTGTCGGCGAGCTTTTCCGGCACGTTATCGATGCTCACACCAAGCCAGCCTCCTCTCTTGGCCTCCTTGTCGCCACCGAGGAAGAGGACCTTAGGCTCACTGCGGCCATCGTCGCTACCGATTCCGAATGCGGTCATAAGCGCCTCAGCTATTCCTTCCTTGCCGTGTCCGCTCGTGGAGCACCTCTTGCGGACGACGACTTTGGGGTCGCCGGTGTCGTCCGAGGTGGTGATGGTGACGAAGCCCGGCCCTTCGCCCTTGCCGGTCTTCGCATGGCACTTGCACTTTTTACCCTCGTGCTTGCACGTGCATTGCTCAGTCTTGGCCTTGCACTTGCATTTCCCGGGGTTGTCGCAGCACTTTGTGTGGGCATGCACTTTGTCGCCCTTCACGACAACCACGCTTTTGCCTTTGCCGGGGTCAGCGCACCCAGGCGCGGCGGCGCTACCGGCCCACTGTTGTACGCCGGCGATCAGAAAACCTATAAGCAGAAGTTTCATCGGTTCGCTCCTTTTCTATTCACACTGACTGCGAGGATTATCGGTGAGTCACCGATAGAATCATCAAAGTGACACAAACACGTCATTATTAAGCAGCCCGAGTGGTTTACAACTCTTCCAGCGAAATCGGCCTCGTCCACCCCGAACCTGGCTGCTTGAAGGTCCGGGTCCGATCAATCTCGATCCAGTAGATATTGCCGTCATCGCCCACAACACCGATTACCTCTCGACCTGTGTCTCGACGAATCTTCTCGGGTCCTCGGTCATAGCCCGCGTGGTGGCTGAGACCGTCGGGCTTATAGCCCGGACTTACGGCAGGAACTCGACGAGTGGATGGCCGTGAGTCCTCGGTAAGCATCCCTTGATCGCTTGGTGCTGGCGGAGTGAAGCGAGCAAGCATGATCGCGAGCAACGCCGCCGCAACCGCACCAGGTACCAACCACCATCCACGGTTATATCCACGAGCCGTGTGGCGCTGTCCTCGATGCTGCAACACGGCTGGATCAACTGACGCAGAACCGTCGCCAAGGGCTTCGCTCAGTGCAGCAGCCGCAAGACCATCGATCCGCTCATACTCCTCCAACAACCACCGAGCCTCAGGATTACGGATCAGTTCGCGGTTGAGTTCGAGCTCCTCGTCCTCGCCGAGCTCACCATCCAGCTTCCGAACGATCAGCCTTTCAATTCTCTCGATGTCCTTCTCGATGTCCGACATAGCTCAGTGCACCACGTCTCTCAGTGATTCACGAAGGAACCGGCGAGCTCGCACCAGACGTGTCTCGACCGAATCGATCGGCATTCCCATGACCTCTGCGATCTGACGATAGGACCAACCGGCCACATGCCGGAGAACGAACGGCTCACGGTAAAGCGTCGGCAATCCCTGCACGGCAGCCAGGACCTCTCCCTGCTGCTCCCGGGCGACGACTCTCGCGTGGGGCTCCCCCGATGTCGCACGCACGGAGAAATCAGCGGTGAGTCCTTGAGCCCGCTGGCGTCGCCGGGTGAGGTCCCGGACGGTGTCGATGGCTGCGTTGCGGACCAGCCGATAAAGCCATGGCCGCCAGCTCTTCGCATCCCGAAGCTCTCCGATTCGTTGCCAGACATTCGTCCACACGTGCTGGGCCACGTCGTCCACCAAGTCTCGCTCGCCCAACACCCCATAGATGGCGCCGCGCACCCAGCCGTTTTGTCGCCGCATAAACTCGGAGAATGCGTAGCGGTCACCCGCCCGAATCGCCTCGACGACGGGTTCTTCCGCATCAAACGCATCAGACTGGGCCATCGCCATCGTCACCCCAATAGACGCCAACGTGGATCACCACCTGTCAATTCAGCGGAATTCTACGGGCTATTTTGCAGAACCGGTCCGAAAATCGACCCAAAACCGCACCCCTGACGACATTCGACAGGCAAACGCGCTCCAGAGACGCCACCCGAATCGGGAGTCCGGGGCCGCATCGTAGCGCCCCAAACGGCTGACACCCGCACCGGGCGGCGTACGGTGTGGAAGCCAGCTATGATTGCGGGAGCCGCTCCCAAGTGTGCTGTCCCATTGACAACCGGGTGCCTACGCAGATATTCCACTGGAATGCGGCCTCGGAAGAGATTCGGAGAGCGGGTTCGTCCGCAGATCAGACAGACAGAAGTCGCGTTGCGGGAGCAGAATGAATGCCCGAGTTGACGGTGGGACTCCTGAAAAGCGAGGCAAAGGCTTTCGCGAACATGGAATCCAGGCACGATGAGCCTGTCCTCTTCGGAGTCACCGACGGAAAGGCGGTGGGCACGTATTTCGAGCACAAGTTCCAGGGCTACCTCAAGGGGAAGTATCAATACCACGAGGGCTCATCGGCCAAGGGTATCGATTTCCCAGCTCTCAACGTAGACATGAAGGTGACTAGCGTTAAACAGCCACAGTCCTCCTGTCCGTACGACTCCGCACGCCAGAAAATCTACGGGCTGGGGTACTCCCTTCTGGTGTTCGTCTACGAAAAGACAGACAATCCCGACAACTCCACTGGGCGACTGAACATTCTGCACGTCATCTTTGTGGAGGCAGAGCGCACTGCCGATTTCCAGATGACCACAGGGGTTGTGGAGATCCTCAAAAACCAAGGCAACAAAGACGATTTGATCGCCTTCATGAGCGATAAGATGCTCCCGGTAGATGACATCCAAGCGTCTAACCTTGCCGATGAACTGTTGAAGACGCCTCCTCAAATCGGATACCTCACAATCTCAAACGCCTTACAGTGGCGGCTACAATACCAGCGGGTGATCGAGAAGGCAGGCTCGGTACCGGGTGTCATTCGCATCAAATGACTTCTAAACAGGCGAGACAGAAGGTCGAGTGCGGGGACTTCCAGACCCCTCGGAGTCTAGCGCGCCAGGCCTGCGCTCTACTAGATCGTATAGGCATTTCACCTCTGTCCGTTCTTGAGCCTACTTGCGGGAACGGCGCCTTTTTGGAGGCCGCGCTACAAGCCTTCCCAGGTGCGACGCATGTGCTCGGGTTCGACTGCGACCCCCTTTATGTAGCGGCGTCGCTGGGGACCATCGCCAAACATCCCGAGGCGAGGGTCGAGCATGGGGACTTCTTCAAGATCGATTGGGACTGTGTTCTTGCAGAGTTGCCGGATCCAGTCCTTGTAATCGGCAACCCACCGTGGGTAACCAACGCTGCGATGGGATCACTTGGCGGGGCCAACCTTCCCCGAAAAGCCAACATCGATGCCCTCCGCGGAATAGATGCTCTGACTGGTCGGTCGAACTTCGATATCTCGGAGTGGATGCTTCGTGAGAACGTCAGGTGGCTCGACGGCCGCGTAGGTGCAATTGCGGTCATTTGTAAGACAGCCGTCGCTAGGAAGGTCTTGGCCGCCGTGTGGTCTAAGAAAGCTCAGATTGATTCCGCGGCGATATATCGAATCAACGCGGCTCGACACTTCGGTGTCTCGGTCGACGCCTGCTTCCTGGTCATCCGATTCACTCCAGGTTTGCGCTCGACAGAATGCGGTGTGTACGAGACTTTGGGTTCTGTGGAGCCTCTGTCACGCTTCGGCACGCGCGACGGTCACCTCGTGGCCGACCTCGAAACGTATGAGCGTCTTGCCTTTCTCTACTGCAATGGACTCGTGGGATGGCGCTCAGGGCTCAAGCATGATTGCAGCCGCGTCTTCGAGCTTTCGAGGAGAGAAGGAACTCTCATCAATGGGTTTGGAGAGCAAGTCCCCGTCGAGAACGATGTCGTGTTTCCTCTTCTAAAGAGCTCGGACCTCGCTCGAGCCCGGGAACCACGCAAATGGGTCCTGATCCCTCACCGATCCATGGAGGAATCACCCAGCGAACTTCAGCGTCGTGCTCCATGTGCGTGGAAGTATCTGATCGCTCACGCAGCGCTACTGAGCAAACGAGGAAGTTCCATTTACAGGAAGAGGCCACAGTTCTCGATCTTCGGGATCGGAGCTTATTCGTTCGCGCCCTGGAAGGTGGCTATATCCGGACTCTACAAGGAGCTTAAGTTCTCGAAAATTGGGCCTCGCCACGGCCGGCCAGTCCTTCTCGACGACACATGCTATTTGTTTCCGTGCGACTCCGAAGAAGAGTGTGCTCTTCTCTACGAGTTGGTTTCCTCTTCCACTGCGGCAGAGTTCTGGTCGTCCCTTGTGTTCTGGGACTCCAAGCGGCCGATAACCGCCAACCTTTTGAACGATCTCGACTTGTCTGCGCTCACAAAGCTGCTCCAC
>CAYOQG010000144.1:0-14229 GCA_964405925.1 uncultured Phycisphaeraceae bacterium | reverse complement strand
ACTCTTCGGCCCGGAAGCCCGAGCCGGACCGCAACTTGTGTAGAAGAACGAGGGCGATGCCCTGGGCTTTTCTATCAGAGCCTTTCAGGCTGAGGTGACCGCAGCCCGCACAGGGCGTCGACTGAGTGAGGCTGAACGCGCGATACGCGGTGGACAAAGAGCTGTCGTGCCTACGGGACTCCGGGGATGCGGATACTACCGGTTCTGCGGAGTCCGCGCAGCGTGGATCGCAGAACGGGTCTCAAGGACCCCTAAAAACTGTTTGGGTCCGGGCGTTTCTTCGGGAGATAGACAGAATAGGCGCTCCGCCGAAGTTCTTTGAGCGTCTGGTGTCCACGGCGAGTGTCACGAGCGTGGCGGAGGGCCGGGATGTCAATCGGTGCAACGACCACCTTCTCGACCGGACCTGGGTCGGCTTGGGCAAGGACCCGCCCGTCAAAGTCGACGATCATGCTGCCGCCCGGCCAGGAAAACGGTGGGTAGTTCTCCATGGACGCAGCCTGGTTGGCGGCTACGACGTACACCATGTTCTCCAGGGCACGCGTGCGGTTGACCAGCGTCCACCAGTCCATGGGCGGTGTCGCTCCCCAGGGATCCATATAGGCTGACACGCGCACAATCACCTCCGCACCGTTGGCGGCGATCTGCCGGATCGCTTCGGGGAAAAGCCAGTCGTAGCATATGGCGACGCCGATTCTGCCGATCGGGGTGTCCGCTACGGGGAAGAGCGGGTCTTCGTAGCCCTCCAAGTCGGCGGGGCTCGTGTGAAGCTCCCAAGGCGTCCACGGGTGGACTTTTCGGTACTTCGTCAGGATCCCTTCGGGGCCGATCAGACACGTCGTGTTGAATACGACGTCCGGCCAGCGCTGGTCCACTTCCAGAAACGTGCCCGTCTGAATGTAGACGTCGAGCTTCGCAGCGGCCTCGTGGTAGCGTTCGGTATGTTCGTTGGGGATGGAGACAGCTAGTCGGCGGCGCAGTGTAGCCACGTCTTCGTAGATCGGCGCCGTGTGGGCAAACTCTGGGAAAGCCAGAAGTTTGACACAACCGAAAGGTTCGTATCCCGCAACCGTCCGCTCGACGGTTTGCAACATGTGATCTACCCGGGTACCGATCTCAGACCGATCCGCTGGGCACGGGAAGTCCGTCTGACAGGCAGCGGCCCAATACCGTGGGGTGGAAGAATCGAACAACGTATATCTCCTGATCTCCCGGTAACAGTTGGAATCAGTGACAGCCCGTCTATAGCGCAGCGAGGCACGCGAGCCGGCAGCTTATCACGCTTGACCGGCATCGTTCAAGAGTCAGTCTCGTGGACTTTGCTACGGCGGCGCGCTCGTGCGGGACAGAGCGGTCGGGCTCAGAACGCGTTTGCCAAAAACATCAGCAACAGGATAAACAGTGGTGTGTTGGCAATCACAGTGATCAAGAACGACAAGGTATCCATCCCTAGATTCTCCGTTTCTGGTCGTTGGACTTTTGAGTCGCACCCAGGGGCTTCTGAGGGCGAGACGCCGGTCACGAAACTTCCGTGTGCTCCTCGTTGGGGACGAAGCCGCTGCGCAGCGTGTTTTCGGTGATACAGCGGGCGTCCATAAAGTGCAACAGATAGTCGGGCGATCCGGCTTTGACCCCTGTGCCGCTAAGTCGATAGCCTCCGAACGGTTGGGCGTCGACTTGCGAGCCCGTGATCCGACGGTTGATGTAGAGGTTGCCTGCAGCGAAGTCGCGTCGAGCCTGGGCGATGTGGGCGGGGCTGCGGGAGAAGACGCCGCCCGTGAGGGCATAGCGGGTACTGTTGGCGATCTCGATGGCATGGGCGAAATCCCGCGCGCGAATGACGGTCAAGACCGGTCCGAAGATCTCTTCCTGAGCCACGCGGGCGTTTGCGTCAATGTCGACGAGAACGGTCGGCGGGACGTAAAAACCGTGCTGACAGACGGGCGGCAGGTCGACCTGTACGAGCACGCGCCCTTCGGTCCGGCCGATGGCGATGTAGTCGTTGTTGCGGATGCGTGCGGCCTCGTCGATGACCGGACCGACGATGGTTCCCGGCTGCTCGGGCGGGCCGATGGTGACGCTCTCGGTGGCTTCACGCAGTCGCTCCAACAGAGCGTCGTAGACCCCGTCAAGGACGATGACCCGGCTGCAACTGCTGCACTTCTGGCCTGAGTAGCTGAAGGCCGAATCGATAATGGCTTGAACGGCGCCGTCCAGGTCGGCGTCGTCATCGACGATGATCGCGTTCTTGCCGCCCATCTCGACGATGAGCTTCTTGATAAACGCCTGCCCCGGTCGAACGACGGCACCTGCCCGGATCACCCCGGACCCGACCTCCTGTGAGCCGGTAAATGCCACAACATTGACATCTCCGTGTTCGACGAGGCACTGGCCTACGGTCGGACCGGGACCGGGAACGAGATTCAAAATGCCGGTTGGCAGACCCACGTCATGGAGTATTTCCACCAATTTCGCCGCCACAACGGAAGCCTGGCGGGCGGGTTTCATCAACACGGTGTTTCCGGCAGCGAGAGCAGCGCTGGTCATGCCGCTGAGGATGGCGACGGGAAAGGCCCAGGGGGCGATCACCACGCAAACACCTTTCGGTGAGTAGGTCAACATGTTGTCCTCGCCGGGTATGTTGCGAAGGCGCGGTCGTGACTCGATGCGCTCGATCTGGTCTGCGTAGTAGCGCCAGTGGTCAATGCCTTCGGTGATGTCGGCATCGGCTTCCCGCCACGGTTTTCCCGCCTCGAGCACCATGGTGGCAGCCAGCTCGAAGCGTCGCATCTCGATGCGGTCCGCCGCCTTGCGGAGCAGGTCGGCTCGATAGGCAGCCCGTGTCGTTCGCCATGAGGCGAACGCCTCCCTGGCCACGGAGACGGCTCGATTGAGATTGGCGGTTGTCGCTTGAGCGATCTGACCGACCACTTCTCGGGGGTTGGCTGGGTTGACTGACTCGAACCACGCCTTGGTGGAAACAGACTGACCAGCGATAATCAGCGGGTAGGTCCGGCCAAACTCACCACGAACGTACTCGATCGCCCCAGCCATCTTGCGGCGGTTCTCTGCGATGGCGAAGTTCGTGTTGGAAGCGTTCTTGAACATCGAAATCGGCTCCTCCGGATCGGTGTCTCGGTAGTGTCGCGAGGGTAAACCCGCACTGGGTGGTCTGGCGATGGCGGGGTCGGCCAGAAGGTGAACGTGTGTGCCGCGGTCGCGGAAGCTCTGCTTCAAGAACCCCTCGTTGGAGGTGTTCTCGAGCAGGCGGCGGATGAGGTATCCCATTCCCGGCATGAGTTCGCCGTAGGGGCAGTAGATTCGAACACACTGTCCCATTTGGACCATGGCGGTCTTGAGTGGATCACCCATGCCGAAAAGCGTTTGTACTTCGTAATCATGCGGGCTAAGGCCAAGGTCCACTGCGGTTGTCAAAACGACGGCCAGCGATCGCACGTTGTGGCTGGCAAAAGCGGGACGGATCAAGTCGGCGTGTTCGAGCATGACCCGAGTCATGCGCTCGTAACAGGCGTCCGACTCCCACTTCCTCGTCCAGACGGGCGGCTCCTTGTAGTTTCGCACCGCGGCGGCGGTCTCGGCATCCCAGTAGGCGCCTTTCACGAGGCGGATGGCAAAGCGGGTGCCGCGTTCCCTGCCCCATTCGAGCAGGCCGGTGAGGTCTCGTTCACCATCCTTAAGGTAGGCTTGGACCACAATGCCGATGTCGCACCAGTCGCGAAACTCGTCCTCGATCAGCATTCTTTTGAACAACTCGAGGGTCAGGTCGCGGTGCTTGTAGGATTCCATATCGATGTTGACGAAGGCCCCTGTTTCCCGTGCATGTCGCAACAACGGCCTCAGGCGCTCACCCACTTCGCTAATGGCCCGCTCCGGGTCGATCGCATCGAAATGTGGATCTAGACCGGTCAGCTTGATCGACAGATTTACGCGCGGCATCGGACCATAACGATCTACGTCGATGAGGGGAATGGATGACCACTGCCTGGCCAACGGGGTAAGCTGCTCGATGAGATCGTGGTAGATTCGCGCGTAACTATCCGCCAGGGTGTAGCTAGTCGTAGATTCACCGAGCACATCGATCGTAAACGCCATACCTTTGGCACGAAGACGCTCGATGGTCTTGATCGCGCTGGGCACGTCGTAGCCCGTGATAAAGCGACCAGCCATCTGCATGGCACCGAAGCGAGCGACGTTTCCAATGATGGCTGCTCGCACGTCGGCTAGCGGTCCCGGCCCGAGAAGGGCGTGGGCGATCTTGGGCAGCTCGACCGTTCCCGGATCAAAGTACTCCGCCAGATGTCGCGTCAGCTCGGTGTGGTTCCGCAGTGATGGCAGGCAGTCGACAAACTGAAAGGCACGTGTGCGGAGGCGATCGTCGTGGTCGAGCAGGCGGGTTGCGGATTCGAGCCACCAGGTCTGTTGCCAGCCTCGCGGCTGGGCGGCTTGGGCGAGCTCGAAGATCCCCCTGCCGATCTCACGAACACGTGCATTGAATGCTGCTGTTTGGACCATCGTGTTGCCGCTCCGTGGCGAGGCCGATGTCGAGCCAATCCCGGTTGGCGTCTGCGCTGGACAGATTGCACCCTGTGGCGGGCAATCAGTCAGGGGTCGCCTCGTCGCCTACATCCTCCCAGCGGACTAGGTACCTGGGCGTGAGGAATACCAGCCAGCATGCTCGCACCGGTCGCCGCCACAGCCGGGCCATCGCCCGGGCGTACAGCGTCATCTGCGGGCGGTACCGCTGGGCCCGCTGTTTGACCTCCCGGGAATAGACGGCATCGGTCTTGAAATCGACAATCTCGATGCCGTCGGTGACCGGTAAGATACCGTCCACGATCCCGCGGACCAACACGTAGTCGTCCGGTGGTGCATCCACTGAACGATCGAACACACCCAAGGATTCCGCGGCAACGTAGGTAAACTCACGGCGATACAGGGCGCCCGCTTTGCGGATAGCCCCCGCCAACGGTGTCGACACGAACCACTCGATCGATTGCTGGTTGACGATCGCAAGGGCGTCGGGCTCGACCAGACCCTCATTGGCCATTCGCTGCAATTCCGCCGCCACCCCTGCTCGATCCACCGCTTTGGTGAAGTCTAGATGCTGCAGGACGCGGTGCGTAATCATACCCACGTTCACCGCGCTGCCGTCGCCTGCGGCGGCGCGCCTCGCAGGTGAGAGCTGAAACCCGTTCTCATGGTCCGGCCGTGGTTGCTCTTCCGGGCTTCGCGTGTAGTCGAAAGCCCCTTTAAACTCGCTGGCAGCCAGGGAGGCCCGGACCGACGCAGCCGCAAGGTACGGGTACACAAACTCGATTCGGGCAATGGCAGCCTCGGCGTCCGGGTCACCAGGAGCGACAGGCTCGTCGGGGGGCAACTCCTCACCGCGAGCGACGTTGCGTCTCGCCGGCTGCCCGGCATGGTCAAACGCACCCACTGTTCCCCAACTCGACATCTCGTCCGCGCTGTGCAGATGAATGTCAAACAGACGCTGCGGCCCCGCCTGTCTCCCCAATCCGCGGACGGTGCCCGGGGGGGCGCTCACGAGAGTCGGGATAAGCCAGTCCAGAGGCGTGACCGCCGTGGTTATGCTGAGCAACGATGGTGAGCCGGTTTGCGGCTCGTTGGATACCTGTTTGCGGTGCTGCTGAACGCTTCGCTGCGATCCGACCAGGACGAGACGGTCGCGGGCACGGGTCATGGCTACGTACAGGATCCGCAACTCCTCAGCCCGTGTGCTTTGCTCGATTTCCACGGCTGCCTGCCGATGGGCTGCGGTGGGGTATTCGATCATCCGCTCGGTGTCGACGACGCGAAGTCCGATTCTCGACTTGCGCTCGAAGATCATCCGGCCGCTGCGATCCCCGAGGTTGAACTTCGTTCCCAGCCCGGCGACGAAGACCACCGGGAACTCCAAGCCTTTCGCCTGGTGGATGCTCATGATTCGGACGACGTCCTCAGCTTCTCCGATGGGTGGAGCGACAGTCGTCGCCCGACTAGGCGTGGCGACCTGCCGTTCGTCCTCTTCGAGCGATTGCACGAACCGCAAGAAGCGATGCAATCCCTGCCGGCGAAAGGAGGAGAACTGTCGGGCGAGTTCGTGGAGTCTGAGCAGATTCGCACGCCGCTGGGGTCCGTTGGGAAGTCCCCCGGCGTAGGCGAGGTAGCCTTGCTGCTGATAGAGGCTCCAAAGAATGTCAGCCAGCGGACGACGCCGCACCTTGTTTCGATAGCGGCTGATCCGAGCCATGAGGGCCTGGAGCCGATCGCTAAGCTCGACCGGTTGACCGCACTTGGCGAACTGTCGTACGGCTTCGTGGAATGGAACGTCACGGTCAGCACATCGGATGGCGACCAGTTCATCCTCGGAAAATGACTCGCCGAAGATCCCACTTCGCAAGACGCCTGTAAGCGGAATATCCTGCTGGAGGTTGTCGAGCACCTGGAGGGCGGCGAGGACGTCCCGAACCTCGCGTGTTCCAAAGAGCGACCCGCCCACCTCCGCGAACGCCGGCACATCCATGCGATTCAACATGGCAGCGATGTGCTCGGCGTTGATCTTTGTGGCTCGCAGCAAGACGGCGATATCGCGGAACCGCATGGGTTGACCGTCAGATGTTCGTTCACCGGTTTCGATCCAGCGCTTAATCTGTGAGCCGATCAGATAGGCTTCACGCTCTATCGGTGCCCATCGTGCCGGGTCGGACAGGTCGGCCGTTCCGCGCTCAGCGGTCTCGTCGTCTGGCCCAACATTCTTCCAGGCTCGTTCGAGCACGTGCAGCTCGACCGGTTGCCTCGGGACTTCCGAGCCGAAGGTGCGGCCCGGTTGCAGCACCGCATGGTCGTCATACACGACATCGCCGCTTCCTTCGCGCATGAGCTGGCGAAACACGATGTTAACGGCTTCGAGTATCTCGGGCGCGCTCCGGAAATTCTCCTGCAGGAATATGGCGTTGCCTGGTAGATGGGAGCGGCGGCATCGGTCGAGTCGGTCGGAAAACACCGCCGGCTCCGCCAGACGAAAGCGATAGATGCTCTGCTTGACGTCGCCGACGACGAAAAGGTTGTCGGCACGCTCCGGATCGACTTCACGACTGACCAGGTGAATGATAGCCTCCTGCAGAGGATTGACGTCCTGAAACTCATCCACCAAGACATGTGCGAATCGGCGATGCAGCGATCGGGCGACCTCCGATGGTTGGTGGGGGTCCGTGTCGCTGCGTAGGAGGTCGAACGCGAATCGCTCCAAGTCGGAAAAATCAAGCCCGCTCAGCTCGCGTTTCTTGCGGGCATAGGCATCGCGGAACATCCGCACAAGATCAACCGCGGTTCTGACGTAAGGGGCAGTCCGCTTCAACCCGTCCACAAGTTCGTCCGGTGAGAACAGGGCAAAGCGTGTCACAAGGCGACCGTTGAATAGATCCGCCTTGACGTGTTTGAGTGCCTGCCGCGCGGCGTCGCGTGCTTGAACAACAGCGGGATCGGATTCGTTGGGCAGATTAGGTGCCCGTAGCTTTGCGAATTCGAACTCGGCGATCTGCGACCGCACGGTCTCGAACCGTGCGAACCTCGCGTCGTCTGCCCCGACGTTCATTGCGGTTGCTCTGGTCGACCTGTCGTCTTCCGTATCGCTCTTGCCGTGCGTGCTCTCGTCAGTTGGGTCCTCGAGGGAATGACGCCAAGTCGCCAGGATTTCCACGTAAGCACGAATTTGTGAGGCGTAAAAGAGCCCAACTTCATGGCCAGTTTCAAGTTCTTTGGCCAACTGCTCACAGTGTTCGAGCTGCAATGTAAGCTCGCGCGTCAAATCATCCGCTACGGCAAGCACGAAGCTCCTCGTATGATCGACCAGCGACGTGCGGGCGTCGGTGAGCCAACGATCGGGTTGGGGCAAGGACGCGGTAAAGTCGTACAGCTTCAAGACGAACTCGGCGATGCCACGATCGTCTCCCAGACCGTAATCATCGACAAGCTTCACGAACGCCGGAGCGAGCGTCGCCCTTTCGCTACTGGCAGGGGAGGTACCAGCATCAAGCGCGGAAGCATGCGTTTGAACATTGGGTTCGGTGTCACTGGACGACCGGTGAGAGACCCGTCCAAGCGGGTCTTGCGGCGCGCGGGTCACCTCATAAAGCTCCGCAAAGAGCGTATCCAGCACTTCCCGTTTCAAAACCGCCGCCTCGTCGGCGTCGAGCACGGTTGCGGCGGGGTCGACATCGAGGTGGGTGAACCACCGGCGGACAAGCCACAGGCAAAAAGCGTGGATCGTCGAGATCTGGGCGGCATCGACAAGGGCAACTTGTTGTGCCAACCGGTTGTCGGCGGGATTGGCCTCCGATCGGGTACGAATGGCATCGATGATCCGTGAGCGCATTTCGGCTGCCGCCGCCTCCGTGAACGTCAGAACAAGCAGCTCGTCAACATTGCACCGCGTCATGGGTGGAGCATCGCAGACGAGGTAGGCGCAGCGCTGAGTGAGCACAGCGGTCTTGCCCGACCCGGCTGCCGCGGACACGATCACGCTTTGCCCAGTCGTCTGAATGGCTTGACGTTGCCGCGGTGTGAAGGCGATCGTCGACATTAAGGCCGATATTATAGCTTTGAAGCATCTTGCCGCACCTCCACGACTTGGTCCCGTTTGGACAACGGAAAAGGCTGCCCCGACGTGGTTTCACCATCGCAGGTCGGGTCCGCGAACATCGAGGGCTGACCTGAACCCGTAACCGCTTCGGCAAGACCCGCCACATCGCGTGCGATCGTATCGTACAGTCAACTCCCGGAGGGGGAGAAGCTCATTTAGGGGGGGACAGAGCACAGTTCGGTCGTGAGGGCGACCGACCGACAGGCACCGCGGGACATCGGGAAAGAGGCAACTCCGCGGGAGCAGCCCGGTTCGGTCCAAACCCTCAACCTGCCGCCAACGCGGGGGCAGCCGCCCCCCTGCAAGGGGCAGCCGCCCCGCTGCAAGCGATTGGTGGGGAAAGTGGTCCGCAGTCTTGGATGGGGTGAAGAACTGTGTACGTCCGACAAAAGCAACGCGGCGGGTATGCGCGCTGGATCATATGCGCGTTTGTGGTTGTCGCAGGGGGGTGCGGTGTCTCGCTCGCTCCAAAGCCCGAGAGTGCCGACAATCGGCAGACCACGCTGGACATGACCGTCATCGACGCAGATGACGAGGCAACCTATTACGAAGCCAATCCCAACGATCTCTTCGATCTCGCTGAGCCTGTCGACATCACCTACGAACCACGCGGCATCCGCGGGCGAATCAGCGGACCGGACGACGTCGACGTGTTTGACCTCGGGCCGGTGATCCCCGGCGATCACATCGTGATCGACATGGACATGGCGGAGTCGCTCAACGGAGCGATCGCCCTCTTTGATGCCACAGGGACGTCGCTGTTGATCAACGACCACCGCAACGTCTACCTGGGCATCAAGCAGCCTTTTGTCGACGTCGCGATCCGACACGGGTCCGACGCCTGCTTCGTGGCGGTGACCGCCACACCGGGATACGACTCGAAGGGGGACTACGCCCTCCTCGCGTCGAATGTCCCGATGGACATCGAAACAGCCGAGGTACCTCCGCCCAGACCGGACACGGTGTTGCTCGATTTCGACGGTGGGAAGAACGTCAAGGTGGGCAGCCGTGCCCCGGTCGACGTCCCCGAATTCGACGCCGCCCGCATATCGCCGGACTTCGCCGGTCAGACCAATCGAATCATCAGCCGGGTTATGGAGTACGTTCGGGAGGACTACGAGGGGTTAAACCTCACGATCCTCTCCACCTGGGAGGGCGACACGTTCGAACCGGGGATGACCCGAATCTGCTTTGGCACTTACGACGAAGCCCTGTTGGGCGTGGCTGAGGGAGTCGATGAATTCAACGCCGCCAGAGAGCAGGTGGCGATCATCTTCACCGACACCTTCGCCGCATTCATGAAGCTCGATCCATCCGTCGAGGAGATCAGCCAGGCCCTCGCCAACGTCACCAGCCATGAGATCGGACACCTTCTGGGACTCGTCCACACGAACGATCCCACGGGAATCATGGACGTGACCGCCAGTCTGAGCCAGATGCTGGTTGACCAGGCTTTCGAGCGATCACCGATCTACAAAGCCGTGTTTCCACTAGGGTATCAAGACGCCCCCAACTACCTTCTCGACGTGCTTGGCGGCGACCCGTTCCTCCTTTCGATGAAGATGCGGCGCGGAAGTTGGCGAAGGCAAGGGCTGGTTGAAGGAAGCGAAGACACCGCGATAAAGCCCGCACGGGCAGGACTGCGTTTTAGCACGTGCAGCCTAGAGGATGATTGACCTCACGTGGCATAAGGTGCTCCCGATATGTTGCAGGACGTTGGTCATACACGCACGACGTGCTACGATGGCCGTCGCAATCCCAGACAGTGTCTATCTGGGCGGGTTTGGTCCATGGTGGTGTGAGGCGTACCGGATGGTAGACTGGGAGGGGACAGGCCCCCTGCAAGAGGTTGACGCCCGATCTGATCGGTGCGTGACCGGCTCGAATCTTCGACATTGCGTGTGGGCTGCCGATGGGGCGGGGCGTGCGACGCGCGCGCCCGAGGCCTTGTGGGCGCTGACCTTCAACGGATGATGGTTCTGCCATGATGTACGAGCGGTCGACATTGAGGTCGTTGCCAAGTGGCGCCCGATCAGGCGTCGCCGGGTTTGTGGGCGTGCTGCTACTCGTGGGTGCGACTGGCTGCGGTTTTAACCCCGTGCCCCAAGATAATGAGGTCGATGGCAACTGCACCGACCTTGGTGTTGGGGGGGAGCCGAACGACGGTTTCTCCAAAGCGATTGAGGCACTCTTTACCTCGGACGATACCGCGTGCCTGCAGGGAACAGTTGCTATGATCGGCGACATGGACGTCTTCAAGATCGGACCGCTCGCCCCGGGCAACGTCTTGAAGGTCAGCGCGGAGACGCCAAGCTCGGATCTGGACGTAGCGGTGGCGATTTTCGATGGGCAGCATCGGCTCGTCTATTACAACGACGACCGGGGTGGTTCAGGCAGCCAGGCGTTGGATGCGTATATCGAGTGGGTGGTGCGCCACGCCGGCGACCCCTATTACCTGGTGGTTTCGCATTCCGGGTTTGCCCCGCAGAACCGGTTTACGGGAAGCTATCGAGTTGATGTCCAGGTTGGAGGTAGCGCTCAAGTTCCCACGCCGGCGGGACAGATTCTTCTGCTCGACTTCGATGGTGCCCAGGTCGACTCCCCGTCGCTGGGCGCAATCACGCTTGGTCCATTTGAGGCAGCCGACATTTCGGCGATCTACCGGGGCCAGACAGACGTTGTCAAAGAGGCCATCCGGGAGACGTTCGAGCAGAACTTCGAGCGTTTTGACGTGACCATCCTCACGACCGACGATCCACTGCCACCCTCTGGCACTGAATATTCCGTTGTCTACTTCGGCGGTTACAGTACCGACGCCTATGGAATCGCTGAAGGTGTGGATCCCTATAACATCGATTTTTGCGACGACGCGATCATCTTCACGGAATCTTTCGATCCCCATCTGTTCTCGGTGAATCCGACGGCTGTGGAAATGGGCATCGCCATAGGGAACATCGGTTCACACGAGGCCGGTCATCTTCTGGGGCTCAACCACGTCGATGACGACCGGGCCCTGATGGACGACGCGTCGGTCGCCGATGCTTTTTTGGACGATCAGGAGTTCATGGAGGCTCCGCTTTCCGTGGACCTCATGCCGATTGGCACGCAGGATGCGGTACTGCTACTGGAGGAGACCGTTGGGCCGCCACCAGGGGAGTAGTTCGAGGTGGCCGGGACGGTGTGGGGAAGTAGGCCTTGATCCTTCGGGAGGAGAACTGACATAAATTTGGCACTTTTCCGCGCCTATTGGAGTCGCTCACCGCGATCGCGGCGCGGATGAGACAAACGGGGTGTTCACACGAGGTTTGGTAGGATTTTGGCAGCCCGCGCGTCATTGAGCCGCGGTGCGGCATCATTCGCGAGGTTGTCTAGAGCCCGCGTAGCACGATGGATGCCGCTCACGCACCAGCACCGCCGTCGAGAAGCTCGAGCCGAGGCCCGTATGACCCAAAGATAGGGGAGCTGTTCGGCAGCCTGGGTAGGCTGGCTGTGGGGGGGACTGAGCATGTCCGTTCTGTACACACACTGCCCGCACTGCGCGTTTCCCGTCGTAGTCAGCGGGATCGACCGCATGTTGGTGCGCTATTGTCGGCAGTGCCGTCGAAAGTATGTACCGGGGGACGCCATGGCTTCGCTCGTCCACGGCAGCACCAACGGCACCGGGCGCAAGCGCGCCGCATTGCGTGCCCATCTGAGGCAACGGCGCCGATCTGTTCTCTAACTCATCTTGCCCGATGCGGCGCCGCCGCTCCGAGCCGCAACCGTGAGGGAGCGAACGTTCGACGCTGACACTGACGCGTGCTCGCGCAAGATCTTTGGAACGTCAAGTTATCGGAGGCGATGATATAGGGCCACCATCCCGTCATCAGCCACTTGGCTGCATCAGGCCGATGGGAATGCCCTCAGGATCCGCGAACATCGCAAAGTGCCCGACGTTCGGGATCGGAGTCTTCGGAACCAGGACAACGGCACCATGCTCGGTCGCCTTGGCCAGAGTCGCGTCGAGGTCCTCGACCTGAAAGTAGGCGTTCAGGCATGCACCGGGTGCCTCGTCGGGCTTGGGAAACACCCCGCCGGTTGGCTCGGCGCCGGTGTTGACCAGCGTGTAACCCGGCATGGACGCGTCATCAAACTGCCAGTCAAACACAGCCCCGTAAAAGGCCTTGCACTTCTCGGGATTCTCCGTCATCAATTCAAAATGACACAATGGGTTCGGCATGGTCACCTCTATCGGAACTTGGGAACGCTATTACCCTTCTCGAGGACGCCTAGCGTAGGGCCTTTGGTCCACACGTCAAACCACGTGCGCCGTTAAAATCCGCCCTGTAGGATCCCCGGGTGCGCCGGATCCCACGTCCACGTCTTGAACGTCACCGCAAAGACCTTGTTGGCCCAACTGATCGGAGTCTCCTCGGCCCACCACCAAGACCACCGCGACGACGCAGCCCCGGACGACCAATACCCTCGCGGCCAGAACACGGTGCTGAGGTCGCCGGGCTTCCGATGACCAACGTCGGTCCGACCGCGGTCCTCTGGGCGGGTCCCCCTCCGGAGTCGTGCGTCACGAGGTTCGATCAGGACTGAGTTCGGTGTGGCGGCGTGTGGTTCGAACTGGCCGACGGTGGCGAACCACCGC
Organism: uncultured Phycisphaeraceae bacterium; assembly: GCA_964405925.1. Classification (GTDB taxonomy): domain Bacteria; phylum Planctomycetota; class Phycisphaerae; order UBA1845; family UBA1845. The sequence continues at coordinate 931 of CAYOQG010000144.1, read as the reverse complement.
AGATCGGTCTTTGAGAAGTCCATCGGAGGACAACAGTACGGGGCCGGTTCAGCCAATGTCCCAACCCGTACGGCAGATGGGCCGTGTTTGAGATAAGTGGCCAGCTCCATGCGCGAACCCTCGCCGGTGGCGTCCAAGCGGAAATTCAAGAGGTACACCGCTCCGAACACACCAGTCCAGACCACCACAAGCAGGGCGGCGATTATGTTGACGATCCCGGGAATCCTCCTCCACCGATGTACGAGCAAGCAGGCAGTCCCGATGGCCAATGCGCTGTTGGTGAACACGCCGAATCGGCCATATTCGCCCGGTTTGCCGGCACCGATCATGACAAACTGCAGGAAAAAGACGATGGCGGGCACCGCAAGCGGGAGCATCGGTCTGTTCTTTCGTTTCAATCCGATGATGAGGGATATCACACCACACACGAGGATCGGCCAGGCGGCGCCTTCAACCGTGAGCTCGACGACGCGTACAAATCCCTCGAAAATTCGCGAGACCTCATACATAGCGAACGAATTGCCGAAGTTGCTCCGCAGGACCTCGCGGTTGGCAAGCGCGTTGATCACGATGTACGGGTTGGTAGCGAGATAGACGAGCACGCCGAAAGCGACGCCTATGACGGTCCGCTTGACAGGAACAAGCAGAGAGCCTGATGCGTGGACGGAATCCGCTTGTGGCCTCCTGGAATTCGCGAGTGAGCTTTGCTCACCCCTGCCACCCACCGACCCACGCACGGTGTTCCCCGTCTGCCACCATTCGAGCATCGCGACTAGCGGAATCAGCACGAAGATCGGCCAGCTTGACAGAACCATACCCAGCGCGGCACCACAGCAGATGCACATAAGCCACCAATCGATCCGTCGCTTGATGGCACTGCTGCCCCGCTTGTCGAGTAGAAGACCCCCCCGTAGCCCCCCCTTATCAAGGG
>CAYOQG010000143.1:0-14335 GCA_964405925.1 uncultured Phycisphaeraceae bacterium | reverse complement strand
CCAGTACACCTTGCGCGTGTGGTGAAGTGCTTGTCTGCGCAGAAAATATTCGTAAGCGAGACGCGGACGAGCCACCACGCATGACATCAAAGGAAAGTCGTCGTTCCAGTAAGAGCCATTTCACAGTTAGTCGGACTCCGCGGCGCTGCCGATGAACCGCCCGTGTCCCGGAATGCGGTTTATGATGCTTAGGATCTTCCCGTTCGGTCGGCGTTCCAACTCGCTCACGTGTTCGACGGTCACGGCGATTCCACCGCCAACGCGATCTTCGAAGCACTTTATAAGGTGCTCCTCATCCTGTCGTGTATAATGTGGCGCCGGAACCACCCGGACCAAAATCCGGCTCGGATCCTCCTGCACAACCTGTGTCCGATGGACGTTCCGAAGAAGATCGACGATCAGCGAGATGTGAGGATACTTACGCCCGTCGGGGGTTGCGATGAACTCGCTCGTGCGCCCGCGGATGGCGGTGATCACGGGGCCCGGCCGGCCACATGGACAAGTCGCACCCTCGTCGATCAAGACGCGATCACCGACCCGATAACGGATAAGCGGCGCCGTCCGGGCAATCAAACCCGTGCAGATAATCTCGGCCAACAGTTGACCATCCTCGTGCCCGATGGGTTCATATTCCACCAAGCCATAGTCCATCTGCACGTGCCGATTTCCTTCTTCGCACTCGGCGATCAATGCGCAGTGCTCTCCTTGGCAATACTCATCCCACACTTTGGTCTGCCAAGTCGTTTCGAACAGCCGCCGCGCCGCAACGGTCAATTGTTCCGAGGTCGGGAACACAGCCTTGGGCGGCGTTCGCGGTGTCAGTCCTTTCTGAGCCATGTACTCCGCGACTACAGACATGAAGCTAGTGTAACCCTGGTAGTACACAAACGGCTCCTCGATGAGGTTCTCCGCGTAAGCGCGCAGCTTTTCCGGCGCGAGGTGGCCCATGGAATAAAGACGCTGATTCGCCGCACGGTTTTCGCGCCAGAAGGGGGCTTTGGCTTGCGTCGAGGGCACAACCTCCTTTCCCTGAAACGTGGCATAGCGATCACCCTGCTTGACGCCCGGGCGCATGCGATCCCAGAAGACGGCGTAATGTTGCTGAGTCTCCTCTGGCGTGTAGTACAGCGGGAGGGGTGTACCGGTGCTGCCCCCGGTCATGAACTTCCGCAATCGGCGCGGTTCGACTCGCGAGGAGATGATCCGCTGACCGGCCTCAAGGACGTCCTCTTTGGTGGTTTTCGGAAAGCCACGAAGATCCTCCAGTTCCTTGAAATCTCCAGATGACAGGCCCTCACCCTTCCAGCGCTTGGCATAGTACGGTACCGAGTCGAAGCAGTGGCGCAACAAGTCCTGGATCTGTGTACGCTGATAGTCGCGGAGGCGCTCCTCCGACCAGGCGCGCGACTCGGCGTAGAACCGAGCCCACTGTGGAAATACCCCGCCAAAGCGCAGTTTTTGCAGGCGCCTGCCTTCAAGCGTGCACAGCAAGTTCTGGACCCAGACCGGGCTCCGGTTGTATACTGCCATACTGATGCGTTCGTACATTAACAAACGCTCCAAACGTCACCCGCCTCAGGACGGCCAGCGGTGGCAGGATCTTGACGAGGGCGCTTGCCTTACCTCGTCGACAGCAGTCCCAATATTAGATCGACAAATCGACTCAGTGTCAGCTCGCGCATACGCTCTCGACCCGTCATAATCAGACGTCGACGAAGCGGGCCGTCACAGATGATACGCGTCACGGCGGATGCAATCGCCTCAGGATCGCGCGGAGGCACTAGCAGGCCGTCCTCCCCATGGCGGACACTGCTGGGAATCCCACCTACGCTGGTAGCGACCACGGGCACACCTCGAGCGCGGGCTTCGACCAGGACGCGTGGCGTCCCTTCGGACAGGCTCGGAAGTACCAATATGTCCGCGCGATCCAGTTGACCGAACAGCTCCGGGCCAAAGGGCGCGTAACCCTCCCACTGTACGTGGCTCGCAATGCCCAGTTCCTCGATGATACCCAACAACCGGCGGCGCTCTTGGGGGAACTGCGTCCAGGAGCCAATCAGCGAGAGTTCGACAGGGCGACCCACATCCAACGAGGGTAGCGCGCGTAAGAGGTATTCGATTCCCTTCTCAGGGCGGATGAGACCGACGAAGGAGACACGGATGGAGGGCCCGTCACAGGTATCCGGCCGCTCCCTGAAGTCCTCATCGGAGATGGTCGTGCTCACGACTTCATGCGTGCGGCTGGACGCGAAGATCCGCGCCAGCTCTACGCCGTTCGCGAGGATATGCGCTTTACTGACGCGAACACCCAGGCGAGTCATCGTGCGATCGAGCCGCGCATACAGCACACCGAGGCGAGTCAGCGCGGAGCCATAACCTCGCTTTTCCCCAAGCATCAGGGCCAGCGGGTTCCCGACGACCCAGTGCACAATGGGCTTGTTGTGTGCCCACCGCATAAGGTGCACCGTCCAGAGGGCGGGCAGGCTCCCTCGCAAGAAAAGTGCGTCGGAGCTTTGAACAAGCTGGCTGTAGTGACGAATGAGGCCGTGGGGCCTCCTCAGCGCCTGTAGCGTTGTGGCCCACATCGGCCCAGCGTGCACCGAGATGTTCGACCGAGTCAGAGGATAATCACAGTGCGGGACACTCGGCGGTGCGGCTTGGAAGCAGAAACACCGGACTTGCGCGACACGCTCCGCGAGCTCCGTGACGATCCTGCCGAAGCTGTGAGGGGTGTACCATGTCCCCTGCCGCCGCGTCACGGCGTTGCCACAGACGCCTAAGATCATGCTCGGGGCGTTTACGATTAGCCTTCGTCTCCGTTATCGCTTGCCAGTGTCGCAATCATGCCTTGAGTCGCCAAAGGCGTACTCTGCCGGCACAGACTCATAATCGAACTCTTCCATCTGGCCTGCGATCCAGCTACAGCAGGCGGCCGGCCAACCATCATATCGAGAACGGATCTACCATCTCGCCGCCTTAACCCCGCATTCGAGGCCATGGTGGTGGGTGTCGATCGAGTTTCGCCACCGTTATCCTGGTAGTAGCTGGCGGTCTTCCACATACCGGGCGGGTTCGCTGTTCTCGGCGGGAGGCCAAACCGCTCGCTCATGAATGTCCCGCCGCCAAGTCTCAAAAGCAACAAGCGACAGGAGTTCCGTTCCGTGGTTATCCACTTCGTTCATGTGACGTTCCAACAGGGTTGAGACAGCCGCGGGCGAGAATAAGCCGGAGTCTTGAAACCGGGTGTCACCCAATAGGTCGCAGGCCATCGATCGCAAAGGGCCACGGAACCATTGATTCAGCGGAACCTCGAAACCAACTTTCTTTCGGGCCAAGATTGCCTGTGGAAGGCGGTCCCGCTGCGCTCGCTTCAGGACCGCCTTCACCTCGCCTCGCTTGAGTTTCATCCGTGAGGGCATGCGCCCGGCCAGCTCCACCAGACGGTAGTCGACAAGGGGGACCCGCGCCTCCATGCTGTTCGCCATCGTCATCCGATCGAGCTTTGTGAACATCTCATCGGGGAGCAGGGTTTTGATGTCGGCATAGAGATAGGATCGCAGCCAGTCGTGATTGTGTTCCACCCGCTGGAAGGCCTGCGCATATTCCGGGACGGCCGATGCAGCCTGCGGATGCAGCAGCAACGGTTGTTCCAAACCGCGCAACTCGGCCACGTGCATTAATGGTCTCCGGAGGAAGGCCGGAAGATTCAGGAGTTGGTGGACCTTTCGGGCCCGCCGCATGGCGTTCCCAAACCGCGAAGTCGTCCGCATTGCCATCTGTCTGAGCAAGGCACCTATCCACTTACTGGCCACCAACCGGCCGCCCCACTTGTCAAGGATTCGAATCCAGTTCAAGAAGTTGTAGACGTTGTAGCCAGCGAACACCTCATCTGCACCGTCTCCGCTGAGTACAACCGTCACGTGCTCCCGGGCCAGCTTCGACAGGAAATACAAGGGCAGCGCTGAGCCGATCGCACAAGGTTCGCCGAAGTGGTGAGCCACCTTTGAAACGATGTCGACCAGGTTGGGGCGGAAGATGAACTCGTAGTGGCGGATACCGAGTTCTTGTGCCAGCAGTTTGTAATACCGGGATTCGTCGTAGGCCGATTCCTCAAACCCGATGCTGAAAGTCTTGACCACGCCTTGATGCTGGCGAACCATGCTAGTCACAATCGTGCTGGAGTCCACACCACCGCTGAGAAACGCACCAAGCGGCACATCGCTCATCAGTTGACCTTTGACGGACTCATCAATCAGAGCGCGGAGTTCGTCGGCCCAATCATCCTCGTTGCGGCTCTCATCCGGCTCAAAGCGGACATCCCAGTATGGTGTGACATCGACGCGACCGTTCTTCACTTCGAGTCGATGGCCCGGAAGCAGCTTGCGCACGTCCTTGTAGACCGTGCGAGGCGCGGGGATTGACCTTGTATCCAAATAAGTCTGGATGGCGCTTTGATCGAGGCACCGCGGTATGTCCTTAGCCAACAGCAGTGGCGTCATCTCGCTGGCAAAATAGAGCCGTCCACACACAACCGCATAGAAAAGCGGCTTCACGCCAAGACGATCGCGCACAACCAGAGCCGAGTTTGTTCGATCGTCCCACACGGCAAAGGCGAATTCACCCACGAGATGATCCATGAGATCCCGACCGTAGTCCTCGTAAAGATGAACAAGCACTTCCGTGTCACAATTCGTCCGGAAGATGTGGCCACGGCTCTCAAGAGACGAACGAAGATCACGGTAGTTGTAGATTTCACCGTTGTATACGACGTGTACGGTGCTGTCCTCATTGGACATAGGTTGTTGGCCTTTGGCCAGATCAATAATGCTAAGGCGCACGTGGCCCAAGTGCACACAGGAACGCCGAAGGAACCCTATGCCGTCCGGGCCTCGGTAGCGCATTACCTGGCACATCTCGGGCACCAGTCGCCCGTCGATAGCGTCACGACTGTCGAATGCGACAACGCCGCAAATCCCACACATGAATCGTATCCCAATCCGCCAAACCGCGTTCGTCAATCAATCGGGTCGATCGGCTACGCCCTTAAAACGACTGATCCTGAGTTGCCTTCCCGCGTCTGCGCGCCCTGAAGTCCATCATCATGCTCCTTCGTCGTGGAACGAACCCTATTTCTCGTCCAGAGCCGAAACACCCTGTTCGCGACGGAAGAAACCATGGGCTAACGCCGCTGCCCTTTCGTCTGGAGTACTTCGAGCACATCGCGGATCTCCATCTCGATCCGCTCTGGCCACGTCTGGAAGTTCTGGACGACGTGCTCACGGGCCGCAGCGCCCAACTGCCGACGACGCTTATCATCTTGTAGCAATGCCAGAACGTACTGCGCCGCTTGCTCCATGTCCGCAGGCTCGGCGAGAAGCGCAGTCCGTTCATGTGCTACGATATCTCGGGTGCTTTGATCGCGGAGTGTAACGACGGGCATAGCACAGACCATCGCCTCGAACAAAGGGTTACAGCGGTTCGTTACGTCGAAGAGCTGGAGATAGACGTCGCAGCCGTTGTAATACTCGCCCCCCCTAGCGTGCTCCACGGAGCCAACGAACTGAGTGACGTCGTCAACGGCGAGGCGACGGGCGAGCGTCTTGAGCTCCTGCTCTTTCTCCCCCGACCCGACGATCACAAGGCGGGCGTCGGGACGCGCTGCTTTCACATACTTCATCACCTCCAGCACCCTGTCCACGCGCTTCCAGCCTGCCAACCGGCTGAGCGCCAGAATCAGCGGGGTGTGCGGGGGAAACCCAAGCCGGCTGCGGAATGACGTGCGGTCGAAGTCCGGGTTGTAGAGCCCCTTGTTGATCCCATTCGTCCAAAACCGCAGCTTCTGGGGCGGGCAGCCGTAGTGATGCGCCACGCGGTCGCCGAACGTACCATCGTTCCCCATGACCAGCAGGTCGAACGGCAACCGATAACCCAAAGCTTCCACATACCCGTCGTCGGTGAGCATCTTGCGCTTATCCTGTATGTGTCCATACAGAAACGTCCCAAACCGGCGAATGATGTGGACGGCCTTGAACCGTTTCGCCGCACGCCAGGCGATCAGCGTGCACCAGGGGCTGCAGCTGTAGATCACGTCTGGCGGATCCTCCATTCCAATCTGGAGCACGCGCCTGCGCAGCCTCAAGAGCCCGACAAGACGGGTGAACCGGAACAGCACCTTGCCAATGAGTCTATGACGGTGGCGCCGAGGGTACACCACCGGGAGTGGGATATTGTGCATCTGCTTCCCGCGATGGTTCCAGTCGTCGTAGTGATCGTACCTGTAGTCCTGGCTGAAAATGTGCACACGGTGGCCGCGGTCGGCATAGCCATTCCAGGTGTTGTATAGTGGGGGCAGCCCTTCAGGTTCGCCCACTCGCCGCATGAAGAAATCGCAGTAGATGCCTTCGGAGAGGAAATAAACAGTGAGTGCTGTGTTCATATGGGCATGTCTCCGAGCTTATCCGATTCCGTCTTCGAGCCGGTTGCGGCACGAATCCGGGACCAGACCCTCCGGCAATCGTCTACGCGCGGCCTGAACTCCCACCATGAGCATCCTGTCTGTCTAGTAAAGAGGAGCATCGCGAGCATCGCCTCGACCATATGGGCCGTTGAAATCGCAATTGCTGCTCCCACCAAACCCCAAGTGGGCAGGAGTACCAGCAGTAATCCGACACTGATCGCCAGACCGACTGCAAGCGTAACCGAACTGGATTCCGGCCGCCCAGTACCAATGAAATAGGAGATCAGTACCTTCGTTATACAGCGGGCTACAACGCCCGGAAGAAGTATTAGCAATGGAGACACGGCCGGCAAGAACGCGGGTGACAGCAAGATGATCACGATTGGCCTTGCAAAAACGGCAAGCAGGCAAGCAGCCGCCATGGTGGCGATCACCGCCACTCGACAGCTTCGAACGACCAAACCGACCAGCGCCGTTTGCCCCGCCAAAACGCGCGGCACAAGCACGACGTTCAGTGTCTCGGGCAGGATCCACAGGCGGCTCGCGAGACCCAACACCGCGGCGAACAACCCAACCTCCTCGGTCGTACCAACCATCGCGATGACAATGACACCCATCTGCACATCGACCATGGTCGCAAGCTTGCCAAAGTAGTACTTGGCACCATACTTGTAACAGGCAGCCACCATATGCCATGAGACGGTCAGTTTGCTTGCCAAGCGAAGGCGCGCCAAACTCAAGACGAGAAACAGGCCGGCCGCCAACGATCCGATGATGTACGCGATCACCGCAATCGTAACATCGGGAGCGATCCAGCAGCAGACGATAAACACGAGCAGCGTCACCGCCTGTCTACCGACCAGTGCTACATTGTAAAGCGTGAGTCGTCCAAGGCCCATAAACAGAACGGTCGTGAAGACAAGGAGCAGCTGGCTCACAGCGAAGACAATCGCGCACGCCAAGGCGGACGCTGGAACCTTCTGGACAAAGGACAACGGTAATCTCAGACAGGTGATGCCCACACCCACGATCAATGCGGCGGTCAAGATGAACGCCACGAGCTGCGTGCCAAGGACCACGTCGAGCTTGTCAGGCTCGCGGCCGGCGTGATAGGCACAACCCATCTCGACACCGAACGCCAGCCCGAGTACAAGCAGTTGTGAAAAGACCAGACAGATTGCCAGCTCACCCCTGCCACTCGGGCCGAGAAGCCAAGCGCTAGCACTGGCAACGCCGATGCCGAGCAGCATCCCCAGCACCCGGCCGGTGAAGGTGACAGTCGTGTCCTTGAGCAGGCTACCAGGCATGCTATCCCGCCACGCTCGGAGCCTGGCGGACCGGGAGCGGCGTCGGGGAAGGCTCGACGGTACATGCATACTGAGTCGCCCGCCCGTAGTACGCCACGGCGGCGAGGCCCGTGAAGACGAACAGATAAAAACAATAGGCCACCTTGTCCGCCAGGAACAGGTTGTCCTGCACCAGGGATACCACCAAGAAGCCCAGTATGCCGGCACGGAACCCATCGACAATCCGGGCTTCGCGTCGCCTGATTCCTGGGGAGGGCACTCTAAGAGCGGTCCACAACGACCAGACGAAGAACCCCAGAGCAGCCAGCGCGGGCACACCGGACTCGACAAGTACCAGGGCCGGAAGGGAGTGGGGAGTTGTCAAGCTGATGCGGTCTCCAAGGTAGAACAACCGGTCCGCAGTACCGGGACGATAAGCATAGCGGATGCGTGGCTTGTCATAGATGAGCCCCCAACCTCCGCCCAGGAGTAAGTGGTCCATCCCGTAATGAAGGGATGCCTTCATTGTCTCGAGCCGCGTGGCCGCGCTACGACCCGCGTACGCCTCGCTAGTCCCCAAGTTCAGCCGTTCGAGCGCGTAATGCCGGTTCAGAATGTATGCCGAAGGGATCAGCAAAAGGACCACCACCGTCAAACCAATCAACAGTCGGCGGGCTGTATAGCGCCGCCCTACGAGCAGAAACAAGTTCGCAACAACGAAGCCGATTAGCGCACCACGAGCCAGCGTTGTCAAAAGCGCGAGAAACGATACCGCTAACGCCGTCGCACTGATCAGGCGCCACCGTCCGGCCAGTAGCTGTCCGAAGGCCAAGCAGTACACCATCACAAGGATCATCCCCGTCCCGTTCGCCCCCCCCAGTGGCGAGAACGCTCGCGCAGGCCCGTACGTCCTGTAGGTACCGCCTATGCCCAGGGCTGACGTTACTCCAGGAAAGATCGCGGTCACGAAGCTCATCAGTGCGAGCATGATGCCGGCAAGGAGAAGTGCCAGCACTGCACGTTGGATTCCAGCCTCGTCGATGCGACACCAGTGGGTAACCGACAACGCGGCGAGGAACGGGAGGACGACGAACAGGACGGCATTTACGCCGCGAATGACGTCGTTGCCACTCGTGCTGTGCCCCATGTTGCTGAGCATCATGAAGCCCACGAGAATCGCCAGCGATATGCCCAGTCTCCGTGTCGGCCGCCTCAGCAGCTGACGCGTTGTACGATGGCCAGAGATCAGCCCCAGCAGGAATAGTAGTCCGAACACTGCCCATAGGAGCACAAAAGTCGACTCACCGATAGTGATTTTATGGTCGTTTAGGCGACTGAGCCAAACGATCGGGAGTACCGCAGCCCCGAGGAACATGACTTCCGTCGGTCGAAAACCGAGAAGCAGTAGGAGGGCAACGGCGCCGACGGTGCCTATAACCAGAAGAACTAGCAATGTCAGAGACTGAGCATCCATCTTCTGCTTGGCTCTGCCTCACTAACCATCCCATTCCCTTGTGGACGCGACGTTCGTTTCCCCTGTAAGTCCGTGATCTCGTAATGTGCGGGACGTCGCTGAATCAGGGCTTCGCGGCCGAGCCCCGCTGCGGCAACCGCGTTGACAGCGACTGCGCCGCCTCAACCCAGCGCTTTTGTCCGATGTAGAGAACGACATCGGCGCTGTTACCCCAATCCGTGCGAACATACGACAGCGCCTCGTCAATCTGATCGTCTCTCCACCAGACATTCTTATTGTCCGTCCCAAGGAAGAATTGCATGGGTAATGTAGGCCTACTCGCGATCGAATGCAAGACTTTCGAGGCCTTGGCGAACCGGGCGTTGTTGACACTATGATGCGCGTTGTACTTCTGGTCGAGAAAACGCACGTCTCGAAGAGCTTCTTCCACAACTTGACATACCTGCATAAGGCGCTGTTGGGCCTCATCGCCAGCGGAGAGCCACAAGCTGGGATGCCAGAGATACTGCATGTCGGTCGGCAACAGCGCCAGGCCCTCCCTCAATTTACGCGTGTCCAGCGTTTCCCGCCCCTTCACCCAGTCTTCTAGCGCCGTCTCGTTTTCAAGCACTATCACCCGCTCACCGGATGTCGCACGGATAGCGGAGACCTCACGAGCAATCACCCGCCAACCGCTCACGGAATCGAATCTCTCCAGTGAGTGCCACGTCTTCAGACCGGGGATGATTCGCATTTCCGGGGCACGTCGGTGTAACTCGGTGTAGAGGTCGGCACGGTTTGGCATGGTCGAGACGATTGCCGTATCAGTCACCGTCTTCCAGACAAGCAGCCCCTCTACGACGTAATCAAGCATTGTAGCCGAAGCCAGCTTGTCCCCGTGCATCGGGGCACCGGGCCAGTTGCATTCCACCCATGGAATGATCGTCAAGGGCTCGCAACGGGGGATCGAATAGACCGCCACGTCCGACTCTGCCTCCCCATCGGTGGCTTGGAATGCGAAAGTATCGGTGCCGAAGTAGTCCGGTTCGCGTGCATAGAGAACGGTCGCGGCCGACACTGGCGAGTTGTCGATGTCACCTAGTGTGCCATGCGCCGGACTGCTGATGATCGAAAAGGCCAGGTCGTCACCGTCTACGTCGCTGCCATCGAGCGTGAGCAGGACCGTTCCGCCCACCGCAGCCAACGCACTCTGATCCCATACAATTGGCGGGGTATTCGCGTCGGCGTCGGACGTCTTGGCGAACACTGTTACGAGCATTTTGTCTGAAGCCTGGAGACTGTCCTCGGTGACGGTCAACTCAAAAATGAGCGTGTCCGATTCGCCTGCCGGCTCGGGAGCAACGAAAGTAGCAACGGCCTCATAGCGAGTGGCGAAGTCCACGGGCGGGCCCGCGATCTGCACCCATTCGTACGCAAGGGTATCCGCGGCAGCCACAACGCTTGCGTCCCCCTCCAGCACCACGAGGTCGCCGGCAACCACGACTTGATCCGGGCCAGCGTAAGCCGCCAGCCCACGCTCTTCGGTGACCGACGTGAGTGACAACGTGTGCTGGACCCTCTCGACAATGCCGTCGGGCCGCTTGGCGGTCAGGACCACTGTGTACTCGGCCGGCCAGGGATAAGTGTGCTTCACGAATGCACCGGCTGCCGTCCTTCCGTCACCAAAGTCCCAATGGTAGGTGACATCATCTTCCCAGGCCGACTCTGGTGGTTGTACGGCGAACTCGATGGAGAGCGGGTCGCAACAGAAAGACGGGTCGGTCGTAAATGTCAATGGGCTCGGCTCTTCCTCAACCCCGGCAGGTGAAACAAGCTCGTTACCCTGATCACCCTCGTCGCTGACGGTACTGTCGAGCGTCGGCGTGCGCGGATCGGCGGTGCTACGATTGCCGAGATCGGCCCCACAACCTGCCGCGAACAGCATCAAGCCGAGTCCATGCAGACAAATAAAGCACGTCAAACAAAAATGCGACAGTTCGCACCGAGACCGTGATGGACGTGAGCACATCATCAACCCCTCGCACTTCGCAAGCGTGCACCACCGGCCCCCGCAAGTGTCAACGCCCGCTGGTCAGCGTGTCGGCGCGCGTAACCGTCCTGGGGAAGCTCATTCCCTTGACGGCGAAACGGGCGTCATGCAGGTGGATGCAGTCGCCAATCCCCCCAACCTCAAGGCCACATTGCCATCTGTGTGGCTCACCAAGTACCCTGATTGAAACATACAATACAGTTTGCCCAGGTTGACAGGCGCGTGCAGGCGAGCTTACCCGTCATTATCGGACGTCTCCACACGTCGTCCGGCTACGAAGAACCTGCGCAGGAATCAGCGGAGAGCGCCCCGAGTGTCCGATATGCTCTGGTGCCGCAGAAGGATGCTGTACAGGCGCAACTTCGAGGTCAGAATGGTGCGACCGGTGTTCGTGGCCTCAGTTGCGCGCATCCGGCCCGGTTGAAAGGCCATCTGCGGACGTTGATCGGTGGGCAAGGAACTGGCGACGAATGAGGCTTCCAACATTGAAGATCCGGTGAGTCAGCGATGCTAGCCGGCGCTGCGGCTTGCTGAATTAGGGTTACGTGACGCCGACTAAGGACGTTCCTTAACTGCCCACGCGAGGCAGCCACTGGGAACAGGCTTCAAATGAACCGGGCCGAACCCAACGGCTTCAAAGAGCGTCCTCACTTCACTGCGGCGGTAGAAACGTGTCGGGCAGCTACGCAGCGCGTAGCGTAGTTTCCGAAGTGGCGATCGCACCAGCGTCCATCCAGGGAAGCTTGCATAGATCACGCGATCCGCGAACTGCGTCATATGCCGGAGAAAAGGCTCAGCCTGCTCGACATAATCAAATACCCCAAGGGCACAAACCATATCGAAGCGCCGGCCGGTCGGGAACGCCAAGAAATCCCCCGCCTGAAACTCACAACGACCGGCGACGCCGGCGCGCTCCGCCAGACATTGGGCTTCCTGGATCATTTCGACGGAGAAGTCCAGCCCGAAAACCCGCTCGATCCCATGCCGCACAAACCACACCGAGTTTCGCCCGCTACCACAGCCAACATCTAGAAGTGTCCGACACCGGTGGGACTCGGCCAGCTCGGTCGTCCGGTCACGGCGAAGGTACACGGCTTTTCGAAAGGTCCGGTTTGCCCACCGACGTAAGTGCGAAGACTCATCGTAGAATGCGTCATAGGCGGTAACGCGGTCATCAAAATAGTCGCGAACTTTGTCTGTGTGATCAGAAGCATCCGATAGCACGTAGATAGTCCTCCACTGCCCCGAAGCGGTGTCGGGCGAGTATTCCGTCCAGTTTTTTGTACATCGACCGCCGTCCGAGGTTTTGGGTAAGTCCACGCCGCGCGGAGCGTAAAGACAGTCCTGCCGCCGCTTTGGCATCCAGCCGCTCGGGGTCAAACTCATACGGATGCAGGTAGGTGACCACGGGACGTCCTTCTTGATTGATCCGAGACACTACCGATTGGATCACGCGCGTCGGCATGAGCCGCCAGTAACCCCCACCTGCCACGGGCCACCGGCGCCCGATAAAGCTCAGTGTAGCCAGGGGTAATTCGACCAACCGTCGACCGTCACCTTCGCGTACCACCGTCGGCTTGAGAGAGTGGTCCGCGATCCCGTAGCGTCGCCCGCGAGTCGGGAAGATACTGGAATCGTAGGTGAGCCCCGCGGCGAAGCAGATGTCGTAGAATTCTTCAAGTAGATCGGCCGTGATGCTAAACGCCGGCGCCCGATAGCCCCGAACCGGCCGTCCTACCACGTCCTCAAGCCAGTTGAGGGATCGAACCAGATCATCCCGGAACTGCTGGAGGCCGATCCGATGGACCGGCTCATGTCCCCATCCGTGTGTCGCGATCTCATGCCCTGCGTCCGCGATCTGCCGGACGATGTGCGGAGCACCCGCCAGCGATTTTCCCAGACAGAAGAACGTCGCCCGACATCTGTGCTTTTCCAGTAACCCGAGTAGTCTGTCTACCTGCCGAGCCACTTGATCCGAACGGGCTTCCCCCCGCCCGGCGAGTTGCTCCCCAGTCAGCTGGTACCAATCCTCGACATCCACCGAGAGAACGTTGACGACGGAGGAACTGGTACCATCCGTTAGCTTGTCCTCAGAATGATGGGTCATCCAACGAGGCCGATCAACACGCAGTTCCCATACACCTCTCATCCAAACAGCGCCGGCTAGCTAGCATTACAAGGCAAACGGCTGCCGCGGTCCAAGGCGACAGCTCCCATTCTAGCTGATACACGAAGAGTAGCGAAAGGCCCAACGGGTCAGCATTTTGGCGAGTCAAACGTCCCCGACGCTCCCCCGCTTTTGCCGCGTCTGCGATTGCGGGCACCGGCGTCTGCTGTTCAGATTGTCGGCATTGCTGACCGCCGCCTACGTACTCCACCCCTTCGGCGGAGGAGATAGCCTCATGCTGTTAGATGCGGTCACCTATCCCTCGACCCTGAGACGGCAATGCCACACGTGTGACTCACCGAGTACGCTGAGTGAAACATACAATACAGCTTGCCCAGGTTGACAGGTGCGAGTACCGATAGCCTTGGGGGTTCCTATCGGACGCCTTCGTGCGCCATCCGAGCTCCAAGTGAGTCGCGCAAAGGCTACTTGGAAGTGCGCGACACCCGCGTTACGCTGCGGTTCTTTACCTCAGTGGCATGTCTGTGAGGATGTTGGGACCGGCCGAGCCTCAGGAGCCTATCCGCCTATCATCGACGCGTTTGGGAGTGGGCCCGCGAATGGGTCGATTCTGCGTGACGCGACCTGCGATTCCGCACATAGACTGGACCGCGACTGATCGCAACGCCGGCATTTTTGTCGGGCCCGCTTGGCTCTCCCTCTCGTTTCCGGTGAGAGTTTCAGCGAGGTCCTGCCGGCACCGAGTCCTTCGCGAGAGCCGTAGAACGATGAAGGAGGTCACCAATCACCGCATTCCTGGGACCCGCTGCCGGTGAGGTCTTGCCATTACGCGATTCGGTTGCGATGATCTGCTGACTCCCGATCACTTGAGATGATCGTTGAGACCCGAGCACCGGAAGAACCCTCCAGAGAGCAGCATCGTAATATGGCTCAGATGGCAAGGTGGCAATGTGTGGGATAG
>CAYOQG010000142.1:0-14412 GCA_964405925.1 uncultured Phycisphaeraceae bacterium | reverse complement strand
GAACAAGCTGGTCAAGACGTTGCTGAGTATGTCCGAGCAGGCCGCCGACGCGAAGGTCGAGATTGAGTTCGCTATGAGCCTGGATCCAGAGCGAGGCCTGCCTGCGCGCTTCGGCTTTCTGCAGGTTCGGCCGATGATGGTCTCCGACGAGTTCGTGGAAGTCACCGAGGAGGAGATGTCCGCCGAGAACGTACTGGCGGCCTCGGAGTCGGTCATGGGCAACGGGGTTGTTGACACGCTGAAGGACGTGGTATACGTCCGGCCCGATGCGTTCGAGGCGAAATATACCCCCCAGATCGCCAGCGAGGTTGAGGCGTTAAACGTCGGACTGGGCAAGGACGAGGCGCCTTATCTCCTAATTGGATTCGGTCGCTGGGGGAGCGTAGACCCATGGCTGGGCATCCCGGTTAATTGGCCGCAGATCTCGGGCGCCAAGGTGATTGTTGAGGCCACCACGCCGGAAATGAACGTGGATCCGAGTCAGGGCTCCCATTTTTTCCACAACATCACGAGCTTTCGCGTGAGCTACTTTTGCGTGCACCACGCGGGTAAACATAAGGTCAACTGGGATTGGCTTGAGAGACAGCCATGCATCGCGGAAACGAGCTTTGTCAGGCATGTTCGGTCGCCGGTGCCGCTTCGAGTTAAAGTGGACGGAAGAGGTAGCCGAGGCGTGATCACATGGGTCGTTCCATGATAACACGAATGTGCCTAAATCGGGCGCAGCCCGATTGAGGTGGATAAGCAAAACTGCCCTGTGGACCGCATATGTTCTGATGGGTGTACCTGGGGCAGCCGCCTCACCGCGGGTGGCGGACGCACCCCACCCGGCGGCGGACCCATGCTACCCGCTTTGCCACGCGTTGTGTGATGCACCCGTTCGTCGACCTGATTGTCAGTGGTGTGGGTACCCTACCGAGACGCTGCGTTGTGCTACGTCGACGTGTGGGGTCGCGCGTGCACGAGTAGGTCGACGTTCCCACGGTACCGGCCCGATGGGCACGCCCCCTTTGCCGCCTGAGCTTTCGGTTTGTGGCACGGCGCTTGCCCTGCGCATCTGGTGTTGCTAGGTTTCCTCGCCTCCGAGGGTCTGACTGAAGACGCAAGGAAGGGTGGGGCGCTACGGACTAGGGGGACGACCAAGCTTGGTGCCTTTTAGCTGATGTACGACCCATCGGGGGAAGCGTCGAGCCGGGCTTGAGCGCGCCGGAGGTCGGGTTCGTACGCGTGGAAGACTCCCATGAAAGCGAATGAAGTTCTCGGTGTTCTCGAAAAGCACGAGGGTGATCGGGGAGGCCTGATCTCGATTCTGGAGGATATTCAGGCGAAATACAGCTACTTGCCTCCCGAAGCCTTGAAAATCGTAGCTGAAAAAACAGGCCGCTCTCTCACCGACGTCTATGGTGTCGCGACCTTTTACAAATCGTTCAGCCTGAAACCACGCGGCAGACACCTTTGCTCTGTTTGCGTAGGCACGGCCTGCCACGTCCGGGGAGCGCCGGTCATCGCTGGAGAGTTCGAGCGGCAACTTGGGACGCCCGCCGGTGGAACAACCGAAGACGGGGAGTTCACACTCGAGACGGTGAACTGCCTGGGGGCGTGCGCGCTCGGGCCGATCGTCGTTGTGGACGGCCATTACTTTTCCAACGTCGATTCTTCGCGGGTTAAACCGATCGTTAAGAAGACACGCGCTGGTCTTGATGACGCCGAAATCAGGGCCGACCGGCGTGTTTACCTTCTCAACGTAAGTTGCTCGCGCTGCAATCGCAGTCTGATGGATCCGGATCATCCCATCGATGGCTCTCCGTCGGTTCGGGTGACGGTGTCCTTCGAACGGATGCACGGTTGGCTGAGGCTATCTTCTCTCTACGGTAGCTTTGCCGTTGAATCCGAGTATCCGGTCCGCATGGACGAAGTCGTAGACTTCTTTTGCCCGTACTGCCATGCCGAGCTGAAGGGGGCGTCTACATGCCCTCTGTGCAATGCGCCCATGGTATCGATGATCGTCCGAGCTGGAGGTATTGTGCAGATATGTTCCAGACGGGGATGCAAAGGACATATGTTGGACTTAGAGGGGGGTGGTTACTGATGCCGCTTGAGATGACCGGTTCGGCTTCGGTGCTGTGGGGTAAACAAGAGACACGCTCATGGAAAGATTAAGGTCTATCGACGAGTTTGAATCGCTGCAATCTCGTCTGAAAGCCGACCGCGACCCGAGCACTCGCACGATCGTGATACCAGCGGGTACCTGCGGCCAGGCGAGCGGTGCCAATGACCTCATTCGGGTGACAAAGCGCGAACTGCTTGAAAGAGGGTTGACCGACGAGGTCCACTTGCGTATTACCGGCTGCCACGGATTCTGCGAGGCGGAGCCGTCCGTACTCATCGAGCCACGTGCAACGTTCTACCCCAAAGTCGACGTCAACAAGATGATCCGGATCGTCTGTGCGGTCGCTGAAGATAGCGTGCACGAGGACCTTTTCCTCGTTGATCCCAGGACTGGAAAGCCGATCGAAAAGCAAGGCGACATCCCTTTCTTCAGAGGACAAACACGCACCCTCCTGGCTCGGAACGAGAAAATCGACCCGATCCGCATCTACAATTACATAGAAAACGATGGGTATTCAGCGCTCGTCAAAGCACTGACGGCACACGACCCGACGTCGGTCGTCGAGGAAGTGAAGCGCTCGGGGCTCCGTGGACGCGGGGGAGCGGGATTCCCCACAGGGCTGAAATGGGAGCTGTTGGCCAAACGGGCCAACACCCACGGCAAACATCTCGTGTGCAACGCCGACGAGGGTGACCCGGGCGCCTATATGGACCGCAGCGTACTCGAGGGCAACCCTCACAGCATCATTGAGGGCATGTTGATTGGGGGCTATGCGACGGGTGCAAACGAGGGCGTGGTCTACGTGCGGAATGAATATCCTCTGGCCATCAAGCACCTGCGTATCGCCCTACGTCAGTGTCATGATCTCGGCATCTTGGGGGAGGATATCCTGGGAACGGGCTTCTCATTCGACATCAAGCTGGTCAGAGGGGCCGGCGCCTTCGTCTGTGGTGAGGAGACCGCCCTGATCCGGTCCATCGAGGGGCGGATGGGGGAACCGCGCCAGCGCCCGCCGTTCCCTGTGGAAAAGGGCATCGACGGTCATCCCACGATCATCAACAACGTCGAGACCTGGGCCAACATCCCTGTCATCATGGCCGGCGGAGCCCACGAGTTCGCCAAGGTCGGCACCAATGGAAACACGGGTACCAAGATCTTCAGTCTGGTCGGGAAGATCAAGAACACCGGTCTCGTTGAGGTCCCCATGGGAATCACCATCGACAAGATCGTCAACGACATCGGCGGGGGCCCATCCGGCAAGGCGACCATCAAGGCCGTGCAGACCGGCGGCCCGTCCGGCGGATGCATACCGGCTGAGCGATTCGACTTGGCCATCGACTATGACAGCCTGACGGAAGCAGGGTCGATCATGGGCTCGGGCGGCATGATCGTGATGGACGAGAGGACCTGCATGGTCGATGTCGCCAAGTACTTTATGAACTTCCTGAAGGACGAATCGTGTGGCAAGTGCTTTACCTGCCGCAAGGGCATCCAGCGCATGCATGAGATCCTCGAGGATATCTCGCAGGGGAAGGGCACATCCGAACAGCTCGATCTGCTCGAGGAGTTGGCGACCGTGGTCAAGGATACGACCATGTGCGGCCTCGGTCAGACGGCGTCCAATCCGGTCCTTTCGACCCTTCAGTACTTCCGTGACGAGTACGTCCAGCATCTCGTGGACAGGCGATGCCCGGCAGGCGTGTGCAAGGGCCTGATCACCTATGGCATCAACGAGAACTGCACCGGTTGCACGCTGTGCGCCAAAACCTGCCCAGAGGGTGCGATTTCGGGTGCGAAGAAGGAGCGGCATGTGATCGACACTGTTAAGTGCAGCAGGTGCGGTGCCTGCATCACGGTCTGCAAGTTTGACGGCATCGAGATTGTCTAGTCATTGGCTTGAGGACGAGGGTCGGATTCGATGATCACACTTACGGTTAACGGCCTGGAAGTAGCGATGGAGGAAGGCACGACGGTGCTTGACGCAGCGCGCTTCCTTGGCTTCCCCATCCCGACACTCTGCCACATGGACGGGCTGTCGCCATACGGTGCCTGCCGGTTATGCGTGGTCGAGATCGGAGAGGGACCAAAGGCCAAGCTGGTCAGCTCGTGCACGTACCCTGTGCAGGAAGGACTGAGGGTTCGGACGGCGTCGTCACGCGTGGTGCGGGCGCGTAAGATGATCTTGGAACTCCTGCTGGCGTCGTGTCCACAATCCAAGGTCATTCAGGATCTCGCCTCAGCCCATGACGTGCGCCAGCAGCGGTTCCGGCAAGAGCACGAGGATTGCATTCTCTGCGGGCTGTGCGTGAGGATGTGCGAGCAGCAGATGATGGCCAAGGCCATCGGCTTCCGCGGACGCGGACAGACGCGCAGCATCGGCACGCCCTTCGACATCAAGTCGGAGGAATGCCGACTGTGCGGCGGATGCATCTATGTTTGTCCCGCCTGCCAGCTCCGGTGCACATATACCGACCCGGACAAGGCCATTTGCGGTGGTTGTGCAAACCTGAGCCCGCCGTGCATCGAGAAAGAACCGTTCGATGACATGATGTGTTACATGACCCCTTGTGTAGCCTGTGAAATAGAGAAGCATTGAGAATCAGAGGAGTAGACTTAGATGTCACTGACATTTTCGAGAGTAAACGCTTCGGCCGCGACGCTCACCAAGAACAGAACCGAGGGGTCCGTCACGCCAGCGTCAGGCATGTGCGTCACCTGCGTTGACGGGTGCATCGGTATGTGCGAGATCGGCAAGTCCGCCTACCGCGGGCACGAGGTCATCTACCCGCAGCCATTCGGTGTGATTACTACAGCGTCTGAGAAGACCTATCCTGTCGATTACTCACACTTCAACATCATGGGCACGGCGGTCGGAGCGCACGGCATCGAAGCCGACAGCGACAAGGCCATCTTCCCTGCAGTCAACCTCGAGGTCGCCTTCGGGCACGACAGGGGCATCAAGTTCCGCTATCCGTTCATGATCCCCGGTATCGGCTCGACCAACGTCGCCAAGAACAACTGGGAAGGATTGGCCATTGGAGCCTCCTTGGCTGGTACGGGTCTGACGATCGGCGAGAATGTGGTGGGGATGGACCCCGAGGCAACCATCAAGAACGGACGCGTCGTCGACACGGTGGATCTAAAGCGGCGTGTCGGCCTCTTCAAGGATCATCAGCGTGACGGCTACGGTGCGACCATCGTTCAGGCCAACGTCGAAGATACTCGCCTGGGGGTGCAGGAGTACGCGATCGAGAAACTGGGGATCGAGCACGTCGAGCTCAAATGGGGGCAAGGCGCCAAGGACATCGGCGGTGAAGTCAAGATCACCAACCTAAAGAAAGCCCAACTGCTTTACGAGCGCGGCTATGTCGTCCTGCCCAACCCGACGGACGAAGACGTCATCAAGGCTTTCGAGCGCGGTGCCTTCAAGGAATTCGAGCGCCACTCACGCGTTGGAATGGTCAGCGAAGAGTCCTTCGCCAAGAGGGTGGAAGAGCTGCGCAAGGCCGGGGCCAAGTATATCTTCCTCAAGACCGGGGCGTATCGGCCTGCCGACCTGGCCCGTGCGGTCCTCTTTGCCACCAAGTACAAACTGGATCTTCTCACCGTGGACGGGGCCGGCGGCGGAACGGGCATGAGCCCGTGGCGGATGATGAACGAGTGGGGTGTGCCTCCCGTCGAGCTGCATTCGCTGATGTACCAGTATGCTAAGCGCCTCGCGGACAAGGGCATGAAGTTGCCCGCGTTGGCACCGGCCGGGGGGTTCACGTTCGAGGATCAGATTTTCAAAGGCCTGGCTTTGGGAGCGCCTTTCGTCAAGCTCGTGGGAATGGCCCGCTCGCCAATCGCCGCTGCCATGGTGGGCAAAACCATCGGGCGAACGATCGACGACGGTCAGATCCCCGTGTACATCGAGCGCTTCGGGAATACGAAAGACGAAATCTTCGTGACCGCCAGTGACCTGCGCAGGGAGCTGGGTGACAGAGAGTTCGAGAAGGTGCCTACCGGGGCTCTCGGGCTCTACACGTATTACGAGCGGCTGGCCCAGGGCCTGCGGCAGCTCATGTGCGGCAGCAGGAAGTTCTCGCTGGAGCACATCTCGCGTGATGACCTGGCCTGTCTGACCTATCAGGCTGCCGACATCAGTGGCATTCCGTTCATCAGCGAGGTGGATAAGGCAGAGGTCGAGGAGATACTCAACAAGTGAGGGAATTAGACTTCGGCTGGATACGCCATCGAGGTCGGCCTGCTTGAATGCGTTGGTGTGTTGGAGAAGGTTGTTCCGGAGACGGACTCACTAGCCAATCTTCTCCACATTCTCCCTCTAGGAATGCTCCGTCCTGAAGTCCGGGGGTGAAGCAGTCGTTTTGTGCTTGGCGTACCTACCCGATAGAATAGACGGTCAGAAGGTTGCCTGGGTAGGCAGAGCCGCATCACACAGACGTGGTCTGCCAAGCCAGGTCTTCTAATAACGCCGACAGAGGCCTCGACATGCCTGCCCCGGACAAATCCGTGGAAGAGATTATCGACGCACTGGAAGAGCGTGCCAAAGAGCTGAATTGCCTCTACAGGATCGAGGAGCTTCTCAATAATCCCGAGGTCACGCTTGCCGACACGCTCGAGGGCGTGGTGCGGGCGATTCCCCCCGGATGGCAGTACCCGGAGTTCTGCCAAGCACGAATCACGTTTCAGAAGGCCAGGTTTGCGTCACCGGGCTTTCGAAAGACTCCGTGGGTCCAGAAAGCGGACATCGTCATACAGGGCGAAGTGGTCGGGGCGATCGAGGTCTCCTACACCCGGAAGAGGCCGCAGATGGATGAGGGGCCCTTCCTCACCGAGGAGCGCAGACTCATCAACACCATCGCCGAACGCCTCGGACACTTCATCTGGCACAAGGACCTAGTGCAAGCCCTGGACGAGTGGCAGATCGCCAAGGCAGAGGTCTCTAAGAGGAAAACAAAGGGGGAATGGGGAGTGGTTTTGGATCTGCTCCGCCGGACCGACCAGAACCTGCTGATGCGTATCTCCCGCAAGATGATCAACCACCTGGGCTGGAGCGGCGTGGAGGAGGCCGGGGAATTGCTGCGGCAGTTTGGCGGGGAATGGAGGGGCGAGCAGGCCGACCTGCTCATCGACGCCAATCAACCACGCCAGAGGGAAGCCATGCCCAGCACGGTCGGACTCAGCGAGGACACGTTCCGGCTCGCGGCCCGGCATCTTGGGGAAGAGGAGATCGTTGCCTGTCTGCAGAAGTGGATCAAGGAGGACAAATCGAGTTTCCTGGTCAATAGGCTGGAGGATTCAGATGCTTCGCTGACCGAACTCGGCGACGCCATGGCCCGTTGTCGGCAGATGGCTCCGCACGAGCTGGAGTTCCCGGTCTCTACCGAGAGAGCCGTGCACGTCGCCCTGGTCCGCCGGTTCTTCAGCGATCAGCTCCAGTTCATCAACGTAGCCAAGAATTACACTGACATCAACACTGTTTACGATCTCTTCCAACGCATGATTTTTCCCGAGGGTAGCCACGGCCGATTAGGGGGCAAGAGTTCCGGCGTGTTTCTCGCCTCGCAGATTGTAAAGAAGACAGCGGATCGCTCCCAACTCCTGGACAACATCCGGGTGCCCAAGACATGGTACATTGTCTCCGACGGTCTGCAGGACTTCATCTCCCGCAACGATCTCGAGGACGTCTTGAATCAGAAATACAAGGAGATTGAGCAGGTCCGCCAGGAATACCCCCACATTCTCCAGGTATTCAAGAATTCCTCGTTTTCGCCGGATGTGATCAAGGGGCTTTCCGTGGCGTTGGATGATTTCGCAGACCGCCCCCTTATCGTTCGCAGCTCCAGCCTGCTGGAAGATCGGTTTGGCACGGCTTTTTCCGGCAAGTACAAGAGCCTGTTTCTCGCCAACCAAGGCACCAAACAGAAGCGTTTGGTGGCCCTGACGGACGCGGTCGCCGAGGTGTATGCGTCCACCTTCAGCCCGGACCCCATCGAGTACCGCGCGGAGCGTGGACTGCTTGACTTCCACGAGGAAATGGGCGTCATGATTCAGGAAGTCGTTGGCAGGCAGGTTGGGCACTACTTCTTTCCAGCATTCTCCGGTGTGGCCCTCAGCAATAACGAGTTTCGCTGGTCGCCGCGCATCAAGCGCGAGGACGGCCTCATTCGTATGGTCCCGGGCCTGGGGACGCGAGCCGTCGACCGACTGAGCGACGACTACACGATCCTCATCGCCCCCGGACAACCCGGCTTGCGGGTCAATGTGACGGTGGCGGAGACCGTACGCTACTCGCCGCGCAAGCTGGACGTGATCAATGTGGATAGCGGGCGCTTCGAGACCGTAGACGCGGCACGGCTGCTCAGGGAACAGGGGCGCCACTACCCGGTCATCGAGCGGGTGGTCTCTATCCTTGATGGGGACGATCTTCGACGGCCCATGGGCCGAAACATCAACTTCGAGCAAGACCACCTGGTGATGACCTTTGACGGCGTCATCACTCAAACGCGGTTCACGAAACAGGTATACGCCTTGCTGCAATTGCTGGAGGAGAAGCTCCATACACCGGTGGACATCGAGTTCGCCCATGACGGCACCGACTTCTATCTTCTTCAGTGCCGTCCTCAGGGGCATTCGCGGGACAGCATTCCGGCACCGATCCCCCGTGACCTCCCCAGGAACCGCGTGGTCTTCTCCGCCAACCACCACGTTTCGAACGGCCGGGTGCTCGACATTACCCACATCGTGTACGTGGATCCAGAGGGGTACAACCGGCTGGGCGATGTCTCTCAACTAACGGCCGTGGGACGAGTGGTCAGCAAGCTCAACAAGCTGCTACCCAAGCGGAAGTTTATCCTGATGGGGCCCGGACGCTGGGGTTGTCGCGGCGATGTCAAACTCGGCGTCAAGGTGACATACTCCGACATCAACAACACTGCGGCCCTGGTCGAGATTGCCCGCAAGAGGGGCAATTACGTCCCGGATTTATCTTTCGGCACTCACTTCTTTCAGGACCTGGTGGAGTCGTCCATCCGGTATCTGCCGCTGTATCCGGACGATGATGGCATCATCTTCAACGAACTCTTTTTCAAACGCTCGCCGAACATTCTCGCGGACCTGGTACCCGAAGCGGCGGACTTGGCCAACACTGTTCGGGTGATCGACGTGCCTCGATCCGCCGACAACCAGGTCCTCTGCATCCTGATGAACGCCGATTTGGATGAGGCTGTCGGCATCCTCACCCCGCCAGACGCCAGCAGGTCGATCATTCGCCCAGAAGCGGAATATCCCGAGCCGGCGGCGGAGGACCATTGGCGCTGGCGTATGCGCATGGCCGAACAGCTCGCCAGTCAACTCGATCCCGACCGGTTCGGGGTGAAGGCTCTCTACGTCTTTGGCAGCACGAAGAACGCCTCCGCGGGTCCTGGCAGTGATATCGATATCCTGGTTCATTTCATTGGCTCGCCAAAGCAGAGAGAGACGCTGAGGCAGTGGCTGGAGGGCTGGAGCCTCTGCCTGAGCGAAATGAACTACTTCCAGACCGGTTATCGCACCGATGGCATCCTGGACGTTCACATCGTCACCGACGACGACATCGCCCAAAAGACCAGCTACGCCGCCAAGATCGATGCCGTTACAGATCCGGCCAAACCGCTGACACTCAAGGACGGTACCAGTGGGCCTAAATAAGTTCCCGAGTGGCCGCCATGGGGTCCTCCAGGTCGAACCGCACCAGGGCGAGCTGGGGCCCGTCGTGCGCTGCGGACAAGCACACCGTCCGGCCGATCTTTTCTTTCCAGGAACCAGTTAGCCGCGCTGACTCGTGCACGTGGCCGTGGAGGGTGACCAACGGTTGGTGTTGCTCGATGAATTTCTTGATGGCGATGCTGCCGACGTGCACGTCCAGCGGCACATGGTCGATCACCCGCCCGTCGAGGGCGGCCCGGTCGAGGTGGGTCTGATACGGCGGTGAGTGAAAGAGGAAAACCGCCCGCTCCAGCGCATCATCACCTACCAGGCTCTCTAGGTCCTCCCGAATCGTCGTATAACGGGCTTCGTGTTCGGATGCGGGAACGGAGCGGTACCCCTCCTCGGGCGAGGTACAGCCGACGTCTACGTAGCGCGAGACGTCATAGCGCTCCCAGTCCTTGAGCATAAACGGTGTTGGCGGAACGAACGCGTAACCGTAGACACTGGTTTCGCCCAGTTGAACCCTTCGTGCGTGTATGTACTCCCAGACACCACGAGTCGCCACATCGAGAATCGCGGGCTCCTCAAAACGCGGATCGTCGTTGCCTAGGATCAACATCACCCGGGCATAGTCGGTGGCGAGCGACGTTCGCAGTCTCGAAAAGTTCGTCGCCAGGAAATCGTTCACGAAGTCGCGGTGGCCAATGTCGAGGGTGGCGCCGGGCAATAGGCCTGAGGGAAGCAGGTCGCCCCCCAGGAGCACAGCTGCGGGGCGCTCGTCAGCCATGGCAGCAAACAGCTTGTCATAGCGATCCACGTGCCCGTGTAGGTCTGAGGCAAAAAAGCAGCTAGTCGTCTTGCAGCCCTTCACGTGTCTTTTATGCCGCCGTCTTCGCTTCATCTCCAACCTGCACGCACCGGCCTGCCGTCTCGGTCGTCAGCCTACTCGCCCCTCCGGACAAATGTCATCCTATCACCGTCCTTCGCGACCCCGGGGGAGTGAACGGCCTGGCTGTGCATGACGACCCGCATACTGGAATCCAGCAGCGCACAAGCAAAGAGGGCCTCAATGACGTTCTGGACGGCGTCGATATCGCGGAACTCGGAAGGCCGCATGGCGCCGGTCAGGATGACGGATTTCTTGACATCGGATAGGTCGGGTTGGCGGCGCTTGTCAGGCATTGCATGCATCACTGCTCCGTCCTCACCGCTTGTCCAGTGCAGAAGCTCGAACCCGGCAACGTTCTCACGACGGCGTATGGCCTTCCAACGGCCGTGCAGATCGTCATCATTCAGCCGCACTTCAATTGCGTCGCTGCCGGAGAAGTCCAGAGGCACTTGCAAGACCTCGCGGTGGAACCCGACTCTTGGTAGACCGCGATTGGCGCAATGCAGAATCGGGCGCGACAGCGTGATAGCGTCCTCAACCCGAATGGCGGACCGCCGGCCTGCATCACGCGCGCAGGAGTCATCGCTCACAGAGGATCTCCCCCTCATGGCGGACATCTCGCTCATCATACTCCTGCCCAGCCATTCTTCCCAATACCTCGCTCGACCACGCACGGACGCTCAAACAATCGGCCTCGCGGTGATGGGTAGAATTTGATCGCGTAAGACACGGCGGTCCAGAATCCGGTGCAGCAGGCGTGCGCACTGCCTTGCACGGCGCTGTACGAGATAAGAGCCGCCCTCAGAAGAAAGGGCTAGATTTACCGATTCGCAATGGGAAGCAACGGAGTGCAGCACCCCTAACAGCTACCGAATGGGCGATACAGGACTCGAACCTGTGACCTCTCGGGTGTGATCCGAACGCTCTAACCAACTGAGCTAATCGCCCTACAGGTTCCTCGGCAAGCATTCTACAGCTGACCAGCAGCTTCGTGCAATCTCGCTCATCTGCTCCGCTTGACGTTTCTCGGTGCTGTTGCCCTGGACCCTCGACGGGCCTCTATGCATCGACGGCGCCGAGAACCACCATCGCGTGCCGAAGACCGGATCATGGCAGGTTCAGCCCAATTCCACCGTTGGAGACATATGCGTCGACGACCGAGCCGAATCTCGCTGGTCTGCAGCCCATGTCGTCGGCCCGACCGTCGCGTCATCCGCCCAAGCCTCGTAGGGGGCTGTCCAATTGCACCGCCCTCGACCACCCTCAACGCTACCCGGGCCCGTCGTCGTGCTGCGTAACGGAATCGGCATGCCCACCTTGAAAAACCGGGCTGGGTCTGTATCCTGACAGAAAACCCAACCGCACGGAGGCCGCGGACGATGCCAAAGTCAAAGCGTGGACGCTCTCTATTCGAGTTGCTGGACGAAGAGGAAGGCTCGGCATCCAACGCACCGGGGTCACTGCAGCGGTGGGGGCGACTGGAGAGGCCGACCGCGCCCGTAACGTCCGGAATCAAGACGAGCGGAACGCAGGGAAGCCCACCGTCGGAACGGAAGGCTGGACCAGCTCGTGCCCTCCCTTTCGTTGAGGTGGAAGGTGATCGCTTCCGGGTCTCGTTTACGAGCCTAACGGCCGCCGGAGCCGTGTTCGGCCTGCTGGTCGTGTTGTTCGTCGTCTTTTGGCTAGGGGGCAAGGCCGGTTACCGACGCGGTTATGTGTCCGGTCGCTTGTCGTACGAGGCCCAGGCTGTTGATGAAATCGAAGTCGCCCGAAGTCAACCGCCGGCTTCGTACCTGGTCGAGGGCTTGCTCCCTGAGCTGGACGTAGAGGAAGTGGGACCCACCGACGGCACTGCAGAAGCGGATTCGGCGGTAGAAATGCCCAGGTGGGTTCGCGACCATACCTACGTCGTGGTGCAGGAATTCCCAAATGGGAATGTGGAAGCCGCGAATCGCGCGAGGGACTTTTTGGCTACCCGCGGGATTGCAACGCAGCTCCTTCGTCGTGTGGGCGGGGGACTCCAGTTGATCACCACGGAGGGCTACAACCTGAAGGATCCGGCGCAACGCCAGATGGCTGAAGAGCTTCGGCGAAGAGTACATGCTGCTGGCGCCCAGTATTATGCGAGCGGTGGCGGATACAGGCTTGAGGGGTATTTCAAGACCCTGAAAGGTGACGGTTGGTAGACAGGAGCTAGCTGAATGTCGTTGGATAAAACGTTGAAGTCGAGACAATCGCTGGAGCGCCACCGAAATGTGCTGACCCGCGCTGAGCGGATCACTCATTTAAAAGAGGTAGGTCGTTGGAACGAGGATTCAAAGGCGATAGCTTTGCCGAAGGTGGCCCATCGGAAGGCAGGGGTCGGGAAAAAGGCCAAGGCCTCAAAGAAACCCGAGCAGGAAGAGGGGAAGGGCGCGTCCGAAGCGGAAGCGAAGTGATCCCATCGCTTGTGGATTGGTTTGCCTGACTCGTGTCCTGTTGTGATTGGACATCGGCGTGCCACCACTGCACGGTCAGCGGTGGCGTTTTGCTATGATGTGTAGGCCACGGAGGATTCACAATGATGACCGGTCAACAGTTCATCGCCGAGCATGTGAAACCGATTGGATCCTCCGGCGTCCGGCGTGTCTTTGATCTTGGCGCTTCATTGAAGGACCCAATTGACCTGTCCATCGGTCAACCGGACTTCGCGGTGCCCGACAACATCAAAGAGGCGGTGATACGGGCGATTCGCGAAGACCACTGTGGATACACGGTGACCCGCGGGGTCCCCCAGCTTCGAGAGCGGATCGCAAGTGGGCTCAAAGAAGAGTTTGACTGGGAGCCCGATTTGTTCGTCACCTGCGGCGTGTCGGGCGGCTTGATCCTGGCACTGATGGCCTGCATCAACCCCGGTGACGAGGTTCTGATCGGTGAT
Organism: uncultured Phycisphaeraceae bacterium; assembly: GCA_964405925.1. Lineage (GTDB taxonomy): Bacteria > Planctomycetota > Phycisphaerae > UBA1845 > UBA1845. Next base: position 804 of record CAYOQG010000142.1, on the reverse strand, counting down.
CCATATTTCGTTTCGTACAAACACCTCGTTCGGCTGGTAGGCGGCGTTCCGGTTCTCGTCGATCTGTACGATGACTTTCAGCTTCACCCGGAACGGTTTTCCAAAGCGGTGACCAAAAAATCGAAACTGGTGTTGCTGTGCTCGCCGAGCAATCCGCCCGGTGTCGTGCACCGTGCGGAGGACGTGCAGAAGGTGGCTCAGCTCGCCCGTGAACACGACCTGCTGCTGATCAGCGACGAGATCTACTGCACGCTAACCTATGATGACCCGAGCCCCAGCCCCGTCCGGTACGCACCGGAGCGGACGCTGTTGCTACGCGGGTTCGGCAAGTCCTACGGGATGACCGGTCTGCGTTTGGGCTTCGCGGCCGGGCCGACCGAGGTCATCACCCAGATGGCCAAGGTGCAACAGTACACCTTCGTCTGCGCTCCCCACCCGATCCAACACGGCGGGGTCGAAGCCCTGGACACCGACATGTCACGGCAAGTCGATGCCTATCGGGCGAAGCGGGACCTAGTATGCAAGGAGCTGGACGGTGCGTTCGACTACGTCAGACCCTCAGGCGGGTTCTATGTCTTCCCTAAGGCACCCTCACACTTCCCCTCAGCCACTGCCTTTGTCGAGGAAGCGATCAAACGCAACGTCTTGATTATCCCCGGTGAGGTCTTCAGCGAGCGGGACACGCATTTTCGCATCAGTTACGCCGCGCCCGATGAGAAAATCCGCCAAGGGTGCGAGATACTACGCTCACTGGCCAAATAGTCTATGGTCACCGCCGGCGGACGCAGGAATGGTATCCATACT
>CAYOQG010000141.1:0-14414 GCA_964405925.1 uncultured Phycisphaeraceae bacterium | reverse complement strand
GTGCAGGACCAATGGGCATGACGAAAACTCGATGTCGGCATTCCAATTCCACGTGCCGATCATTGGCGCACGTTTGTCAAAGGGCCAACACAGTCGCATTGTCTCGCAAACTAGAATCCGTCGTTATGGCGGGCGAGGATGGCACAGCCTGTCGCGGGGTCGCAATCTTCTGGAGCGCTGGAATCTTCGCTCATCTGCAGCTCCCAGCAACAATGGATTCCATAAATGTCCTCTGGTGATAACTCGGAAGTTGAGTCATCGAACAGGGCAAACGTGACCGAACCCACCATGCCGACCCCGTCTTCAGGTTCGCCGTCGTCATCATCGTTGTACGTGTACTTGAATAGCCATACCTGGCGTTTGTCCTCCGTGGGCGGCCAATAGAGCTCTCGGGTGTCGTAGAGTTCGATCGCGTCGGGGCACGACCATACTCGTTTGGATGGGCAAGCCAATCCGCCATCTCGACGAGCGCTTGAAAACCAGGGTCCCGCGCCTTCTCGGGAACCTGGTCAGCATGACCGAGCTCCTCGAGATGGTGTCGGGCCGCACCGCCCTGGCTCACATCGAGACATAGCTTTGACAGACGTGACAGGCCGGCCGGATCGCCTCCCTTGGCACGCACCCATGCCGCCTCCGTCCGAGCGGATGCATCTTGGTCCGTTTCCGCAATCGGCAGCAAGCGGGCACGCGTCGCTTCCGCAATGAAAGGAAGGGCTACGGTGGCGCTTTTCGCCTAGCTAAAGTTCTCTTCGTCTTTGTCACAGAGCCGAGATTCCAAGTGCTTTCGACCAGTGCTTGTGTCAAAGGGATGAGAGCCCAGTTCCCCTTCAACAGCCAGACCATTGACCATATCAAGGTACGCGACGAGCGTGAACTTGGCAGGGAGTGGATCGCGGAGGGCGTCCACCATACGTTGAGCGAACGGATGGTCTGTATCGAATTCGTTGAAGACGACGGACCACATGAAGTTCTCAGGGTCGATCGGCTTGCGGGCGGCACGGGCAATGAGGTCAATGTCCTCCGGCTGTTGGTATGCGCCGAGGATCTTGAGAATGAACATCATGCCGTCAACTTTGACTTGCCCGCCCTGTGGACCATCACGCATAAAACTGCGCAACCGCGGAAGCCCCTCCTCCTTGAGGGCGTCCAGGGCCTCCTTCTCATCAACTTCCTGGAACAGGGCCACGAGCGTCGACAGTTGTGTGCCAAGAGGGACTTCGCCCGCCCTCTCCGGATCGGCGCGAAACGCATCCAGCGCTGCGCAAATGGCGTTTGCGTCTCCGCGAACTGACCGATTGTTCCTCCTTTGGAGGCAGCATTTCATCCAGCTCTCCGCCTTTTCTGACCCACTTCTCGAGCGCTTCTGCCAGTCGCGATTGACCAGACATAGAGGTTTGCTCCTTCGTCGCGAATACGTGACTGGTCAGGGCCAGGCACCCACGCTCCCGGTGACAGTGACAGCATCCGACCGCCGGTTGTTGGCAGGCTAGCCTCCGATGCCCTTGTCCGCAAGGTGGGGATCCCCCCGCTGCTTGTCCACGAACCGAATTGATGCTCTTGTTCTTGAAAGCACGTATGAAGGGCGTGCCGCTGATGGTGTAGCGCGTTTATCAGTTCTCGCCGTGACCGCGGGATCACCTACCTGGGCTCGCGCTGTCTATGTGGCTTTGGCGGCGGATACCTACCGGGGATAACCACGCAATCAGAGGCTTCAAACGCCGTCCCATCCAGTAGAGACCCGCTTACCGTCAACATCACGGACGTGCCGCGCGGAAGACCAATGAGCTCGAGCGCTTCCGCCAGCTCAGGCGTCGAGAACTTGAGCGATACATCGTCAATCCCGTCTTCTTCTGCGTCGTGGCAACTGCAAAGTTCGCCGACGAACGGTGTCGCCACATCTTGAGTCTTGATTCCTGGTCCGGGAGGGCCCCTTAGCGGGGTCACAAAACCGCCGACCCCGTCGGCGCGCCTGAGAATCAACGTATCAATGTCAACCCGTGTCACGTCGAACAAGTCAGTTCCGACGATGGCCATGGGCACCACACCGTTGCTGCGCGGATTCACTGGATTCGGACAACTGCCTGGCTTAATGTCAACGTGCGCCTCACACTCATCGGGCATACCGTCGCCGTTCTCGTCCCTTGACGTCCCCTGGGCGATGTCGCATTCGTCGGGGATGTCGTTAACGTTGCAGTCGAAGCTTGTGCCATCCTCGACATCGCAGGCATCTTCTACTTCGTTCTCGTTGCAGTCATCCATCAGTGTATGGATGCAGTTGCCGCTGCCGTCGCAGGCCTCCACACCGTTGCACGGTTCGCCATCGTCGCATGACGATCCGGAGGGTGTATGGTTCGCAAGGCACGTACCGGTCCCGTCGCAGGTGTCCGCGTTGTCGCAGGGTGTATCGCTTGGATCACCGCAAACCGTGCCTGGCGGCAGATCGTTCACGTTGCAGTTGCCCGCCCCGTCGCACGTATCCTGGTCGCTGCAGTCCGTCAGACCATCACCACAAGGCACACCCACCAAGTCAAAGCAGTTGTCCTCAGCTTCGTTGCATGTCTCGTGGCATTCACCGCCGCCAATGCAGGGATCGCCGGGGGAGATGCAGACGCCGGAATCGCAGTACTCCGCACCGTTGCAGAAAGCTCCGTCGTCACAATCATTCGTATCGTCCCCGCGGTGCTCACAGATCCCCGCCCCGTCGCAGACATCATCCGTGCAGGCGTTCAAGTCGTCGCTGCAAGGTGTGCCCATGAGCTCGAAGTGACAAATGGTGTCGCAGCATCCGCTGGCCGACGGCTCACATTGCTCGCCCGCGGTTGCGTTCAGCGTACCATCGCCACACGACACAAACGTGCAGTCGGCATCGCAGGTGGCAGACTCGCCAACGTCATCGCACTCCTCCAAGTCATCGATGACGCCGTTTCCACAGCAAGGTCCGCAGTCCTGGGGGCAACTGGAGCAATCCTCGTCGCAGTCGGGCTCGCACGTGCCGTCGCCGCACACCGGGTTACAGCCACCGCCGCAGTCGGGATCTTGCCACTGGCAACCGCAATCGCACCCGTCATTCGTCCCATACCACTCGGGTGAGCAGTTGTTCTCGGCCGACGTGCCGAGCCAACACCAGTCACATGGCAACGGCAGGTCGTCGCACGGACAACCCTGAGTACAGCCTGAGCCGTTTCCTCGATATGCGCAATCGGCCGACAAGCAGTCAGCCTGCGAGACGGCGTCAACACACGTCAAATCGGGGCAGCAGCACGCGCCCGTTCCCGGCCCTCCGCCGCAATCCTGCATCGCGCAATCAGAGCACCCCAAGTCACAGAATTGGCACCCACAATCGCAGTCGGCGTCAGAAAACCACTCCGGTGGGCAGTTGTTTTCGTATTCCGTTCCGCACCAGCAGTAGTCACAGCCTGGATCACACACTCCACCCACAGGGGAAAGCGTCTCGAGCCGAGCGTCCGCCCTGGGGCTTCCCGTCGACAGACGACAAAACACGGCGACCCCAAACATTCCCATCAGCACAACAGTCCGCATGATTGCTCCTCCCCAGAGAAGGACTCATAGTGCGACACCGGTCAATACGTCCGGGCACGCGTGCCTTGATCGCGCCGCGGGTGGTGGCGCAAGGCCTTAAACAGACATTGTCGCTCGCCCGGACGTCCATCGCAGGTTTCTCATTGAACGTCTCAGCACCCGTGATTCTACCGAGACATGTGACGGGGCTCAAACACAGGCGTAGGTAGTACCCGAGCTGCACACTTATCGGCCTCAAATCGTGATCACCCGAAGGCGCTGCGCCGTGGACACCGGTTCTCGACGCCGGAACTGAGCAGGCCTTGTTCTCTGTAAACCTTGCGTTCCGACGGTCCTACCCTGGAACGCGCACCAAAGCGTCGAGGCTCTGTCACACAGGCAATCAGCGTTGAACGTCAACTATTTGTCCCTTTCGGGGCCGGGTTTGTCACATTGGCTCTCTAGCCGACTCTTGCGGAGTCGGCGCAGAGGGCGTCGACGGCTGCGCAGGCGGGGGTTGCGTCACTGCGCGATCTGACCGATTTGCCCTCGTCTGAAGGCAGCGTGTCGTCCAGTTCTCCGCTCCTTCCAGACTACTTCTTGAGGGCTTTTGTCAGTCGTGATTCCTCAGACGTAGAGGTTTGCTCCTTCGGAGCAAGCGCCTGATCGGTCAAAACCAGGCGCCCATCTGCCGGTGCCCCTGACAACATCCGACATGCGTTTGCGGACGAGCTCGTCTCCGATGTCCACGCCTGCAAGGAGAGGATCTCCTGACCGGTAGTCTGCGGATTGAACTGATGCTCGTGTTTTTGGAGCAGTTCTGAATGACGTGCCGCCTATGGTACAGCGTATTCATCAGTTTTCGTTGTGTCGGCTGCGTCAATCTGCTAAGCTAGCGCAGAGGTTTCGCTGTCGGTAGTCTTTTGCCCACCACGCCTGCAACTGTCACGGAGTCAGCACCTCGAACACAGCCCGCGGCTCCGTGCAGATCGGGAGGGTCGACATTATGAAACAACACCCGTTGCTCGCACACGTCGGGCTACGTGTACTCGTTGGCTGCTTCCTCGTTCAGGCAAGCACCGCCCGTGCCTCGATCCCGGGAGAAGTGGCGGCTGCAAGGGTCAGCCAGGCGAGTTACCGTCACTATCTGGATGACATGCTCTACACACACGACGGCGATCAGCGGGGGCCACAGGGCCCGGAGCGTGCTCTAGCCCGGGACAACATCTTCGCCATTTTATCGAGCTTCGGGCTCGAGGTCGAGTTGGATCCGTTCGAACACGACGGCGCAACGTACTACAACGTTGTCGCCACAAAACTCGGCACCACCCATCCGACCCAAGAGTACGTAATCGGCGCTCACTACGATTCCACCGCCTTTGAAGATCCTCTTGGTGGCAGTCCCGGCGCCGACGATAACGCCAGCGGTGTGGCACTGGTGCTGGAGGCTGCCCGCATCATCAGTGAATATCCCTCCGAAAGAACAATTCGGTTCATCGCTTTCGACCTCGAAGAAGGACCGGGAGCAGGCAGCCACCATTACATCGCTCAGCATATCGACGACGACATCTTGGGGATGTTGAATGCGGATATGGTATCCTACTACAGCGGTGATTGGTCGGTCCAGCTCCAGGCTTTCGACTCCGACTCGGATCCGCTCGCAGACTCGATCGGTGCAGCCGTTACGACGTACGGTGCAGGGCTGGAGTGGACGCTGGAATATGGAGGGCTCAGCGACCATGCGGCCTTCGGTCAGGCTGGGTTTCAGGCCTGCATGTTGATTGAGGTCGGGTACTGGGGTAACCCGTACTTTCATACGTTGTTGGACAGCGTGGATACGCCTGACTACATCGACTACGGATACGCCACGCAGATCACCCGCGTGGCCGTCGGGTATTTGGTGGATCAGGCAGGGGTCTATGTCGAACTCCCCGATGCTGACTACGATGGCGATGGTGATGTCGATGCCGACGATTTCGCTGAATTCGAGTCCTGCTTCGCCGGTGCGGATGTTCCGGTGGCACCGCCCTGCGACTTCTTCGATCTCGAGCAGGATGACGATGTGGATTGCACGGACTGGCGCATGTTTGAGGTCATGTGGACGGAACCCAACGGTCCTCCGCTCTTTCGACAGTGTCCCCCGAGACTTCCGCCACCGCTTGAGGGCGAGTCGGGGGCCCGTTGCCTGCGCTTCGGAGCACCGGAACATGCATGGCCAATGGCGCTTCTGTTGACCGGCGATCCGAATGACCCATCTACTTCGTGCGTTTCATCCTATGTGCAACCCGACGGGGGGATCGGTTCTGATCCCGTGTTCCAGGGCTCTGACCTGTGGGGCACTGTGATCGCCTGCGGCGAGAGCATGATCCCAGCCAGCATGTACAGGCTACAATGCGATTTCGGAGAACCGGGCGTACCTTTGCTCTCCACCCCCATGTCCATCTCGACGGCCCCGTGGGGTGACGTCGTGGGCAACTTCGTGAATGGCGCTTGGACACCGCCCAACGCAACAGTGGACTTCAACGATATCACCTCGGTCGTCGACGCGTTCAAACACCTGCCGACCGCCCCGCTCCTCTTTCGGGCAGACCAGATCGGCGCCAGCGGGAGCGAGTGTATACCAGATATGAACATTGACTTCCTCGACATCAGCGCAGCCGTGGAGGCGTTTAAGGGTTACGACTACTGGGAGACGACATCGTGTCCGCCGCCCTGTGAATAATTGGGGAATGGAACATGCGTACCTGCGGTTGTGATTTCGAGAGTCCAGGCGCGTGCAGCTCGGTATCTGGCGATCAACGGACCGAGCAGAGTGCTCGCGGCAACCGCGTTGGTCGCAGCTTATGACCGGGAGGACAAGCCATGGTACGCTCGTATCAGACCTCGCCGTATCTGCTGCCCCTTGCATTCAGTGTTGTCCTCTCCCTCGTCAGCCAGGTCTGGGGATCACTCCCCGGACAAGTGGCTGCCGTGAGGGTGACTGAAGCGAGTTACCGCCATTACCTTGATGACATGCTTTACACCCACGCGGGAGACGATCGAGGACTGTACGGGGCTGACCACGATGCCGCACGAGACAACATCGTCATGCTGTTTGAGAGTTACGGCTTGGACGTAGCCCTTCACCCGTTCGAGTTCAACGGGGACAGCTTCTACAACGTGGTAGCCACGATGCCCGGGACGACTTACCCTGATCGAGAATACATCGTCGGCGCCCACTTCGATTCGGGGGATCCTTTTCCCGACGGTGGTACTCCCGGTGCCGATGACAACGCAAGCGGCGTGGCACTCGTCTTGGAAGCCGCACGCGTGTTGAGCAAGTACGAGTCGGACTGCACCATCCGCTTCATCGCTTTCGACGCGGAGGAATATGGCTTAGTCGGCTCCTATGCCTACGTCAGCGACCACCTCAGCGACGACATCCGAGGCATGATCGCGGCTGATATGGTCGCCTACAACCGGGGCCAGGATGCCATCCGCATCTATGGCGGCACCCCATCAGAGCCGGTGAAGGATGCCTTGGCGGCGGCGGTTGATACATACACGTACGGCTTGACGGTCCAGGTCCTGACTGATTCCCAGGCGAGTGATCATTGGCCCTTCGAGGTTGCGGGCTTTCAGGCTTGCCACTTGATCGAGTGGTACGGAAACCCTTACATGCATACTCCGCAAGACAACGTCGATATGCCTGACTATATAGACTACAACTATGCGACTCAGATCACGCGCGGTGTGGTTGGTTTCTTGGTCGATCACGCTGGTGTCCAGGTTCTGATTCCCGACGCTGACTTTGACGGCGATGGCGACGTGGACGGCGATGACTTCGCGCAGTTTGAACTGTGCTTCGCAGGTTCGGGCAGCCCGGTTGATCCGCCGTGCAACTTCTTCGATCTCGAGGCGGACGGCGATGTGGACTGCGTTGACTGGAGAATCTTCGAGGCCTTGTGGACAGGACCACCGAGCGATCCTCCAGTCTTCGTGCTGTGCAACGCACTGCCGCCGGACCTCCTCGGTGTTGGCAATCGTTGTATCGTACTAGACCTGGATCCGCTGGGAAGCTCGACCCCGTTGGCGATCTATGTCACGGGGGCAGCCGACGAACCTGCCGTAGAGTGCATTTCACGGTACGTTCAGGCCAACAACCACCTCGGAAGCTCTCCGGTGTATCAATCACCTGAGGATTGGGGAACGGTCGTCGTCTGCGATGCTCAGATCATCCCGGGCACCTCGTACTACATACAATCTGACTACGGGCAACCCGGATCACCACTGCTCTCACCTACGTCTCGTGTCACAACGTTCCTTTGGGGCGACACCGTGGGTGATTTCGTCAATGGCCAATGGACACCGCCGGACGGAGACGTCGACTTCGTCGACATCGCCTCGGTTGTCGACGCCTTCAAGAATCTACCGACGGCTCCAGCGAAGTACCGCGTCGAGCTGGTGGGACCGAGCGGGAGCGAGTGTATACCAGATATGAACATTGACTTCCTCGACATCAGTGCCGCCGTCGAGGCATTCAAAGGCTATGATTTTTGGGAGACGACATCGTGTCCGCCACCGTGCGAGTGACCCTTGGGCAGTAGATGTGGGACTGCCCAATTCGCAGACCGGGCAACACCTACCCCAGCGCGACAGGCTTACCGGCGAGCGTGTCGAAGTTCACCATCACTGATTTGTCGCCGCTTTGGAGCAGGGCGATATCGCGCTGGATCGCCGGGAAGTTGGTTTCGATGAAACGACGGGCGACGAGCTTCTTGCGCTCGTTCGCGTTGGCTTGCTGCAAAAGTAAGTGGCCGACCAGCACGGCGATGGCGGAATCGACCAGCTTGCGGCCATAGAGGTCCATGTAATCCACACCCCGTTCCTTCACGAAAGCAATGCCCTCGAGGACAAGCTGCTTCCCGGAACCCAGTTTCTGTTTGAGCCCATGGAGTGATTTGTCAAAGTACTCGTGCTGCTCGAACTGCTCGATGTGCTTCTCGAACGCTCCGCTGCATACACCTCGGACAGCCGCCACGACCTGCATCTGGCTTGTGCCCTCATAGATGGTCGTGATCCGAGCGTCACGAAGGTGTCTTTCAACGGGGTAGTCCCTCATATACCCCGATCCGCCGAGCACTTGCAGGGCATCATTAGCCACCCGAACACACATCTCGGAGGCGTAGTACTTGCACATCGGCGTCAGCATGCCGTTTAGACGCTTCCAGACGCGGGCATCGCTCTTCCGCTGCTTGAGTTCATCCTTGTCTTGCGGCGGATTCGTCCCCAGGACCCGAAGGTTATTGTTCTCGAGGTCACAAATCCGAGCGGCTTCGTAGGTCAGCGCCCGGGCCGCCTCGATCGCGATCCGCATATCAGCTACCATTTCAGCCACCGCGGGAAGGTGTTCGATCGACGTGCCGAACTGCTTGCGGGTATGGGCATAGTTGCGGGCCACGCGAAACGCAGCCTCGGCAATCCCCAGCGATTGGGCTGCGATTCCCAGCCGGGCACCATTCATCAGGCTCATGACGTAGCGAATCAAACCGAGCTGTCGCTCGCCGATCAGCTTTGCCGGGGTGTCATCATACACCAGCTCGCACGTCGGCGACCCGTGGATGCCGAGCTTATTCTCCAGTCGCCGGACCTTGAGCCGCGGTCCCCGTTCCACCAAAAACAGGCTCAGGCCCCGACCATCCCTAATCTCCGGCTCGCTTCGCGCCAGCGTCAAGCTTACGTCACCACACCCATTGGTGATAAAACGCTTTACGCCGGTCAACCGCCACTGGCCGTCATCATCCTGCCACGCCCGAAGCGACACGGACTGCAAATCACTACCGGCGTCGGGCTCGGTCAGGGCCATGGCTCCGGTCAGTTCACCGTCCGCGAACCGCGGCAGATACTCGTCCTTGATGCGATCGTCGGCGAAAGCGTTGATCGTCTCCGCGATGCCCTGCAGCCCGAATAGATTCATCAGCGACGCGTCCGCCCGGCTGATGATCTCGATCGCCATCGTGTAGATCAAGGCCGGGCAGTTGAGACCACCGTATCGACGCGGAAGCGTAAGACCCATGAGGTCGGCCTGGGCAAGAGCCTTGAGATTCTCACGGACACCCTCGATCAGCGTCACCACACCGTCATCGTCCAGAGCATGGTGATCCAGATCGACTCTTTCTGCCCGCGGGGCAATGAAATTGGCAGCGACATCCCCCACGATCGTGAGCACCCGCCGGTAGTTGTCGACGGCATCATCGGCGTCAACAGGTGCATACTCCTCGCCCCCACCAGCAGCGCGGATAAACCCGTCTTCCTGCACACTGGCGATCGCGTGCAGGTCCAGGTGCTCGAAGAGAAACCGGATGTCCTCGTTGTCCTCGAAAAAGTTCGCCATGCTCGCTACACCTGCTGTCAGTGGCACCGGGCGAAAATCGTGGTCGCGGTTATTGCCGACTCCTGATCGCCTTGATCATCATCGGGATGACCTTGTGAAGATCACCCACGATACCGTAATGGGCCACGGAGAAAATCGGAGCCTCCTTGTCCGTATTGATCGCGATGATCTTCGCCGACTCCTCCATCCCTGCTCGATGCTGCACCGCACCGCTGATCCCACATGCAATATAAAGGGCAGGCCGCACCGTCGTCCCCGTTTGGCCCACCTGATGATCTTTCGCTACAAAACCGCCGTCCACTGCCGCGCGGGAGGCACCAACCGCTCCACCAACCGCCCCCGCCAGGTCGTGAATGAGCCGAAACGCCTGCTTGCTGCCGACCCCCGCCCCGCCGGCCACAATCGTCCGGGCACCTTTGAGATTGACCTTCCGTCCTTCGCGATGCCGCTCGATCAGACGAACCGCCAGATCGAAATCGTCAAACGCAACCTCCTCCTCGATGATCTCCCCGCTGCGCCTCGGGTCACCCTCCTCCAAACGCATGACCCCCTCACGAACCGTTGCCATTTGCGGCCAACGTTCGTAGTTGATGATCGTTGCAATGATGTTGCCGCCGAACGCTGGCCGAATCTGGAGCAGCAGATTCTTGTGTACGGTGTTTGTCTTTGTGTCTACGTGGTCGTCGATGTCGAGGTCCGTACAGTCAGCGGTCAACCCGGCCTTCATCGCAGACGCGATGCGTGGCGCGAGGTCGCGCCCGAGCGGTGTCGCGCCATAGAGAACAATCTGCGGCTTGTGCTTGCTGATGAGTTGGCACATGACCCGGGCGTATGGCATGGTTCGGTAATGTTCGAGTCGCGTATCATGCACGCAATACACGCGGTCAGCCCCAAGAGCAATCAATCGATACGACAGTTCGCGCGCGTTCCAACCCGGCAGCACCGCAGCCATCCGAACGCCCAGCCGATTCGCCAGCTCGCGGGCCTTGCCACACAGCTCCAACGAAACGTCATTCAACGCGCCGTCTTCCTGTTCCGCAAAGACCCAGACTTCACCCTTTCGATTCGGTTCGATCATCTGGCAAAAGCCCAGCTATCCCCAAGTATGTTCCACGATCAGTTCATGGATCATGCCGCGGACACCTTCCTCCGTGGGAGGCACTTCCTTGAACCCTTCCTTGGCCAACACAATCGACTGAACGCGATGTACCTTCGTAGGTGAGCCGGTTAGCCCACACCACGTCAGGTCGGCTTCCACGTCGTCGAGGTCCCACTGCTCGATCAGAAGCCCCCGCATCTTGAGGGTTTCGATCCGACGGGCCTGTTCCGCCTCGCGCTCGTCCTCACTCGCATCCGGCATGGCTACCTCGACCTCGCGAGCCACTTCCATGACCGTCCGTGCACGCTTGTACCGCATCATCCGCCGGGCGGCGGCCGGCCTGGGCTCGTTGGCAGTGTCAAGGGCTGTCATCAAGATCGGTAGACGGGCCTCGAGCACCTCCCAACCATTGCCGACGTTTCGTCGAGCACGCACCGTCCGATCCGAAAGCTCCACAACCCGTTCAAAGTACGTGACTTGCGCCAAACCCAGCTTCTCGGCGAGCTGCGGACCGACTTGGGCTGTGTCCCCGTCGATCGCCTGTCGCCCGCAGAACACGAAGTCGTACGACCCGATCGTCCGTATCGCCCGGCTCAGAATGTAGCTCGTGGCCAATGTGTCACTCGCCGCTGCCCGCCGGTCGTTGACGATAATCGCCCGATCCGCGCCTCGATACAGACACTCCCGCAACACCTCCACCGCCCCCAACGGTCCCATCGTCAATGCGGTAACGGTTCCCCCGTAAGCGTCTCGAATCGACAAGGCAGCCTCGAGCGCGTTAAGGTCGTCGGGGTTGAATATAGCGGGCAGCGCAGCGCGGTTGACTGTCCCGTCCTCCTTCATCGCATCACCAGTGATGCGGGCTGTGTCCGGGACTTGCTTGACACAAACGATGCAGTCGTAGGCCAACGATGCTCTCCGCTTTGATGAAACTCACCCTGCTCCGGAACCCCCGGCCCATGCGGACGGTAGCGGAGGCTCGGGCCTTCGTCAAGTCGCTTGAACGCCGCCTTGCGGCTCACTACACTCCCGTTTGCCGGCGATCAGCCCCATGAGGCCGACAGCTAAATCATAGTGCGCGATGCGACACTACCGATCCGAGCCGCGACCGTGAGGGAGCGGACGTTCGACGCTGACAACGGCGCGTGTTCGTGCACGGTCGTTTAGCTGCCAAACGGGACGCAACCATGCAGACGCTCTTCGGTACTTTGCTTCAACCGCAATCAACAGACGACTGTGAGATAACACCGCGAACCCTTGTCCAGATTGACAACGACGGCATGATCACCTCGGTCCAAACGGGTAAGCGAAAAGGCAGCGACCTGATCGGTGACGAGGGAACCTGGATCCTTCCGGGCTTCATCGACGCCCACCTTCACCTGCCGCAGTGGGACCGCCGCGGAATCGACGGCCTGCCCCTGTTTGATTGGCTCGAGCGAGTCGTCTACCCGGCTGAACTGAGGCTCGAAGACCCCGGCTTCGCCGAGCGGCTCGCTGACGATTTCGTAACCGGGATGACCGCCAACGGAACCACCACGGTGGCTGCATTCGGCAGCCCTTTCGCCCAGGCTGTGGATCGAACGTTTGGCGTATTCGAGCGTCGCGGGTACCGGGCCATTTACGGCATGATCCTCAACGACGTCAACTGTCCCGACGAGCTCTGCACACCCGCGGACAAAGCCCTTGATGAATCGCGCAACCTGGCGGCCAAGTGGCATGGCGGCAGCAACGGTCTCCTTCAATATGCCTTCAGCCCCCGAATGGCAACCGCCTGCAGCGAGAAGCTCATGCGCGGTGCAAGCGCCCTCGCTGACATGCTCAAGTGCCACATCCAGACACACATTGCAGAATCCGTGGCGGAGGTCTCCGCCGTTCGCGACCGATTTCCGGATCAGCTCGACGACGTGGATGTCTTCGCCGAGATGGGCTTGCTCACCTCACGAACGCTGCTCGGGCATGGTGTTTGTCTTAACGAACCGCAACGACACCAGGTCGCCGAAGCCAAAACATCCGTCGTCCATTGCCCGACAGCCAACCTGTTCCTCGAAAGCGGTCTGATGGACTATGTCGCTCACCGCAGAGCCGGGATTCCCGTCGCCTTGGGCAGCAGCGTCGCCGCCGGGTTCGAGCCCTTTATGCCCCAGGTCGCGATCGCCTGCCTTCAAACAGCCAAAGCTCTCAAAATCCACGCGATACCCCGCGGGTCCTACTCCGTCCCGTCACCGGCGGAAGCCTGGTGGCTTCTGACCCGCGGCGCCGCCGATGCCTTGAGACTGGCGGATCGCATCGGCAAGATTGCTGTCGGGTTTGAAGCCGATTGTCTCGTGGTGCGTCCCGAACCATGGATTGCAGAACTCCCGACAGAGCAGCAGATTTCGGCGCTGCTCTACACCATCCGCCCGCAGCAGATCGAGCACGTCTTCATTGCCGGCCGACGCGTCGGACCATAGGCCCAGACTCGTGCGGCGGGTGCCCCATCCCTCGCCCCGTCAGCCCGCTGACACCTCGGTGTTTCATACGGCAGGGCGAAGGTCGCAGATCCGGCGTCAGACGGGTTGGGGAACGAATCGCACAACGCGAATATGGTCCACAAATGCACGTCGCACGTGTGCGGCACTCCCGAGCCCGTGACTTCGACAAATCCGACGTAGATCGGCTCCGCAGATCCGACGAAGGACCCAAACCATCAAAGCCCCGAATAGGGGCAAAAGACGTTAGCCCATGGCCTGAGCCATGGGAAAACGTCCTCTCGTGTTCATCCAGCCCCGACAGGGGCGACACGCTCCCGTCTCCGTCAAAGGGAGCGGAGCTGGCGGTGAGGGTGGAAAGTCGTCGCCACCGCGCGGGTCATCCCGATGTCGTTTGCTTTGCCCTCGCCTTCGCGTTTGCAGCTCTCTAGCATGTAGGGTGCGTCCCGGACGCGTGAATTCGTCTATGACCCCCCGATAATGCGCCGACGCCCGCGCCCTGCGCTTGGCTCAGATCTCCCTCAAGCCCCGATAGATGCGTGAGGCCGTAGGGCGTGTCCCGAACGCACCAATCCGTACGCCTCAAAGCCCCGGCAGGGGCGTGAGTGTCTAGGCCGCAGGGTGTGTCCCGGACGCACCAAGCCGTGCGCCTCAAGCCCCGGCAGGGGCGTGAGTGTCTAGGCCGCAGGGTGTGTCCCGGACGCACCAAGCCGTGTGCCTCAAGCCCCGTCAGGGGCGTGAGTGTCTAGGCCGTAGGGTGTGTCCCGGACGCACCAAGCCGTGTGCCTCAAGCCCCGTCAGGGGCGTAAGTGTCTAGCCCATGGCGTGAGCCATGGGAAAAGGTCGTCTCCTGTTCATTCAGCCCCGACAGGGGCGACACACTCCCTTCACGATTCCACGAAAAACCGAGATTTCATGTAAGATTCTCGACCTCTCCCGAGACTATAATATAGAC
>CAYOQG010000140.1:0-14431 GCA_964405925.1 uncultured Phycisphaeraceae bacterium | reverse complement strand
GAAATCGGTCGAGGATCGGCCGGCCGATAACCTCAGACGCCGATTCTGCTCCCACTGGGGGCTTTTCGAACGGGCGCCTTCACTTGACAGGCCGCCATGTCTCAAGGAGGAACAGTGCTGCAAACCACCGTGGTGATTCTTCTTGCGAGCGTGCAGGTGATGGCCGCAGTCGTGTAGCCCGGAAGAGGAACCATAACGCAGGCACCTCTGAACCCGGCTTCGAGAACCACCAGTTTCGTGAAGACAAAGGTGAAGGATAAGAGAACAAAGAAACGCATCGCCATTGTGATCATGACTGCTTTGGCTTGTGCTGGTATCGGTCGAGGCCTATACTTGCATCGCTGGAGAATCTGGCCGAAGCGGTTTGCGGTAGTTGAGGAAGGTTGGCTTTACCGCGGTGGTCAGGTAGATAGGGAACTGTTCGAGGGTCTGGTTGACAAGTACGGCATCGAGGCGATTCTGGCGCTAACGCGGTTGAGGCCGGACGAGCCGGACGAGGCGGCCGAGCTGGATCTGGTCAACAAGCGCGACCTGGACTTGAACACGATCCCGATGCCGGGCAACGGAGTCGCGGACTTCGACAAGCTTGACCAGGCCGCCGACTGGATCGAGGCACACCGCGGACATCCCCTATTCGTTCACTGTGCCGCCGGGGCGAATCGCACGGGCGCAGTCATTGTTGCGTACCGGGTGAAGCACTGCGGCTGGGCGCTGCACGAGGCACTGGAGGAAGCGAGGCGTTTCGGCATGGGGGATCGTCGTGGTGAGTTGACAGATCACCTGATCAGGTACTACAAGGAACACCTTCCCCTCAGCATCCGCTTGGGACAAGGGAGTGAAGCGGATTAAGAGAAAGACACAATTGCCGGTCCATTCAGGCAGAAGAGGATTTGTTCGGTAGGGCCGGGAGAGTTCTGACATATGTCATCAAACAAGGCGTTTTCGCGAAGTGCGCTGATTGTGGTTGCCGCTCTCATCGTCCTTGCCGCGATCGTGGTGCCACGTTTCATGCCCGGCGCGACTCACGAGGCTCAAGGGAGGATTACGTACATCGATCCCACCGAACGAATGATATCCGTGGAAGTCACCGATCCTGCGAGCGGCACGACACGGGAGTTTAGCGGAGTCGTCACTACGGACTGCGTCATCATGGTCAACGGTACACCTGCCACATTCGCTGACTTACGTGTTGACGACACGATTCAAGCGCAAGCCCGGATCGAACGTGGCGATCGAGGTCCCGACGGCACGCGAAAGAAACGCCTGGCGGCGGAGCGGATTGACGTCACACGTTCTGAGCGAGAAGCACCGTGACGGGAGTGCCCTCGAATCAGACCGAACGACCCGTTATGGCGTCGGATAGATCTGTCCTGCCCGAGGTGGCCATTTTGTTCCTGGCCTGCGTTCTTCTGTTCACCGGACTCGGCGGCCGAAGTCTGTGGTATCTCGAAGGACGTTGGGCCGAGATCACGCGCCAGATGTTTCTCACCGGTGATTTCTTTCATCCGATGATCGGCGGCGAGCCGTACTTTGACAAGCCGTTGCTGACCTACTGGCTGGTCGCCATCGTGACGGCGGTCACGGGCAGGATTGATGAGTGGGCAGTACGCGTGCCAAGTGCAGTGTCCGGTCTGATCACGATGGTGTCCACGATGTGGATCGGGCGGCAGCTGTGGTCGGCTCGCGTGGGGCGCGTTGCGGCTGCCGTATTGTTGACATCGTACGGACTGCTCTTTTGGTCACGTACAGCCAACGCCGATTTGGAGAACCTCGCTGCCATTACCCTGGCAATCGGATGGTACTGGGCCAAGCAGGACCGCCCGGGCTTCGGTGCGTTTCTCGTGTTCTATCTCATCATCTTCGTCGGGGCATTGACAAAAGGGCTTCCGTCAGTGGTGATCCCGGTGTTGGCCGTTCTGACGGATGTTGTGGCCAACAGTCGCTGGCGAATGGTGCTGACGCCGGCGCACTTGCTTGCCGTCGTCATCGGTCTCGTGCTTTATCTCGCTCCGTTCTGGTATGCATCTCACACAAACTCGGATACCTATCATGCAAGCGGTCTTGCCCTGGTGTTTCGAGAGAACGTAGTCCGGTTTTTCAGACCGTTCGACCACAAGGGCCCCATCTATCTCTACTTCTACTATCTGCCTGCGCTACTCATGCCCTGGGCGCCACTTCTCGTGGCCGCGATCATCGGGTTGCTGAAGGTTTGGAAGGACCTCGACGCGAGAACTCGGTGGCTGCTCTTCGCGGCAGGCGTGATTTTCGCATTCTTCACAGCATCTGGTTCGAGACGCGGTTACTACATTCTCCCATTGCTGCCGTTTTGTGCTCTAATGATTGCGGTATTCGCGGTTCACGTCTCGGACGCGCGCGTCCGTGCGGTTCGTCACGGTGGAATCATTGTGCAGGGAATACTGCTGGCGACTATCGTTGCACTGGAGTTTTTGGCGCCCGTGGCCCGCAAGACTCTGGAGTCTCAGCTCGGGTTTGCGCTTCCGAGGCAACTCTACATTGCGATGCTGGCCTTGGGGACGGCCGCCGCGGTAGCAGGCCTCGCCTTCTGGCGTTTCGGTTTTCGGACGGCTGTTCAGAACGAGCGGCGTCTATGGGCTTTGATCGGTACGGCGACGGTGGTGATGGGCGGGTTCTTCTGTTGGCAACAGAACATCGTCGAAGTCTTCAGGACGGAACGTCCGTTTGCGCAGGAACTCAACCAGCACATCACCGGGCTGCCGGCGAACCATGTCGGTTTCTACCGCACTGGGTCGGCGAACATGTTGTTCTATGCGGGCTTGAAAGAGTCAGCGGCCATGTTGCGCAGCTCGAGGCAACTTCGCGCATTCGCCGGACAAGCGGGTGATAGAGTCATTCTCACACAGCAGCAATACGTGGGAGACGCCCAACGTGTGTGGCCGGAGCGGCTCTCAGAGCCACCGGACCTCGTTGAGCAGTGCCAACCCTGGTTGGAGGAGCTACCGGGCGAACACTGGGTTGCATGGATCATACCGACACATGAAGGAGACCTCTCGCCAACAAATCGCACTGCGGAGAAGAGAGATGAGGAATGAATTCCTTCCTTTCTCGCGTCCTTCGATCACCGAAGGCGATATCGCCGCAGTTGGCGAAGTTCTTCGTTCCGGTTGGATCACGACGGGTCCGAAGGCCACGGAGTTCGAGCAATCCTTTCGCGAATACGTAGGTTGCGCTCATGCCGTCGCACTCTCGTCGGCGACGGCCGGAATGCATCTGACGATGAAAGCCCTGAATATCGGTCCAGGCGATGAGGTGATCACCCCGTCGATGACGTGGGTGTCGACCGTCAATTTGATCGTCCTCGCCGGCGCGACGCCGGTGTTTGCCGACGTCGATCGTGACACGTTGATGGTGAACACAGATGCGGTGGAAGCTTGCCTATCGCCTCGCACTCGCTTGATTGTACCGGTGCACTTTGCGGGTGCTCCTGCCGATGTCGAGCCGATGCACCAACTTGCCGAACGCCACGACGTGGCACTGGTGGAGGACGCGGCCCACGCGTTGGGAACCGAGTACAAGGACGGACGCATCGGTTGCCGCGGCGTGTCAATCTTCTCCTTCCATCCTATCAAGAACATCACGACTGGCGAAGGCGGTATGTTCTGCTGCGAGGAACCCGATCTGGCGGATCGCATGCGCCGACTGAAGTTCCACGGTCTCGGCGTGGATGCCCACGACAGGCACATTCAGGGACGCTCACCGCAGGCCGAGGTGATCGAGCCGGGCTACAAGTATAACATGACCGACGTTTCCGCCGCCCTCGGATTGGGCCAGTTGGCGCGAATTGAAGAGTTGAACGCCAGGCGAACCGCGCTGGTTGCGCGCTATCGTAAGAGGCTCGCCGAAATCGATGAAGTGCTACCGTTGTCCGATCCGGCTTATGCTTTCAAGCACACTTGGCATTTGTTCATTGTGCGCGTGGACACGGGCCGATGCGGGTTGACGCGAGACGAATTCACAGAGGCGCTGAAACGACGAAACATCGGAACAGGTCTGCACTTCAAGGCGGTTCATCTGCAAAGATATTACGCCGAGAAACTGAATGTGCGACGCGGGGCGCTTCCGAACACGGAGTGGAACTCCGACCGGATCTGTTCCCTTCCCCTGTTCCCGGACATGACATTCGACGACGTCGACGATGTCGTGGAGGCAATCAAGGAGGTCCTGCGGTGATGACGAGAGACGCTGGGAGGTCAGACGAGATGAGCCAGTCTCCATCGCTGTCCGTTGTCATACCGGTGTACAACGAGGAGAAGACCGTTGATGTGCTTGTCAGCCGTTGCGTGGCCGCGTGCGAGAAGAGCACGGACAGCTTTGAGCTGATCCTCGTCGATGATGGCAGCACGGACAGCTCCACCCTACGGATCACCGAAGCGGCGAAACGGCACCCCGGCATTGTCACGGGCGTTTTGCTCAACCGGAACTACGGGCAACATGCGGCCGTGATGGCCGGCTTCGACCAAGCGAGCGGCGACACAGTCGTGACGCTGGATGCCGATCTGCAGAATCCGCCGGAGGAGATCCCGCGGGTCGTAGAGAAGATCGACGAGGGCGCAGACGTAGTCGGAACAGTCCGCGTTCCACGACATGACAGCCTGTTCCGCCGAATATCGTCGTCCCTTATTAACAGGGCGGTTCGCCGCGCTACCGGCGTGATGATGCACGACTACGGATGCATGTTGCGGGCCTACCGACGCCACATCGTCAAGGCCATGCTGCAGTGCACGGAACGCAGCACGTTCATCCCTATCCTGGCGAATTACTTCGCTCACAGCCCGGCGGAAATCGAGGTACGGCATGAGAGTCGTCCTGCCGGCAACTCCAAATACAGTCTCTGGAAGCTCGTCAACCTTCAGTTCGACCTGTTGACCAGCATGACGACGTTCCCCCTGCGCGTCCTCAGCGTGCTCGGTGCGCTTGCGGCTGCCATCGGCGTTGGGTTCGGCGTCTTCCTGCTCGCTATGAGATTGGTATTTGGGTCTGAATGGGCCGCCCAGGGTGTGTTTACGCTATTCGCCATTCTATTCACGTTCATTGGAGCTCAGTTCATCGGTCTCGGACTGCTGGGTGAATACATCGGGAGGATCTATCACGACGTCCGGGCGCGGCCACGCTACTGCGTACGGGAGATCGTACGACGAGAGCGCTTGGAGAGCTGTAATCGGTCGATGGAAACATCAAAGGTGCTGACATGAGAGCAGTCGTTCTGGCATATCATAATATAGGGTGCGTGGGCATTGAGGCCTTGCTGCGCAACGGGTTTGAGATCGCCGCCGTCTTCACGCATCGGGATGACCCAAGTGAGAACGTCTGGTTCGGTTGCGTTGCGGAGTTGGCCGCATCCAAGAACATCCCAGTCTTCGCGCTGGATGACATCAACCATCCGTTGTGGGTCCAGCGCGTCGCTGAATTGAAGCCGGACATCTTGTTCTCGTTTTTCTATCGTGATCTGGTCAAACCGGCGATTCTGGACATTCCGCCTGCGGGTTGTCTGAATCTCCACGCATCGCTGCTTCCCCGTTACCGCGGGCGATGCCCGATCAACTGGGTGCTCGTCAATGGTGAAAAGGAAACAGGTGTTACGCTGCACTACATGACGCCGAGGCCGGACGATGGTGACATTGTTTGCCAACAGACGATTCCCATAACGGACGACGACACTGCCAAGTCCCTGCACGACAAGGCGTGCCTGGTGTCGGCAGCGATGCTTGACGAAATCCTGCCACGCATCGCGGATGGTAGCGCGCAGCGCACACCGCAGGATCCGGGCAAAGCTACGTACTTTTCCGGAAGGCGCCCGGAGAACGGCGAGATCGACTGGTCCAAGCCGGCACGCGATGTCCGTAACCTGGTCCGAGCAGTCACCCGCCCCTACCCGGGTGCGTTCAGTTACGTGGCGGATCGTAAGTGCTTCTTCTGGACGGTATCTGAGGTTCCCTGGGATGCCGCCAAGCACAGGCCGGGGACGGTCGTCTCGCTGGATCCGCTCGTCATTACCTGTGGGCACCGCGCGATTCGCGTCGAGTATGCCCAACCGGAGCAGGGGATCGGGATGACCGGTGCTCAGCTTGCTGCCGAGCTCAACCTGATCAGCGGCTCGCGGTTCGGAGGGCGAACCGCGGAGTCCATGGGCACACGAACAGATAAACGCGTCCTGATTCTCGGGGTGAACGGCTTCATCGGGAACGCGCTGAGCGAACGGCTGCTCCAGCAGGGCGACCATGAAGTCCACGGGATGGACTTGTACGCAGACCACATCCAACACCTCCTCAATCGCCCGGGGTTTCACTTCGCCGAGGGCGACATTGCCATTCACCGCGAATGGTTGGAATACCACGTCAAGAAGTGCGACATCGTCATTCCGCTGGTGGCGATCGCCACTCCGATTGAGTACGTGCGCAACCCACTTCGAGTGTTCGAGCTCGATTTCGAGGAGAACTTGCGGGTCATTCGGTATTGCGCCAAGTACAAGAAGCGTGTCGTGTTCCCCTCGACTTCGGAGGTCTACGGCATGTGCGATGAGGATGAGTTTGACGAGGACAACTCGAAGCTCGTCCTCGGCCCGATTCGGATGCAGCGGTGGATCTACTCGTGCTGCAAGCAACTACTGGACAGAGTCATCTGGGCCTATGGCCAGTCGGAAGGGCTGCGTTTCACGCTGTTCCGGCCGTTCAACTGGGTCGGTCCGAAGCTTGACAGCTTGACCTCCGCGCGCATCGGAAGCTCCCGCGTCATCACCCAGCTCATCCTGAATCTTGTTGAGGGACGCCCGATTCAGTTGGTCGACGGCGGGCATCAGAAGCGATGCTTCACCGACGTCCGTGAGGGTGTCGAATGCCTTTACAGGATCATTGAGAACCGCAGCGATGTGTGTGATGGGTGGATCATCAATATCGGCAATCCCAACAACGAGGCCAGCATCCGAGAGTTGGCGGGTATGCTCGTGGTGAAGTTCGACCAGCATCCGCTCCGATCCCTGTTCCCGCCGTTTGCCGGTTTCCAGGAAGTTGAGAGCGGTGCCTACTACGGAGCCGGCTACGAGGACGTGAAGCACCGGCGACCGAGCATCCGCAACGCCCGGCGCCTGCTGAGCTGGGAGCCGAAAGTAGGCCTTGAAGAGTCGGTCGAGCGTACGCTCGACTTCTTTCTGCGCGATCATCTTGATGGCGAACAGTGGTTTCATGGGCGTGACGACCGAAGCAAGACCACACCAACGGATGAGGCCGCTTTACGATGCCCGAAACCGACACCACGCGCGCAAGCTGCACGATGACAATCGGGCTTAGAGTCGATGTGGACACCTTTCGGGGAACGCAGATCGGGGTCCCGAATCTTCTGCGGTTGTTCGACCATCACGGAATCCGCGCGTCGTTCTTCTTTTCGGTGGGACCCGACAACATGGGACGCCACCTGTGGCGGCTCACTCGGCCGGCGTTCTTGATGAAGATGTTTCGCACCAAAGCGCCCAGTCTTTACGGATGGGACATTCTCTTCAGGGGTACACTTTGGCCGGGACCGATCATCGGGCAGCGACTCGCTGACGTCATTCGTGCCACGCGTGATGCCGGCCATGAGGTCGGTCTGCACGCCTGGGATCATCATCGGTGGCAAATGTGCTTGGATAAGATGAACAGGTTCGAGATTCGGGAGTCGCTGCGCCGCGGCGTCGAGCTCCTCACCAAGATCCTCACCTCTCCGCCGACATGTTCGGCTGTTCCCGGCTGGAAGTGCAACGATCAGGTGCTGATCGAAAAGCAAGCGTTTCCCTTCCTCTACAACAGCGATTGCAGAGGGACGAGCGTCTTTCGACCTCTTGCCAATAACACACCTCTCGCTACGCCACAGATTCCGGTCAGCCTGCCGACGTATGACGAGGTCGTCGGGCGCGAGACCGTCGATAAGACCGACTTCAACGAATACATGCTCTCGCTCATTGAGCCGGATCGGTTGAACACGTTGACGATCCACGCCGAAGTCGAGGGTGTCTTGTGCCTGGCGATGTTCGAAGAGTTCGCAATGCTCGCGCAGCACCGCGGGCACGAGTTCGCTCCCTTTGGCACGCTTCTTGATTCGAAGAAGCCATGTCCGGAGGCCGAGCTGATCCGCAAACAAATTCCCGGTCGCGAGGGTTGGGTCTCATGTCAAGCCACGGCCTAACCGCGCCAACCGGAAGTGAGTCCCGAGGTAGCCGGTGTGGGGCCCACACTTGGGGCGCTCTCCTGATATTTGCGGCCGGAGTGGTAGCCTTTACGGTCGGCTTACCACAGGAGTTCATCGGCCTGGACGCCCGCTATGCCTTGTTTGCCAAGGAGATGCTTCGAAATGGCCCATCAGTGTTCCCCATGACGTATCTCGGCCCCTACCCCGATTACCCAGCCACAATCATACTCCCGATCTACTGGATCGCCCTGGCGTTCGGCAGAGTTGCACCTTTTGCGGCGGTGCTTCCGACGGCCTTGGTTTCGGCTGCAATCCTGGTCCTTATCTACAAAACCGTAGCTCTGCGCTCGCGCGAGTGGGGCTACTACGCGGTCTGTCTCACGTTTCTCACTTTCACGTTCGTACAGGCATCCCGGAGCGTTTCACCTGATCAGTACACGACCCTGGTAACGGCGGCATGTTTCTATATTGCGTATTCGGCGCGCGAGCTCGAGGCGAAGCGGCGTTTGTGGTTACTTCCGGTTCTTTTTCTCGTTGGCTACGCCTGCCGGGGTCCGATCGGCATGATTGTCCCCGGAGCGGTGTTGTGCACATTCTATCTCTTCAACGGGCAGGTGAAAGCGTTTTCTCTGGTCAGCGTAATGGTCCTTGCTCTATTCATTGCTTGTAGCGCCGCCTTGCTGGCTGCGGCCGAACACCAGGGCGGTAAGGCGTTTGCCGAACGTGTTCTGGCGATGGAGGCCCTCGGGCGCATGCATGGCGAAGGAAGGGGATTCTACTATTATTGGTCAACGGGGTTTGTGTCCTATGCCTGCGTGTTTCCATTCGCGGTGGTGTCGGTCTGTGCTCAATGGAAGTATATTAAGGAACGTAGCGATACCGATTCGCGTCTGCTCTACTCGCTCGTCGTGTGGGCCGTCGTCGGGCTTGTGGGACTCTCCATACCCCCAGAGAAAAAGGCCCGGTATATCCTGCCAATCGTGCCCCCGATGGCTCTGATCGCCGCGCATCTGTTCATCGGGCCAGCGCGACAGCGAGCCTTGACGTGGACACGAAGTATCTTCCTGCGTCTCTGTATCACGCTGCCGTTTGTGGCCGGCATTGGGTGTGCCTGTCGAGGGCTTGTCGCTCAATTCACGGGTGCCGGCGAGGATATGTTCTTTGAACGCACCATCGTGTGCACGGCGATGGCAGCCGGCATCGCGCTTGTCCCCATGGGCGAAGTAACTGGCCAACAGCCGATGCGTCTTCGAGCCTTGGTTGTCGGGGCGATGAGTCTCTTCCTCATCAACGTGGGAATCGTGGAGCCCATCACGTTCTCGCGCGAACGATCAGGGCCGTTTGTCGAGCTGCTCGAGGCGCTGCAACAGGAACGGGAGAGACCGATCGTGTTCTATCGCATTGGGCCGGATCAGGAAGATATAGTCCTGGCAGCCAATTGCAAGCAGCCGTTCGTGCCTATGTTTGTAGAATCTGCCAGCGGCCTGTTACGTCGAGGTACCGGGGCATATGTCATCGCCGGCGAAGAGGATCTGAACGAGCTTTCTCCGACGCTTTGCTCGCGTCCCAAGATCCTGGGACGAGGCCTGTTGGCTGGTGAATGTTGTGTAGTGTTTACGATCGAAGAGGTCGATTGATGAGCCCTTCCACGATGCTCAGCAAGTTCCAAACAGCAGAACAGTGGCACGTAATGACAAAACCGGCCATCATGCTCGCAGGACTCTACCTGGTGGTCTATATTGCGCCGCTTGGTCTGCGACCGATTGTAGTTCCCGACGAGGCAAGGTATGCAGAGATACCGCGGGAGATGATCGCATCGCACGACTGGATCGTTCCACGTTTGAATGGTCTGCGGTATTTCGAGAAACCTGTGCTGGGATACTGGGTGACCGCGGCGTCGATGACCGTATTCGGTGAGAATGCCTTTGCCGTAAGACTTCCCTCGGCCCTGGCTGTGGGACTCTCGTCACTCTTGCTGTTCTTCATGGTTCGCACATTCACAGGCCATTACTCGGTTGCAGTGCTTGCCGCAGCGGTATACCTAACCTGCCTGGAAGTATTCGGGGTAGGGACCTTCTGCGTGTTGGATACGCTCCTTTCGTTCTTCATCACCGGCGTGATGGTCACATTCTTCCGTGCCTCCATGGAGGAGAACCCGGGGAAAAACAGGAGGATCCTTGCATTATGCGGTATCTTGTGCGGTCTGGGTTTCCTTACGAAGGGGTTCATTGCTATTGCCGTACCTCTGGTTGCGATCATCCCGTTCCTGCTCTGGGAATCCCGATTGCGCGCTTTCGTCCAAGTGTGCTGGCTCCCCATCCTCACGGCCGTTGTGGTCACGCTGCCGTGGGCGGTCATCATCCACATGCGAGAACCCGATTTCTGGCGCTTTTTCTTGTGGAACGAGCACATCAGGCGGTTCATCGGCGAGAACGCGCAGCATACGGAACCGTTCTGGTATTATGTTCCCGTCCTCGCCGCAGCCGCCCTACCGTGGACGGTCCTCGTTTCAGCGGCGGTTTCCGGGTTAAGGCAGCCAAATGCTGACAATGAGCTCGTGCGTTTCTCCCTTTGCTGGTTCCTTTGTCCGCTTCTGTTTTTGTCGCTTTCTCGCGGCAAGCTCCTTACCTATATTCTGCCCTGCTTTCCGCCATTTGCCATTCTTATGGCAGTTGGACTCCATCATTATTCGAAAGTAGCAAGACAGAGAGCCTTCACCATCGGCACTCTGTCGTTGGGTACGGCGCTTGCTGCTGGGGCGGCTGTGTTGGTTCTAGCACGGGTTGCAGATCCTCACTATTGCAGCCCCTGGTCCAAGACCTGGCAATGGGCCATAGCGCTCATCGGAATCTGTTCCTCGCTTGTGCTCTTACTGTTATCCTGCGGTACGTGTGCGTGGAGCCGGAGGATCACGTTGTACGTCGCCGCCTCAGTACCGTTGATGGTTGCCGGTCCCTTGCTCTTGCCGGATCGGGTTGTGGAACATAATACGCCGGGGGAGTTACTG
The DNA here is from genome assembly GCA_964405925.1 of uncultured Phycisphaeraceae bacterium. GTDB lineage: Bacteria > Planctomycetota > Phycisphaerae > UBA1845 > UBA1845. The sequence continues at coordinate 3,228 of CAYOQG010000140.1, read as the reverse complement.
CTGCGCCACGCGCACAGAATCCAACCGGACACGATTCTCGTTACAGACAATCGGGTGGTGCATGCGGTCTGCTGGTTCTACAAGCGAAGCGACGCCTTCCTGTTTGGCGGCGCCGGTGAGCTGGACTATGGACTTGGCTGCGACGACGCGACACACCGCATGTTGAACCATGCGCAATTCAAGAAGGTCATTCTCGAGCATCACGGCTCGAGTCTGGTGACCTTGATTGCAAAGACGAAGAATTATCTGGACTGGAAGCAGCATCTGCCTGAGCCCCTCTTCGAAGATAGCAGTGGTGACGGGGGTTTTGTGTTCGTGCAGTACTGACGGAGACGATGATCGTCGTGAAGAAGCTTGCGTTGGTCTTCACCCTGTCGGGCATTGTGCTCATGGCTGCCCAAGCCAAGGCCACGGTTATTGCCTGATAAGCGAAGTGAGCGCAGCCTCCCGGTCAGCACGTGACGAATATTGGGGTTGCGGTGAAACGTGGAAGGTCGACATCACCTATGAAGCCGATACTCCGGCAGAAGACATGACTGGCGTTGGTGATAGCAGCCAACCTGGCGCTCTGGCTGATTCCGAGTGACGTGGTGGAGCTCATCGCGCGCGATCGCTACACGTTGCCGGGGCGCTATTCGAGGACACATTTCAGTTGGATGGTCGCCGTTGCCGGTTTCTTTGAAGGTGGAATCGCTGAGTGGCTCCGCGCGCACGGAATCGACGAGAGCCGAACCGCTCTCGAATCTGCCTTCGGGGAGATGGCGGGTTGCCTCTTCGGCAGCGGAATAGTCTTGACGCTTGCCTGGTCTGTGGGGGCAGTATCTGCTCAGCCCGCAGCGTGAGTTGCGTCAAGAGTCTCGGTATGACGCTATTCGGCAGGCTGCGAAGGAAAGGACAAGGAGATCGCGAAGGTACCGTCGCTGCCTGTCGAAGCAGAGATTGAGCCACCGAGCAGCATGATCAGCTTCCGGCAGAGCGGCAAGCCCAATCCGTACCGCCGCTCGTTGGTGTCTGCCGTCCGTGCGACGTCACCGCGCCAGAACCGATCGAAAACGTTATCGACATCCGCTTCGGCGATGAGGCTTCCCTTATTCGCAACGTGCAGGCTAGCTTGGCCATTCTTTTGGTACAGGGCAATCGTGACCTGCCCACCGGCTTTGGTATAGGTGACCGCACTGTCGAATATATTGTTCAGCACGAGGTCTGCCTTCATGCGGTCACCCTGCCCGCGCGGAGCGCACCGGTGTTTTGCTTCACTCAAGTCGGAGAGCTGTTCAGGTGATAGCTGCTGAGGCGCACCCGCAGGCAGCGTGTGCGTCTCATCACTTGGTGATCTCTACCAGCGCCAACCCGCCGTCCTGGATCAACCCGACGCCTGGAGCGTACAGCTTGTACTCCCGCACGCCAGGTTCGAGCGGCGTGGTCTCCTCGACCTTCAAGCAGCCCTTGTAGTTGCCTGACGGCGCGTTGAGCGTTTCTGCGAGGCTCACGATCTCCGCGCGATCCATCGCAACCTCGGGCGCAATCTCCTGATAAAACCGGGCACCCAGCAAGGGCGTGCCGGGCATCATCAGCCCTGCCCGGGCTCGATTCACACCAGCCTCCCAGGCGCCCTCGTGGCCGACGACCTTGCCATCCCGGTACGCATCGGTTGTTTCCCCGAAGTAAAACACGTCGTTCGTACGCTTGCAGATCGCGAAATAGTTTCGCGAAACTTCGGCCAATTCCCCGTCTTTCGTCTCGCGCTCCTCGACGACGCGCGTCTCGACATTGCCGACCTTCTTCGTTTCGTTAAGCACCGTGATCGTCAAGCGAACGGCGTGCCCGCCCTCCCGGCCATTGAACACAAGCTGATAGCCCGGCTCCAGAACGAAGTACGGGTTGCGGCCGGCCGTGGCCAACTCGCGGCTCTCGAGCATGAACGTGTCGGTGAATAAGGTCTCGGCAGATCGGGCGGCCGCGTGCGCCGGCAGTCCCTCTTCCTCGTCCTCCTCTTGCTCCTCTCCCTCCTCGTCATCCCCAGCGTCCGTGCCACTGCCTTCCGACTTCAACAGCTTGCCCGACACACCATCGATCTGGACTTCGATGCGCTTCTCTCTGGCAAGCAGTTCCACATCGAAGACCGGCTGTCCGTGCTCCATCTCCAGCTCGATGTGGAACAGACGACCGCCCGCGTTCACGAGCTGGGCGGCTTCTAGTGCCTCTCGCCACGTGATCTTGGCTGCCTCGACCGCCTTCTTCGCGGCAGCCGCGTCGCCGGGTTCCTCCGCCGTGGCGTCCCACACTCTGACGACCTTGCCCGTGCTGGCATCGACCTGCGTCTTTATGAGCGCGTCGGCGGTGAGCTGGTCGAGCTCCCACACCACTCTCCGTCCCGCCCTTTCGAGGTCCGCCTCAACCAGCTTGGCACCGGGAATCTCCTTCAGGGCCGCCTCGACGGCGGCGGCTAGGTCAACCTTGGTCTGCTCCAGCGCGTGTATTGCATGTTGAGCGGGCGCCTGCGCCGCCCACGCGGCAAGTGCGAGCGTGCCAACCACGCCCAATCCGACCGCCGCCAATACTTTCGTGCTTGATCTCATCCCGTTCTCCTTCAGTTGACCAGACCATACGGAGTTCGCCGGCCCATGCCGAGCCGGCCTCACCGTCCCGATCGTGCGCATAAGCATACAGATCTAACATGAAAGTACGATGAAAGGACGCGTACAACAGGTGTACAGACCAAGGCAAACCGCCGACGTCCGGCGTCTGGGCGTCCAGAATCCCGGTAGGATGCCCTCGATAGGTGCTGAGAGCAAGGGACCTTGGATGCGTTCACCGGATGCCGTCGCGTCCAGACGAGTAGCTCAAGCTCTGCGTGATGCTTTCGAGTCCGGCGATCCGATGTCCCAAATCCGGTTGTGGGTGAACGTCGACGCAACCGGACAAGGCGAACGCCATCAGCAGCGCGGCGAGTCGACGGGCGTCTTGTACCGCCCGCGCTACGCGTGCCCCGCCCGGAACACGACCGAACTCGGCTGGCGGCCGCAGTACACCGACATCCGCAAAACCGTCGAGACCGCCTGGAACTGGCACCGCGCCCACCCCAACGGGTTCGAATCGTGAGCATTGGGCTCAACAACACTCGCAACGCGCTGATATGACGTCCACGTCTGCCAAGCCAGTCGAACGAGACGCCCGGGTCGACATTCGCTGTGTGACCGGTAGGAACGCCATCCAGCCCGCCACAAC
>CAYOQG010000139.1:0-14510 GCA_964405925.1 uncultured Phycisphaeraceae bacterium | reverse complement strand
CGCGGGAGGTGAGTAGACTGTGCGATCAGCGTCGGATCGGCTGAATCCGTCGATATCCGGTGCCTCTTGTGCTGTGAGCATCATGCGGATGTGCGTTGGCTTTAGATCGGCGACCCTGCTTGCCCTACTAACGTACGGTTTCTCTCTGCTCACACAGGTTGTGCACCCGTGGCTGCACGGGTGCCTCGCCTCGTGTGCAAACTGCGGTGACGGCGACCACCACGCTACCCTCAATCCCGGCTGCGATGGGAACTGCAACGATCCGACCCATCACCATGATCGGCCTCACCACGCCGGTTCCTGTGTGTTGTGCCAGTCGCCGCGCGTCTGGGAGACCACCCCCTCCATTCCCCATGGCGTCACGGTTTTTGTTGTTGAGGGCCCTTCGTTTCCACCTCCTCTGCTTCGGGTCCACACCCCCGTTGACCCCCAACCGATTCCCATCCGCGGACCACCGGCTGCGACCTATTCATAACATGTTTGTCTGATTCTTCCGTACCTCATTCATGTTGGGCGTCGCCGCTGCGCGACGCTAATAGATGCAGGAGCTATTCCATGAGGCAAGCCGTTTCGTGCGGCGTGCTGGCCTGCCTGTTGTGCTTCACCAGCACAGCCGCCTTTGCTCAACCCAACGACGCTGAGACCGACGAGGTTCAAGCCTTGCGTGGCGAGATCGCCCAGCTCCGCCTTCAACTTGACCAGCAGCGAAAAGAGTTCGACCAGAAGCTTATCGCTCTGGAAGCCATGATCGAGCGACTTCAAACGCAGGCTCGCCCACCGGGACCACCGCCGACAACCGAGCAGGAACCGGAAGACGAGCTTGAAGCGCTGCTCGGTGACATGACAACCGGGGTGCCCCAGCCCTCCGAGCCCTCGGGCTTTGCCAGTTCCCTCGGGCGAGCGTTCCAGACGTTCAATCCGGACATCAGTGTGATCGGCGACTTCGTCGGGCACTATTCGAGCAACGAGGGTGGTGAGCTCGACGACGAGTTTCTGTTCCGCGAGGTCGAGTTGGGCATCTCCGGCTCGGTCGATCCCTACGCTCGCGCTGACGTATACCTCGGCATTCATCGTCATGACAACGAGTGGCACCTCCACGTCGAGGAAGCCTATGTCACGTGTCTGACGCTGCCGTGGGACCTTCAGGCTCGATTCGGGCGATTCAAGAACACGTTCGGCAAAGCCAACCCCATCCATCTTCATGCCCTGCCCTGGGTCGAATACCCCTTGGTGATCGAGAATTACTTTGGGGAGGAAGGACTCTCGGGTGATGGTCTGGGGATAAGCTGGCTGATCCCCAACCCCTGGGAGCGATACATCGAGCTCACCTACGAGGTCATCAACAACGACAGCTCCCTGTTCGCCGGTAGCGAGACGGATGACTTCGTCCATCTATTCCATCTGAAAGATTTCCACGACCTGTCGGACGCAACCACGCTGGAGGCGGGCATCTCCTTTGCGACCGCCCCCAACGATCAAGGTCATGGCGGCAACCGCACGATGGTCGAGGGTGCTGATTTGACCCTGAAATGGCGCCCGCCGGAGGCGGGTCTCTATAAGTCGTTGCTCTGGCAGACTGAGGTTTTCGCAGCCCAGGCGGACCTGATTGGCGGGCAGGAGAAAACGTGGGGGATGTATACCGGCGCCGACTATCAGTTCACCCGCCGCTGGGCGTTGGGGATGCGCTATGATTATTCCCAGATGCCGTACAGCTCGAGCCAGCACGAGCACGGGTATTCCACATACCTGACGTTCCTTCAGAGCGAGTACCTCTTCTGGCGTCTGGGTTACATGTACACGGATCGGAACTTCGAGCGTGAGGATGAACGGAACGAGCACGAGGTGTTCCTGCAGTGCAACTTCGGGCTCGGCCCCCATCGCGCTCATAAGTACTAATTGAGGAGACACAAAAATGTCACCTTTTATAAAGCGATTCTACTGCCTGACGCTTGTGGGCTTTGCCTTGGTGGCGACGCCTGTCGCTGAAGCTGCCGACCAACTCCGCGTGGTCACCACGACCACCGACCTCGCTGCCATCGCCCAAGCGATCGGTGGTGACAAGGTCGAGGTGACGGCGGTGGCGACCGGCCGAGAGGACCCACACTTCATCTCCGCTAAACCCAGCTACATGATGGCAGCCAGAAAGGCCGATCTGTGGATCCGCGTCGGGTTGGAACTGGAGATCGGCTACGAGGAGTTGATCATTGACGGGGCACGCAACCCGAAGATCCGAATCTCCTTGCCGGGTCACCTCGACGCCTCGGAGGGTGTCTTACGGCTGGAGGTGCCAACGCAAAAGATCGACCGGTCGATGGGCGACATCCATCCGTTGGGCAATCCCCACTACTGGACCGACCCGCTTAATGGGCGGATCGTCGCCAAGAACATGGGCCGGCGACTCGCTCAGCTCGCCCCCCAGCACGCCAGCTATTTCGAGGAGCGTGTCAAGCTGTTCCATCAGCAGTTGGACGAGAAGATGTTCGGAGCGGAACTGGTCCAGCAGTTCGGCGGTGGGAAGCTCTGGGCTCTACTCCTGAAGGATCGTCTCGACGACATGCTTGCCCAACCGGGCACACCCCCACTCGGTGGGTGGTTGGGTGCGATGCGTCCATTCAAGGGCCGGAAGGTCGTCACTTATCACCGGAGCTGGTCCTATTTCGCCAACCGCTTCGGCCTGGTGGTGGCGGAAGAACTGGAGCCCAAACCCGGTATCCCACCAAGCCCAGGCCACGTCGCCGAAGTGATCGCCCGGATCAAGCTCGAGAACGTCAAGCTCCTTCTAATGGAGCCGTTCTACAGCCGCAAGGCCCCGGACCTCGTGGCCTCGGAGACGGGCATCAAGGTTGTCGAGTGTGCGAACTCCGTTGGTGGGCAGCCCGAGGCGAGTGACTATCTCTCTATGATCGACAACGTTGTCAAGCGGGTGTCGCTTGCCTTCGGCTCCTGACCACCCCGTCGGGACCCATAGCATCTAGGAGAGCAGTTGTGCAGCAGTTCATTGAGGTACTCCCGCTCTTGTGGCTTCCATTCCTGGCGTGCTTGATCATCGCCTCTTTGCATTGTTACATGGGCTTGCACGTCATAAGACGCGGGGTGATCTTCGTCGACCTCGCACTGGCACAGTGTGCAGCCCTTGGAGCCGCGGTCGCTTTGCTCGCAGGGCCTTACCTGGGACACGAAGCCCATCACCATGAAGAGCACGATCAGCACGTCGTCGCCGAGGCGGAGCTGGCCGAACAGCTTGACCTCGAGGCAGAGGGTCCATCATGGGAATCGACCTCGGCAGAGCATGAACACTCCGGAGATGAAGACCATCATGATGGATTCGTCTCCGTGGCCTACGCGTCGTCGTTGGCCTTCGCTCTGCTCGGAGCCGTCGTCTTGTCAGTCGCTCGGCTGAGAGACGAACGCATTCCCCATGAAGCCCTCATCGGGATCATCTTTGTGGTCTCCGCAGCGCTCACGGTCTTGATCCTGAGCAAGGCCCCTCACGGTCACGAGCGGATGGAAGCCATGTTGGTCGGGAGCATCCTGTTCGTGAGTTGGCCCCAGTTGATCACCATGCTGATGATCTACCTGGTGCTCGGTGCATTCCACATTGCTTTTCGGCGACCATTCTTGGAAATCACGAGCAACATAGCGAATGCGGAAGCTGCAGGGCGGCGGGTCAGGCTCTGGGATTCCTTTTTCTATGGTTCGTTCGCCCTCATGGTCACCCAGTCAGTGGGGATCGCGGGTGTGTTTGTGGTTTTCAGTTTCCTGATCATCCCCGCCGCGTGCGCGTCACTGTTTGCCGACCGGTTCGCTACGCAGCTTATCGTTGCTTGGATCGTAGCGCTGTTGACCACACTTATTGGGCTGTTCGCATCAGCCGTCGGGGATATCCCAACCGGTCCCTCTTTGGTAGCCTGCTTTGGCACGGTCTTAGTGGTTTGTGCGATGGCGCGGAAGCTGCGTCGCAGAGATATCAAGTGACAGCCCTTGGAACGTGTTTGAGAACCCGCGTTTGCAAACCGACCCGCGTTTATAAACCGAGCCGCGACCGTGAGGGAGCGGGTCCTCCCGGATTACGCCCGTTTCCTTACGGGCACGGCTCCGATTCGAGCAGGAGGCTATCAAGCTATGAAGCAAGATACGAACAGAGCACAAAGGATCACGATTGGCTTGCTTTCGGGTTGCGTGCTGGTCGCCTCGACAGCCTGTGACGTCGAGTTGACCCGCGAGCTGGTCACGCTATCCGGCGGGTGTATCGGCGACGTCGTCTCCGTTGCCGCGACACAGTACCTCGCCGATCTGGTGGGCATCGAGCTTGAGAGCGACGTGCACCAAACTGAGGAGGAAGTCTCGGACGAGCACTCGCACAATGCCGAGCCCCTCCACAACCACGAACACTGACAATGGAGGGCCTCACCCCCGGATCTTCCAAGGTCAGCGGATTTGAGGCTACAGCCATCGGCGAACCCGACGAAAACCAGTCGGATGGTGGATGCGAGCGGCAGGTGGCGCTTCCTTTGGGGGAGAGACCCGGGTTGAGGACAACCCGCGGGCCTCCTATCCGCTGGTTCTGACTTCCGGCTCGCGCACACGATAGGGTAAACCATTGAAATCAACCTCCCCGTCCTATAAGATGTGTAGTCGTTGGGAGAGGGACAGGTATTGACCGGCGAGCGACGGGTCCCTTAGGACTACGGTCGCCGTCCGTACCTCTCGCTTCGGGAGGCGGTTGATGCAGACGCTTCTGATCGACCCGACCCGGTATCCGGTGATTTGCCCCGTCACTGGACGCACCCGTGGTCCACCACTCCATAAACCGGGCGTCTTACGGCGGGCACGCATGTTGCCCTCAAGCTCGCCTGACGACGTAGACGGCACGCAGCTTTTTGCTGCTATCCACCTGATCCTTGAGCACGAGCAACTGTTAACGCGTGAGCCAACACATACAGATGCAAACACGGAAATGGAGGCATAGGTCATGAGAAAGCAATCCTTCGGAATTACTGGTGCGGTGCTCCTGATCGCTTTTCTGGGGAGCACTCTTGCGTTGAGCGCGGGGGACTTAGATCCACCGCCCGGTCCGATCACCCCAACGATGAAGACCTTGGACCAGGTGGAACCACGAATACCCATCGTCGCCGAAGACGCGGGTCCCGGACGGCTCGGCCCTCTCTTCACCATCATTGCCCCTGGGAGTTACATGCTCATGGGCAACATGACCCAAACCAAGGCAGCTTCCCCAGGCATCGTGATCAACGCGAGCGATGTAACCGTGGACCTTAACGGGTTTGAGCTTTCCGGCACCGGCGTGGGGACAGACGGAATCGTCGTCCAGGGAGCCCAAACGAACATTGCGATCTTTAACGGAAACGTAGCCGATTGGACCGCAAACGGTGTAGACGCCTCCACCGCCGCCCACGTCCAACTGAGGGACCTGCGGGTCTCTGATTTCGGGAGCGGGCTTGCTGGAGGGGACGGCCTGCGCACCGGGAGTTTTTGTGAAGTCGTCCGGTGCGTGGTCACCAACACTGGGTTTGGTGGGGACGGCATCGAGGTAGGCGGCGGTGCCCTGGTTAGCCAGTGTGTCTCAGGCAACAATGGAGACGCCGGAATTCGAGCGTTGGGTTTCGGATGTCGAGTCGAGTATTGCAATGTCCTGGGCAACAGGGACGGCGGGATCGTCGCCATCGAGGGATCCACCATCAAGGATTGCACGGTCACGGCTATCCTCGATCTTGGATTCGGGATTGCCGGTATCGACGTAGGGAATTCCTGCCACGTCGTGGGGAACACCTTGGCCACTGCAAGCTTCCTTGCTGGGCCGGCAATTCGGGCGTCGGGAACCGGGAATCGGGTTGAGTCGAATCAGGTCTATCTGACGCCTGGAGTTGCAGTCACCGGGATCGATATTACCGGGACTGGGAACCTGATTCTCCGGAACAGCGTTTCCGGGATCGGCACCCATTACAGCATCGCCCCGGGTAACAGCTATGGGCCCATTATCAACGTGGCGGGCATGGGCGATATCTCGCTCAATCCTGGGACCCAGCACCCGTGGACCAACTTCAGCTACTAGGAGGCCCGGCCATGAAACGAATACTATGCGGGGCCACCTTCATGGCCCTGCTCACTTTTCACCCGGCGGCCGCCCAATCGAATATTAGCTCCATGTTCAAATACGCCTGGGGCGAGAACATCGGATGGACAAACTGGCGGGATGCCAATGACGCCCTTGAGGGTGTCGTTGTCGGCGAGGAGTTCTTGTCCGGCTATGTGTGGTGCGAGAACGTTGGCTGGGTCAATGTCGGGAACGGGAACGGACCCTACGGAAACAATGACCATACGGACTTCGGAGTCAACATCGAACCCGATGGCGATCTTAGCGGCTATGCCTGGGGCGAAAATATCGGCTGGATCAACTTCCATACCGGCTCGGTTGCCCCGGACCAGGCGAGATATGATTTCGACGAGGGACGTTTCCGTGGTTACGCCTGGGGCGAAAACGTCGGGTGGATCAACCTTGACGACGAAACGTATTATGTCGCTACCTGCCGCGCGTCATCTCAGCCCGAGCCTGATCCGGCGCCCGATCCTTCGGACTACGGCTTCGGAACCAAGAACCGCTACATGTCCTTCTGGGCCGGAGATCCCGGTCTGACGCAAGCGGTTCGGGTGACGTTCACCTCGATACCTGGGCATCCCGGTGCGAATGGCCGGCAGATGTGGGTTCAGGCGCCCTACCTGGTCGGCGAAGCCTCCGGGTCACCTGGCCCCACCGGTGATGATTTCTATGCGGCGATACTCGGGTGCGACCCGTACTACACGGATTGGAGCGCGTTTGGCACCGTCGACGTCTTCGATGATGCAGTTATCCCGGATGCCACATTCGACGTGCAGGTGATCGCCAACGACTGCGCAACTTCGAACGAGACGGCCTACTCGGCTCCGCTGACTGTGCGCATGAGCAAAGACGGCGACATCCTCGGTGACTGCGGCGTGACACCGTGTTCCGCGCCGCAGGGTGTGGTCGACTTTGTCGACATCTCCGGAGCGGTCGAGAAGTTCAAGAACACGCCGGGTGCGCCGCGGAAGGCTCGATCTGACGTGATCAACTCGGACATCTCGAGACCGAAACCCGATCAGAAGGTTGACTTTGTCGATATCTCGTGCATCGTCGAGGCGTTCCGCGGCACACCGTGTGCGAAGCCAGGTCCGCCGGCGGTCGACCCGTGTGATTAGTGCGTGACGCGATTCGATGCTTGTGTGGCAGGGAGTCCTCAGACTCCCTCCGCCAGCCGAACGTCGAGCATTGTTTGCTCCGACGCTCTGTCGTTACGAAGGGTCTGATCCCCGTCCAACGACTGGGAGGCCACGGACGCCCTTCCAACCTCGCTTGCGGGCTCTGAATGCCTGCTGACTCCGGGGAGGGTGTTTGGTACAATGATGGTACGCCCCCTAGGGGTGGGGCGTTTGAGCGTTTTGGGGGAATTCTGATGGACGCCAAGAGACAGTGCCAATTGTATCGTTTGCCAGCGATCCTCGTACTCGTATTGCTCACCGCGGCTGCGTGTATCATGGGATTTCCGCCGATTGCCGCAGCCCAGCCGGGTCCGAGTACGCAAGCTCAAGTCCAGAACCCGACCGATGCCAAGCCCGTCCTCGAGCCGCTTCCCGCAACCGTGATCGAGGTCGAAGGCACGGTCGAATGGGCCAAGCCCGGTGTCTCACCGCTCGCCTCGCAGGGTTGGACCCAAGTGGAATGGAAGCAGCAGTTGGTTCCGGGCACGCAAATCCGGACCGGTTTGCGCTCTTCAGTCCATCTCCAATTCGGCAAGACGACCGTCGTTGCCATCCGCAGCGCGACCCATGCCAGCATAGACGAAATCTACCGAAGCGCGAAAACCGAGCATGTTCGCCTCGGTCTTGGCTATGGCACTGTCCGCGGCGGTTCGATCGAGGGTACGATCCGCAGCGACGTAGTCGTGGATTCGCCCGTGGCGACCTTGGCTAAACGTGGTACGGAGGGTTGGGAGTTTCGAGTCGAGCCCGTGACCGGTCGATTCAGGATTTCACTGGCTGAGTACGGGCTTGTTGAGGCCATGGAGAAGCTCCGAAGCCCGATGCGAACGAGGCGGACCGTCCGACCCGGGGAGTACGTCACCGACACCAACATCGCCAACATGTGGATCAAGCAGGACATCTTCGACCGCAACGTCAAGTTCTACGAGGCCGAAGCGGTCACGGTGTCCGATGCGGACTTCTCGTCGTCCAACACTCGTGGGTACAGCACCATCGCCCCTGGTGCTGGGTCGACGGTTGTCGATGCCGCGCAGCGAACGAATGCCGACTTCGCCCTCGAACAGATTGCCGCCAACTTCCCGGGCGGTGCTCCGTCGACCACGGTTCTAGTACCGACCGTACTGATCGCCCGCCCAGAAGGCCATTTCGGGACCGGTCAGACGTTCAAGGTCCTGCTGCCACAGCCTGGTCAGCCCCGCGACGTGCAGTCGCCGGCTGGACGCGTCCCTCGTGGTACAGCCCCATAACCGGCTGCGAGTGGACAAGCAGAGCACAGGGACGGCGCGCGTTTTGGACACACGCAAACCCGGATCAGATGACGGAGTCCGACGGTCGAAACGACTTCGCAGCCCTGTCGCGGGAGCACCACGGGCCACGGACGGTTTCCGGGGATGCCCTGCAATAACTCGCGCTTCCGGGCGAATAACTGCATGAGAGACAGCGAGGCTTTGTGCATGATGTGAGGGCGCACCATGATTCAGGTAACGATATTCGCGGGCCACGACGGTCGGCTCCGGTTTGACAAGTGGTTCTATTTGACGCTCTTCGGCGGCTGCGATATTACCCGCCCGACCTTGGCCCGGCAGTTCCTTATGCAGCGGCAGGCTCAGCAGCAGGGCCGGCCGGTTTATCAGCGAAAGCCGTTCTTCCTTACCATCTTCGGCGGTGTGAGCATCAAGTCCCCGACGCTCGCGGAAGAGTTCATCGATCTGCGGGAGATGGTCAGCAGCGGAATGTTGACACTGGAGGAGTGGGATCGTTCACTGGCCCTGCTCGACCAAGCCGCTGGCGGAATCGCATCATTCACGCTGTTCGGCGGATTCGACGAGTGTGAGCTGCCCTCCGAGGACGAGGAGGTCGACAGCCTGGCGGTCCAGCGTCACCTAGGCAACATCTCCGACAGCGCAAGCCAAGCACTGCGATACGGGATAGGCCAACACGGTGCTGAACGCAGCGCGACCGTCCGTCGAGCCGTCCTTACCCCTGCGTAACGGTAGACTGGACCCGATCGCGCGCTGCCCGCGCGTTTAGCCCCCGCCGATCCGCAGGCGTTGAAATCAGGTTTGATTGCGATCCGCCAAGACACCAGCCCGAGCTGCGGTGCTTAAGCCCGCGCCGTACGAACAATGATCTACACCTGTGCGGTCAGCAGGCCGCGGATCAAGACGAAGACGCGGATCACTCATCCAACACCGGCGTCCATCGGGCTCGCCGTTTTGTTCGGTTTCTGAGCGCGGGTGGCAGCCGGGTGAAAAGTGTGCCATACTGCTTCCGCTTCCAAACGCGAATGACGTTCGATAAAGTGGGGGCATGGGTGCCAAATTGGAGACGCTCCAATGTATGCAGGTTGGTCTCGTCACACGATCATAGCTGGTTCGGTCTTCGTTTTTGTCTTATCGGGGTCTGTGCACGGGTTTGAATGGGAAGTCTACGATGATGTACTTTCCAACTCGACCTGCGATGTGGTGAACGCCGCAAACACCGAGCTCGTTGTTCGGGCCGACACCGGACAGCTCGTCATCATCAGCGGTGAAGACACCACGCTGCTCGACACGTACGTGGACCTTGATTTCTCCGTGTGGTTGGAGACAGGCATTCCGGGTTTGATGGAGCCGGTGGGTCTCATTGGCTTCGCCGAGGACGGTGACGGGTACAGGACACTGTGGTGGACGACACTTACGGGCCGGGTGATGGGGGTCGATGAGTTTACGGCGGAGCCTTACGATACGGATCTATTCCCGAGTGACTTTGTCGACGTCCCTTGCGATGCATGCCCTTACATCGATGATCCGTTTGCGTGCGGTGGGATCGACGACGTCGTTGATGGGCCGATCCTGTTCAACCTGTGCGGGCTGAACGCACAGTTGGGTCTTGTCCTGACCGCCGTGGGCTTGGGATTCACGAAGCTGTCCCGCCGCCGGGGTGCGTAGGGTCTCGAGCGTAGCCAAAGACATAGGTCGGCTGTGCTAAATCCGCCAGGGCGCTGGCATGGCCCAGTCGCGCCTGATCGGTGTTCTCTCGCTCGCTGGGTTTACGCTCCGATCGCCCGTTGCCCGGGTCCCGCCGCGTGCCCGTGCTCCTTTGATGAGCCCGAGTGAGTTGACTGGGTTTGTCGAGGTCATACCCTATCGCAGCCCGAGGTCCTAAGACACGATGGCACGAGAAGACCCACCAACGTTTGTCGAACCGGCGAGCCGCCACGGCGGATCGCCGTGGTTGTCGTTTAGTCTTGCAGAGTTCGGGGGGGCCCTTGGTGATCTGGGCGTTTTCATTCCCTACCTTGCTGGGATGGTAAACCGTTGCGGTCTGCAGCTTGGACCTGCCTTGTTTTGCGCAGGCTTGATGAATGTCGTAACTGGTCTGGCATTCGGAATCCCCATGCCGGTGCAACCGATGAAGGTCATTGCCGCAGTCGCCATTGGAGAGGGATTGAACGAGTCACAGATTTTGGCAGCCGGATTCATCACCGGGGTCACGATGCTGGCACTCGCACTCACAGGGCTCATCGCGTGGTTAAACCGGGCGATTCCCAAGAGTGTGGTGCGCGGCCTGCAACTCGGGCTGGGATTGAAGCTGCTGATCCACGGCGTCGGGATGATCGCCGGGACAACAACGCTGATCGGATGGGACAGCATCGGACTCGGTGTGCTTTGCGCGCTGATCGTGTTGGTCTTGTATAACTCCAGGCGTATTCCCGCAGCTCTCGTCATCTTCGGGCTCGGTCTGGTAGCCCTGCTCGCGTCACAACGATCTTTGCTGTCGCAGACCCATGTCGGCATGAGTTGGCGGATGCCAGACTTGAGTAGTCTGGATGACTGGCGGAAGGGCTTTTTGCTGGGCGCGATTCCACAGATTCCGCTCACGACCTTGAATTCGGTGATTGCGGTTTGCGTGTTGTCGGCGGACCTATTTCCCAAGCGTCCGGCCGCACCCGGACGCGTCGCGGTCTCGGTGGCCTTGATGAATCTTCTCTGTTGTCCGGTTGGCGGGATGCCGATGTGCCACGGTTCCGGCGGGCTTGCTGCCCAATACCGTTTTGGTGCTCGTACGGGCGGCAGTATGGTCATGATCGGTGTCGCAAAAATGGCACTCGCCATACTCCTCGGTGGTTCGCTGTTGATCTGGCTGCAACAGTACCCCCAGTCGGTCCTCGGTGTCTTGCTGGTATTCAGTGGATTGGAGCTGGCGATGGTCTGCCGCGACCAGACCGCCCGGGTCAGCTTCTTCGTGATGGCAGCAACTGCGGGGATGTGTCTCGCCGCAAACACCGCCGTCGGATTCGTCGTCGGATGGGCAGTTGCCGGCATGTTGGCTTCGCGGTTTCTGCAGACCGGATCCCGGTTGGGCAGCAACCATGATTAGGAGCCACACGTCGCCGGTTGCAACCGTTAGCCGCTCCGACACACTTGCAGATACCACGACGTGGTGACGCCAAAATGCTCAATCCGCGTCCACGTCAATCTTAATGGACTTTGCCCGGCTGGCTTCGGACTTGGGAATGACAACCTCCAAGACACCATCCTGACACCGTGCTGTAATCTCCTCAGCGTCCGCATCGCCGGGCAGGTCGATCGTCCGGCAAAACGTCCCGAAGCGGCGTTCCCCATGAATCCGTTTAGCGTGTGCGCTGGTTTCGCTCGGCTGCGCCTTCTCACCACGGATCGTCAGCGTGTGACCAAGGTAGCTCAGGTTCACATCGTCGCCTTGGACGCTGGGAAGCTCGACATAGACGGTATAGCGGTCGTCGCTGTCGTATAGATCCACAAACGGCGCCCACTGCTGACCGTCAAAAGGTCCTGTCGACACGCCCGCATGCCAGATCCGTCCGAATAAGTGGTTCATCTCGTCTTGGAGATTACTCAGCGAAAGCTGTGTGTCCTGTAGCGGTCTGAATGCCATGTTTACTGCTCCGTTTCTGAGTCTGCCTGTTTTTGCCTGAAAGTGTTACCTTTTCGTCATAACTCATAATTCATGGTCAAGGCTTTCGGTGGAGCCCTCGACTTTCCTTTGCAGCCGCTCGACAGTCTCTGCCAGCCTGGCGACCCGGGTCTCAAGCCTTGCGACTCTGTCAGAAAAGGCGGCTGGGGGATCATCATCCTCTGAGGTGCGTTGGCCGACGGCCGCCACCGGCGGCGCTGTGGACGTTGTTGGGTCCGCCAAGAGAAGATGTCGGAAACGGCAGGCTGATCGGCCTGGCTCACGCGGAAGCTCCTCGACGCAGGGGGGATCGTGGGCCATTAACGCCTCCAGTGTGCCAACGACGGCGGAGAGCTCCTCAAACGGGACCATACGCGAGGCATGAGTACGAAGCTCCCCCGCGGTCTGGTGACCGCGGAGCATTAGCTCAGCCATGATGGCCTGCTCATACCGGTCACATTGAAACTGATCGACCACACGGTGGGCGAAACGGTGTACGCGTGCACCGGCTGTTGGTGAGGCATGTTGGACCAGACCTTTGGACTCCAAACGCTGAAGCGTGTGCAGAACCTCGGTTTCCGTATAGTTGACCACAGGGTCGCGGTTTTGTCTCTGGTTGCAGCCTTGCGTGATGGCATTGGCTGTGAGGGGACAACTGCTGGGCTGAGTGAGTGATTTCTCGATCAGTACACTTAGGGCCCTCAGCTCCGCCTCGTTCAACGTCTTTGTCATGGAAGAGGACTCCGCGTCTTATCTGCTCGGCCAGTGACCTCCCTGGCGTTATGAGCCTGTCCTGGCCGGTGTCGCCGGCTTAGCCATAGTCGTCTCGGTCAGCGCAAGGACGACCTCGATCGGGACGAACGCCTGCAGCTGCGTCTCCCGCTCCGTGACCGACCGGAGCGTTATGGTAATTGGCGCTTTTAGCGGCGAGATTTCCGCCGGCCCCGGAGACACGCCACTGGCAGTGCGAAGATGTCTGATGAGCGTGACCAGCCTTTCGACTGCGATATAGGCTTCGAAGAAGGGCCGCGTGGAGAAAGAGGTTTCGACTGAAGGAGCTCCAGACTGACTCACAAGTGGTGTATGCTGGGCACGAACCGCCATCGCAGTCTTGCGGAAACGTTCCAGACCACCACCCAAAGTGACCACAACACAGCCGCCGTCGACGACACCGATGCGGGCGATGAGGTTTTCCCCGCCGAAAACCCGCCGGACCATCTCGTGGTCGATCTCGCCAAGCTCGCGCAAATCCAGTGCCAGGTGATCGATCGTTAGATCGAGTAGGCTTTCCGCCCCCGCGCGATAGTCCAATCGTTCCATCAGGCGGTTGAGTCGCGGATCGACGAATGGACCCCTGCGAAGGGTCGCCACGACTTGGCTCATCCCGTCTAGCAGCTCCCTTGCATCCCCGCGGGCCCACACGATCTTGGCAAGCCCAATCGTGTCGCCCGCCTCCTCGGGCAGCATCGATATGCTCGATGCAACGCGCGCAACCTTCTGCGACACCCGTTCATAGGCTTCGCGAAGCTCATTGGCCTGTGAGGCTTCGAGAATACCCGCCGTCGTCAGCGTGTGAAACAGGATTCTCAGGAGCCACGTCCCTCGCCCACCGCTCCGATCATCGCTCAGACCCATCGCCACCGCAAAGGGTTCATCCGGAAGACCGGTCAACAGTGACAGGGTCCGTTCCGCGCTATTGTGGCTGGCGTCATCCCCGCCGCCGCTGACGCTTCCGCCATCGCCCTCCCAGGTCATGTTTATTTCGAACGCGATACCATCGCTGTCGATGTTCGTGCACAATTGGATGCCGTCACACGGAAACTGCGCGCCCAAGGCATCACATAGCCCGCGAAGAGGCGGTGAACCGAAACTGTCACAGGCGAGACCGGTCTTGCGAGGTGTGCCCCTGGCCCAGATGCTCACGTCGCTTGTCGCATGTCGTTTCAGTTGATGACCGGACATTGCGGTGTTCAAACCGGTCTTGGCTTCGAGAACGTACCGGACGGTCGCCAGCGTTGGACCGAATACCACAAACCCACCCTTTGCCGCCGCATACGCCTCGCGTCCCCTCAATGTCACGCGTACATAGTCATTTTCTAGCGCTTGCGGATTGAGAAACGTCATCAGTGCCGAGGGATCAGATGTGGGCAGTAATACGACGAGCGGTTGCGTGTTGGCTTCCTGCTGCACGAGCGGCATTAGTGCAACCGCCGCCGATCCGTGGTCATTCAGCCCGGTGACGATGTCGAAAGCGCCTTTCAGTGAGGCGTAAGGGCTGATGGGAAGACTCATTCGCGCCA
>CAYOQG010000138.1:0-14633 GCA_964405925.1 uncultured Phycisphaeraceae bacterium | reverse complement strand
CAAGCGGGACAATGGTGATCTGTGCGGGTCTGTGAGTTGTCCGGAAGGTCTGGTTTGTGACCCGCTGACGGGGCTCTGCGTTTCCGAAGCCGGGGACGGAACCTTGATCATCTGCAGCGAGCACACCAACCCGCTGGGCAGTCACCTGCATAACACATGCACCACGGACAGCGACGGTGACGGTATTACCGACGGCGTCGACAACTGCCGATTCGAGTCGAATCCCGATCAGGCCGACGCCGACGGCGATACGTTCGGGGATGCCTGCGATCCGTGCCCCGACGATCCGGATTGCCCGCAGAGTGGTGAGGAATGCGAGGATGTGTGTCCCGACTTGAATGACCAGCTCTGTGATCTGATCCAACCCATGAATGAGCTGATCTGTCAGCACTTCGAATGTCTGTGCATGCCGCCCGAGTGTGATCCGTTCACGTATGAGCCGCCGCCACAGTGCCTGGATTTTGATGCGTTCCCCGCACCGACCGATACTGACGCACTAACGGCACTATCCGACGAGTTTATCTTGATCGGCTGCGACCGCTGCAATCTGGAGCCGTGCCCACCGTTGCCCTGCGAGATTCCGACGTTCGATATATGTGATTTCATTAGCTGTTTGCCGGGTTATGAGTGCGATCCCGAGACGAAGCAGTGTTGCGATCCTGTCACCAGCGATTGCTACGACCATTGCGTGTTTACACCCTGCCCCGAAGAGCAGTTTTGCAACTTCATGACCGGAGAATGCATCGATCTGGATTTCCCGGACTTCGACATCTGCGACTTTATCAACTGCCCCGCGGGCCAGACGTGTAATCCCGAGACCGGATTCTGCGAGTGACCAACTGGGGGTCTGCCGGGCCATATTATCGGACGGTCACTCGCATTGCGCCCTGCAACTGGACGCTATGAGTTCCACAGACCCGATTGCCCCGATTGCCGTACTCCGTGACCAGTGGAGAAGTTCTTTGGACGAGGAGGGCTTCGCGCCCGGACAAACATAGGTGGGCCAGGTTCAGGCCGGGTATTGTTATTAGGATGATGAATCCATACGATAGACCAAAGCACTGTGGCTTCGCGCAAACGGCCGGGGCCAGGTCTCTTCGAGTAGGTGTCACGGGACGCTCCCCATGAACTCGTACGAATTCACAAAAGCCAAAATCGACGACTGGGTCCAGAAGATCGGTGCTGATATCCGTCCACCCATCGAGATTGGGCTTGAGGAGGAGCGGTTCCAAACCTTCTCCAAGTGGGCTCGCAAGACCCACCCACAGGTGTTTGACCGCATGGTCGTTGGGGAGCAGCGGTTCGAAATGCTCAAGACACTGGAATACCCGGGAAAGCCGACGGCCAACGTTGTGACCTACACGATGACGCAACGCGGTCCGGTAATCACGGTGCCCCGCCGGGTAAGCGCAATCGACCTGGAACCGGACCTCCCAGACATAAACGATGTCTTTGTATCCTGCATGAAGCAGTTCCTTAGAGCATTCCCAGGCCGGCGGGTGATCAGAGTGGGGAAGATAAACGAATACGTATTCGACTGTGGGGACATCGAGTCTTTGCCTTTGGTCGCAGCCCGATTCTCCAGGCTTGATGTGCCGGAACACGGTGAAATCAGCATTCGGGTGAACCTACCTGATGAGAATCACAATCGGATCCTTACGATTCAACATCTGGTTGCTGTGAAGGTCCCACGGCCCGGGCAGCCGTTGGAGAGGACGGGCTTTGGTGTGAAGGTGGTGGTTGACGTCAACAACCGGGACGTTTCACGGGAATTGGGGCAGCCCGATTGGCTTACGGTGTTGGATTCTGCCGACATTTATAACCGTGATGACGTGTTCGACGTTCTGAATTGTAAGGGAACGGAGGGAGTCTGATGGTGAGTACGGTAACCGTATCTCTATACTCAACGACGTCATCACTCGATGCTCCTACATCGGTAGTATCGGCGTGGCCCGACCCGGACGAGCGCCGACTCATTACTTCAACGGTGGGCGGAGAGTACACTTTGCCGTCAGAGATAGAGGTTGACGAGAAAGAGGCGCGGGCTTGGGCGCAGGTCGCACGTCGTTCGCGTGCACGATGGCGTAAAGAGAATCTGTTCTGATGGCCCCTCGTCCGGGCGAGATCTACTGGGCATATACGGGGGAAGACACTCCGCGGCCCGTTGTGATTGTGTCACGCGAGGAGCTCAACCGCGGAGGTTATCTTGTCGGTCTTGAGTTTACTTCCGCGAGAGTAAAGGAACGATCAACCCTGCCCAATTGCGTTCCGTTCCGCGCGGGACAATTCGGGCTGTCAAAACCATGTGTCGCCAAGGGCGAATCGATTACGTATTTGCACGAATCCGAACTCGATCTCGAGTCCGGAGTCATTGGTGTGCTTGATGCTGACGCCATACGCGCCGTGGTCCGTGCCATTGGATACGTCATCTCGGCGGAATGTGAGCCTGTCTAAATCCTCCTAAGTTTCGGCTGTTCACAAACTGCGATTCTCGACTATCAGCGCACGCGGGGCATCTCGCCGGCGTCGAATCGGCGGAAGTAGTCCTTAGCTGCCCGGAGCACGACCGGGGAGAGAATCAACACCGCTGGTAAATTGAATAGCACCATCAAACCGGTGGTCGCGTCGGAAAAGTTGTAGACGGTGGGAAACTCGGGAAGCACCATGCCGAGAAAGACAAAGCAAACGAAGATAAACTTGTAGTACAGGATCGATCGGGAACCGAGCAAGTATTCAGCACCCTTCTCACCATAGTAGCTCCAACTGAGCATCGTGCTGAACCCGAACAGGCAGACACCAATCGTTACGATGTACTTGCCGAATCCCCTGACCGTGGTGTCGAACGCGAAGCGGGTCACTTCGGCGCCGTCCATGTTCAGGTGGGCCTGCTGACCGACGGCCACCCTCGCCCGCTGGTCTTCGGATAGGCCCGACAGATCGAGGGATATCGTTCGCATCACGGCCCATCCGCTCCCCTCGTCGGCCTTGTCGATCGCCACGATCGGTGCGGCTACGGTCTCCAGCTCCTCGCCCATCTCCCGGACGGTGTGGATGGCCAGCTTCCGCTCCTCCGCAACGCCCGACTCCAATCGCTCGAGATAGAGGGGCTCCATGTTCTCGGGGATCTGGTGGCCGCACAGCACCACTGCGGTGTCGCCATCGATCGAGGTGATTATGCCAACGGCAGGGCGCTGCCATGTCCCTGTCATCAAAAGGACCATCGCGCTCATGGTGCAAATGATGATGGTGTCCACGAAGGGCCCGATTCCAGCGACGACGCCCTCGCGAATGGGTTCCTCCGTCTTGGCAGCCGCGTGGGCCATCGCAGCCGAGCCTTCGCCGGCTTCGTTCGAAAAACAGGCCCGTTTTAGCCCCCACGTAAACGCGATCCAGACGGACACACCCGCACAGGCACCGCTCTCGGCCACCGGCGTAAACGCTGAACGAAAGATCATGGCTAGGTAGGTCGGGATGTCCTGGGCATGAAGGACGATTACGTACAGCGCGCCCAGCACATACACGATGCACATGAACGGAACCAGCTTTGACGCGACGCGCCCGATGCGGGTGATGCCCCCGATGATCACCAGGGCGACCAAGCTTGCCACAGCGAAGGCGGAAAAATAGGATGGGATCAGGAAGTTCTTATGAAGCTGGTCCGAGATATTCCACCCCTGGAACATGTTTCCCCCGCCGAACGAATTGAGCACCGTCGAGAAGGCGAACAGCACGGCGAGGATCTTGAAAAGGAACCACATCGGGTTGCCGCGGCGGCGAAGCGGCTCGACCAGAGCCTTTTGCATGTACCACATGGGGCCGCCGCGGACCTCGCCGCGGGCTCGGATTCTGGCCCCGGGTTCCGGCGGCTCCTCACCGGGGTAGTCGAGCGTCCGGGCTTCGGCGTCGACCTCCATCAGCGCAGGGGCCGAAGGATCGGGCACGTCGCGGACGTCGCGAAACATCAGCGCCAGCGTACATTCCATGAACTTCAGAGCCATGCCAAACGCGCCTGCGACCCACATCCAAAAAACCGCCCCCGGACCGCCCAGTGATATAGCCACAGCCACACCGGCGATGTTACCCAGCCCGATCGTCGCCGACAGAGCTGCACACAGGGCTTGGAAGTGGTTGATGTGCCCGGTGTCCTCGGGTTTGTCATAGTGGCCGCGGATGCACGAATAACCATGCGTCAAAATGCGCCATTGGATGAACTTCGAGGTGGCTGAGAATACCAACCCGCATCCGAGCAAGAGGAAAAAAAGCGGGATTGACCAGACCCATCCCGCCATCGTGCCCGTAACCTGCTCCAACTGCTCCGCGGTAGGCATAGCGTCTCCGATCGATTGCTCCAAAACGGCTCAAAAAGGTAGCTGAGAATAGCGAGGGCGTGTGAATCGATCAACCGTTGCCGGCGTGGGCCATTCGTGTAGAATCACCCGCCATTGGTGCGGTTTGATCGATGGTCTGCGGGTAATCTTCCATGAGCACGTCACCCGAGCTTGACTTGGCCAAGAAGGAGAAATGGGGTTCAAAGCTAGGCGTCGTCCTGGCTGTGGCCGGTTCCGCGGTGGGTCTGGGCAATTTCCTGCGCTTCCCAGGTCAGGCTGTGAACAACGGCGGCGGCGCCTTCATGATCCCTTACATTCTCAGCTTCCTGCTTGTGGGGATTCCGATTGCCTGGTGCGAATGGACGATGGGGCGGCTGGGCGGTCGGTTCGGACAGAATAGCGCACCAGGTATCATGTTCGCCCTGTGGCGGCGCTGGCCGTCAAAGGCCGTCGGGGCCATGGCTTTGCTGATTCCCGTCGTCATTTACATGTACTACGTGTTGCTAGAAGCCTGGTGCCTCGATTATTGCGTCGAGTTTGCACGAGGCGGATTCGCAGCGATGTTCGCACCCGCCGTCCAAAATGCTGCTGATCACGCCGCGGAAGTTCAGGGAATTGTGGCGGCCACGGATCAGCACTGGCAGGCAACCTTCGGAATGGCCCGGCATGGTGCTCTTTACGAGGAGGGCGGACGGACGCTCTGGCTGGTGCTGGTTTGCTTTTTGGTCAACTTCTTCATCATCTATCAAGGGGTCACGCGGGGCATCGAGGCCTTCTGCAAATGGGCGATGCCGCTGTTGGTCTTGTGCGCGATGATCATCCTGGTGCGGGTGCTCACCTTACCCAACATCACCTCGGGCCTCGGGTTTATGTGGAATCCCCAGTGGGAGCAACTGAAGAACCCGCAGGTGTGGCTCGCGGCGTCGGGCCAGATCTTCTTCAGCCTCAGCGTCGGGTTCGGCCTGATCCTCTGTTATTCGAGCTATTTACACGGAAATGATGACGTTGTTTTGACATCGCTGAGCGCCTCGAGCGCCAACGAGTTCTGCGAGGTGATCCTGGCTGGATTGATCGTCGTACCGACCGCGTTTCTGTTTTTAGGGGCCGAAAACGCCACCAAAGGGACGTTCGGGCTCGGGTTCGTGACGATTCCGGCAATCATGCACTTCATGCCCCTGGGGCACTTTTTTGGAGCGATGTGGTTCGGCCTGCTGTTCTTGGCTGCTGTGACTAGCTCACTGAGCATGTTGCAGCCGGCCATCGCCTTCTTGGAGGACGCTTTCGGACTTCAGCGTCGGGCCAGCGTGGCTCTGTTGGGTGTGGTTACTGCAAGCGGGGCAGCCCTGACGATGTACTTCAGTCGAGGTCTCGTCGCCCTGGATCATACGGATTTCTGGTGCAATCTGATGATGATCATCGCCGCCACGTGTCAGGTGCTCATCTTTGGCTGGATCATCGGGGCGGAGCGCGGTGTTCGAGAGATGAATCGCGGGGCCGATTTCTACATCCCGCGTGCGGTAGCTTTCATCATCCGCTTCGTCACTCCGGCGTTCTTGATCGTCATCCTGGTCGCGTGGAGCTACGTCAACCTCCCGGGTTATCTGAGTGGCATGAATCCCGCGAAGCAGCGGATAATCGCCGAGCGTTCGGTCTATTCCAATGCCATAGCAGGGCACTTCTCCGAAGCCAACCTGGATGACGAACAGTTGGCACAGGAAATGGAAAAGCTGCTTGGACCGGGGGACAAAGCTGTCAACACGTTGTCGTTTCCCTCGTGGCTGCTGGAGCACCAAGACGAAGCCGACAAGGCCCGTGATGCCGCGGGGGCGGATGCGAACATTGCGAGGCTTGTGTTCGTCGGCATCCTCGCCTTTTATATCTTTCTGATTGCAATAAGTGACATCGCCTGTCGCAATCGTATCAGCCGCATGATCCACCAAGCTGAACACGCTGGCGCCGGCTGGGAGGAGGGTTCACAGTGAGCGGGCCATCCGTCTTCCTGGCACAGGCTACAACCGACGAGGTTACTCTCACGGTTGGTGGAGTCATTGTCATGACCGTCTGCATCGTGTTGGTACTGGGACTGATGCTTATCTGCATGATCCGAATCCTGCGTGAGAAGCAACCGACCGAGCACCACCATGCTCCATTGGATATCAACACACATGATTATGATAGCTGATCTGGCAGCCGGCCCTGTCGCGCGAGCGAACAGCAGCCGGACGATTGGTCGAGCACTGACGGTGCGACGACATTGTCCATTTCCTGCTAAGGGAGACAAACCGTGACAGACAGCGTATACAAAGTGATTGAACTGGTGGGAACGAGTGAAGACTCGTGGGAAGACGCCGCCAAGCGCGCCGTGAAGGCGGCTGGCAAGAGCCTCAAACACCTTAGAGTAGCCGAGATCACCAAGTTGGACATGAAGGTCGAGGACGGCAAGGTCACCGCCTATCGTGCCAGGGTGAATCTCTCGTTCAAGTACGAGGAGGGCGATTAGTACCACGATCTATAGACGATGCGACATGATTCAGACCCGAGCCGCAGGCTTTAGCCCGCGCGGTCATTCAGGTTTGGCACAGTCGCTTCCGTGATTGTACGCGAGAGACCCATAGTGTGAGGTTTTGTACACCCGCGATCACCGTGGGTCCGCTCCCGGCTGAGGAGAAGAGTGAATGCGTGGAGGCAATCATACTGCGCTGGCGAGGAGCGCTCTGATCATCGGCTCGTTTGCATGGTCAGCCGGCGGCCATGCCCGACCGTCGATTGTGATCACGGGATCGGAGCGAATGGTGCCGGTTCTACAGGAGTTGGCCCGTGCATACAGCGAGTCGCACCCCGACGTGACCATCGAAGTCAACGGTGGTGGATCAGCCGAAGGGATCAAGAACCTCGAACAAGGAAGAGCAACGATCGCGGCAGTCGCGCGGCCGGCCACCGAAGAGGAGCGCCGACGCGGGCGACTGATCCACCGGACTGACCTTGTCGGAATACCGATCGCCATGGACGCGGTCATATTCTTCGTACGGCCTGACAACGCACTCGAATCACTCACCCTCGACCAGGTCCGCGATATCTTCACGCACCACGTGACGATGTGGGAACAGATCGACGTGCCCATCGACGGGCGGATCAACGTGCACCTCCCCGCCGAAGGGTCGGGCCCGGTCGGCATCGTGCAGTTGCGGGTGCTGAAGGGAAAGGCCTTTACGACGGTCAAGACCGAGTACCGGTCCGGGCAAGAGGTGGTCGCAGGTGTGGCCAATGATCCGCTCGGAATCGGACTCGGTCACATGGGTTACGCGGCAAATGTCAAGGTTCTGCCACTAAAGACCGGGGTCGATGCGCCACCTGTCGGGGCGACGTTGGAGACCGTTCAGGCGCGAACGTACCCGCTTGCTCATTACCTGTACCTCTATTTCACCGGTCAACCGCAAGGACAGGCGAAGGATTTTCTTGTGTTCGTCATCGGCGCCGAGGGGCAAGACATCATCCGTCGGTCAGAGACCGAGGGAGCAGTCGCCCCACTGCAGGCAGTGCCTCTGCCGATCGACGCGGGTCGGCACTGACCTGGTCGCGCAGAGCAGGGGTCTTACGGCGGTGACGGCGCATAGAATGCTCGCCAGATTGCCCCGGCGAACAGTTCGTTGGCTAGCTCATTGGGATGGGAGTCCAGCTTGTTGACGAACAGCTCCGTCGCTTCCCTCCCGGCGATCGCCGGCTGAAGATCGAGAACCTGAGTGCCTTCATCCTCGAAAAACGTCCGCAATTGTGCATGGATATTTTGCGAGTGGAACGCATCCCCGCGCGTGCGGGTCAGCGGCAGCAGCACCACCCGAAGGGTGACGCCGTTTTGACGGCACTCTCCGATGATCTCCCGAAGCTCGTCTTGATGCGCCCTCCAGATGCTCCGGTCGGCGAAGCCCGCGGCGAGCCAATCGTGATAACCGGCGACAGTGTCAGCACGGGGCACGAATATGCGATAATACAAATGATAGAGAAGGCAGGAGCTGTCGGGGTTGAACCAGCGTGGTTGAGGCGGAACAATGGGGTTAAAATCGCCCGTCCTCGGCAGCAGCCGCTCGATGTCGTTGGCGACGTAGCACAGGACGACTTCGTCGACACCGTACACGGCGATCATATCCCTTATGGGCTGAATCTCCTGGCCTGTGCACCAGCCGGGCTTCGCCACGTTCATCACCTCGACCGTGCCCGGTGAGCGACGGTCGAACATGGCTTGAATTCGATCGGGGAAGCGGTTGTCAGGGCGCTCGATCCCCCAGCCATAGGTGAACGAATCGCCCACGAAGGCGATGCGCCGCACACCTGGCTGCTCTCCCAGCGTCCATTCCCGGTCACGACACCCGAGCGAGTTCAAGCGAGTGTAGATGGCGAACCAACGCTGTGCAGGGAGGGAGAGTCCGAAGGAATCGGTCTGGACGCAAATGAACCGGTAGTAGCTCTCGCCAATCAGCCCAAAAGCACCCAACATGCAGAGGAACACGAGCAGGTTGCCGAGCACCAGGGCGGACTTGCGGTACGTCTTCTTCGGGAAGCAGCGAAAGAAGCACCACGTGTGCACGACCAGCGACAGGAACAAAACCCACCAGAGCACGTAATCGCCGAGGTAGCCAAACAGGCCCATGGCCAGCATCAGACGCGCTCCATCGAGATGTCGAGGGCGATTGCCGAATGGGTCAGTGCCCCGACCGAGATACGCTCGACGCCGGTCTCGGCGACCGCTCGCACCGTTTCCAGCGTGATGCCCCCTGAGGCTTCGAGTGCGATCTTGCCGCTAAGCCCGCATCCGTCGCGAAGCTCGACCGCTCGTCTAAGATCATCGAGCGAGAAGTTGTCGAGCAGAATCACATCGATCCCGACAACCTTGAGCAATTGCTCGACTTGATCGAGCGTGTCGGCTTCGACCTCGACGAAGGCAGGTTGGACGCCGCTATCATGAAGACGGTTGAGCATGTCGAACACGGCTGAGGCGAGCCCTTCTGGTTCGATCCCTGCCAAGTGGTTGTCCTTGATGAGCACGGCGTCGTAGAGGCCCTCGCGGTGATTGTGCCCCCCACCGCATCGGACGGCATATTTCTCCAGCTTCCGCCACCCGGGTGTGGTCTTTCGGGTGTCGAGGATCTGGGCAGTAGTGCCTGCCACGGCGTCCACGAACTTGCTGGTCAACGTAGCCACCCCGGAAAGCCTCTGCAAGAAATTGAGCATGACCCGCTCCGCCGACAGAATCGCACCGAGCGGCCCGCGAACGATGGCAAGGTGAACGGGTACTTGCCCCATCCGCCCACCGTCAACAGCATGACTCGTCCACTCGATCTTGATCGAGGGGTCATAAGCACTCAGCACGGCTGGGGCGACTTCCCGGCCAGCGAACACCCCCAGCTCCTTCGCCACGAGTCGAAACACAGCCGGCTGACGCGGGTCTTCCATCAACCGGGTTGTTACATCGCCCGTTCCAAGGTCCTCGGCCTTGGCCAGTTCGACCAGATGCTGGGGGTCGTCGTTCGTGGGCTGCATGTTGACGCCTAGCCGGTAAACCAGTTACAGAGGATCGTCTTCAACTTCCGAAAAGCCTCGTCTTTACACCGTTCAAGGCTCACGCTGGAAGCCAGTTTTCCGAACAGCGCAGAGGACCGGGGCAGCCGTACCTCCCGACAGACCAGGTTCATTGCCCGCTTAGGGTCCTCCGGCTTTACGGCATCGGGCTTCAAAAGCCCATTTGAGCGAAGCCAGCCGCGCAGGTCGGGACGGTCTGCTTCCCAGGAGAAGGCCGCGTCGACTTCGGGTGAATCGCTCCAGACCCAGGCTTCCAATTCCGGATCAACGACCACCGCCGCGGCACGGTCTTTCCACCCCTGCCTCGCCAGGCGCCCGGCGAGGTCTTCTTCCATAGCGTGAGCGCTCAGATTCCGTTCTTGCCCGGAGCCCACACGGTCAAGGAGGACAATGGCGCGTCTGGCCTGGTTAATGTATGGCTGCAAGAGCTCCGGCCCCTCGAGAAAACACCCCGGGTCGCGACGAGGATGCACGATTATCTGCCAGGTCAGATTTCGGATCCCGAGACTCTCACGGCGCT
The DNA here is from genome assembly GCA_964405925.1 of uncultured Phycisphaeraceae bacterium. Classification (GTDB taxonomy): domain Bacteria; phylum Planctomycetota; class Phycisphaerae; order UBA1845; family UBA1845. Next base: position 4,211 of record CAYOQG010000138.1, on the reverse strand, counting down.
TCGACAGCAGTGTGGTCATCGTCACCTGCTCGTCCTTTCCAGGAACGAGAACAACGAGGTCCAACGACGCGGTACCCGGGAGGTTCATCCCAGTACTCCGGAGGCGAAAAGGGTGCCAAGGTCTGCCCCACGCTGCCAGTCCCGTAGCACTGGATGCTCATCGCCGCGCCGAATATCCGTTGCACCGTCTTCGGTCTTGGCAAAACAGAGCAAGCGCTCCGGGTCCGCGCAACTAAGCACGACCGGTGAGTGGCTGGCACAAAGGACCTGAGCGTCGTAGGCTGATGAAAGCGACTGGTAAACCGTCTCCACGGCGGTAGGGTGAATCCCGTTCTCCGGCTCTTCGATGAGATAAATGCGCTCGCGCCCTGGCAGGTACGCAATAAGCGTCAAGGCGAGTAGGCGCAAGGTGCCGTCGGATATCCCCCAGGACGGCACGGATACGCCGGTTCCGTATTTGATATGCAGGTAGCGATGACGATCCTCGGGACGCTCAACTGTCTCGATCATGTCAACGTCGGGCAGGGCTGTCGCGACGTGGGCAACCCAGCGTTTGAAACGACGCGGGTCGTCTTTTTGCAGGTGATAAACGGCCCAAGGTAAGTTTGAGCCGTCGGGTTGGAACTCGCGGGGGGAACCGGGCGGCGCGGGTCGGCGCATCGCTTCGCTATTTAGGGCCAGGCGCTGAATCCCCTCCATAAGAACATGTTTCACCCAAGTTGCGACAGGGAATCGGTCCTCATCCTCCGGTAGGTTCGCCAATGCGGGTTTCTGGGGTCCGAGGCGGAAAGGGTTGTTCCAGTTCGTGGTCTCCGCGGTGAAGTAGTCGTTACCTGATTCTGCCTTCTTTGTGACTACTTTCCTCCATCCTTTGGGGGCATGTTTGCCCTCATGCCGGGCCAACGAATCTGGTGGAGAAGGCGGATTCGGGAAAAGCAATTGCCGCTGTGGCTCTGTCTTACCCTTTTCGTCCTCGGGCTTTAACCAAAGCGTCTCGCCGAGTATCGCAAGTTCGTTGGAACTGTTGTGGCCGATCGCCACTTCATACCGAACTCGCCGAAACGACTTTTGCGGGAGTCTCTTTTGGCGATCGTCAGGGATTGCAAGCTCCACGGCGAGATCAAAACACGCGCCCGCGCCCATCCACGTCATTGCACGGAAGTCAGGCGAGCGCTCTTGAACCGCCGGAATCAGACCTTTTTGAAGAAGATCCCCGAGCAGGCTGACAACGTCGAGGAACGTCGACTTGCCACTGGCATTCGGCCCCACCAGAACGTGGAACGCGCTCAACTCCTGCCGAATGTAGCGGAGACAGCGATAGTTCAACGCCTCGACACAGGTAATCACGGTGTCAACTCCAGAAGACCCATGCCCAGTGAGTCACCTCGACCACCACCTGCGAAGCACCCGAGAAACGGTATCGCTACTTCTGTGTTCGATCAAGTGGGAGCTCTCCACTTCGTTATTGACATCCAGGAAACTTGTTGCCTACACGAGAAGAACGCTTCTGTCCGACTTCGGGTGCACTCTCCCCACGGGCGCAATAGAGCGCGTACGTCTTGCCGCCAACGCTCGAACCAGGTCATCCGCGCGGTCGGGGGGGACGGCGATGAGGAGGCCGCCGGAGGTTTGGGCGTCCGCCAGGAGCTTGACCAGCGTTTCGTCGACACCCTTCGACGAGAAGCCTCCGCCAACATACTCGAGGTTGTCCCTGTGTGCTCGTGTCACGATTCCGTCACCAGCAAGCCGCAGGGCATTCTCCAACAGCGGCACCTTGGACGCTTCGATCTCGATGGTAATGCCGCTGGCTTGGGCCAGCTCGTGAGCGTGGCCGATCAGACCGAAGCCAGTGATGTCGGTCACGGCGTGGACGCCGACCTCGAGCATGGCCTGACACGCCCCGGCGTTCAGGTCGGTCATGACGTCGATGGTCTCAGCAAGATCCTCCTGACTGATTTTCTCAGCCTTGGCGGCTGAGGTCAGGGTCCCGCTGCCGATGGGCTTAGTGAGAACGAGCATGTCGCCGGGTCGGGCACCGCCGTTGGTTTGAATGCGGTCGGGGTGCACGACGCCGGTGACCGACAGACCGTATTTGATCTCGCTGTCCCGGACGCTATGACCGCCGGCCACGACAGCCCCAGCCGCAAGCACCCGCTCCGCCCCCCCGCGGAGGATTTCCTCCAGGATCTCGACCGGAAGCTCCTTGTCGGGGAAGCCAACGATATTGAGCACGCAGAGCGGCTTACCGCCCATCGCATAAATGTCGGAGAGGGCGTTGGCAGCCGCCACCCGGCCAAAGTCGTAGGGGTCGTCGACCAGGGGGGCAAAGAAATCGAGCGTCATGACCAAAGCCGTCGAGTCGTCGAGCTTGTACACACCCGCATCGTCAGACCAATCCGCCCCCACAAGCAGGTTGGGATCGGTCATTTTCGGCAGTTCGCGCAGGACCTGCGCGGTGGCTCCCATGGGGAGCTTCCCCGCTCAACCCGCACAATTGGCATAGTTTGTCAATCGAATTCGCCTGGACGCAGCCATTATGAGAGCAGTCTACCGGTCTGGACCTGATTCGTCATTACGGCATAGGCAGAGAAGGGTTCGACAAATCGGGAAGAACGGATCTGGCACGTGCTACGCAGACCGGTCAAGTCCGGAGGATGGGCGGACCGATGCAACAGGTGACGCCGACCGGACCGTGTGGGTCGGGATCGAGTCCTGACGACTGGCCTCGAGGCCACGGTGGGAGTATAGTCAAAGTTGCTTGGAATCCACGCGTCCAGCGCCAGGCCGGCGTGGACCTTCCCCGCAACTTGGCAACGGGGTAAGGGTACAAGCAAATGGGACGGTCTACCTGGGGTTTGCGAAGGCCCTGAAGAGTCCCCTTTCGATCGGATGGATTGTTGAGCAAGACCCTCCGGCCCGATTAGATGGGATCGGTGTTCTTCTTCGCTCCAAGAGGTTCGCGACGCTGCAATGCGAATGACTTGGCTCACAGCCGTGCTTGGGCTTATGACCGGGATCAGTGGAGCATATGCCCAGTCGATCAGCCCGCTGATGGACGTTCGAGCCGAGGTGCGCCCGGTTTCGTATCATTTTCCCGTGGGTCAACCGGTTTGGGTCCGCTTCACAATCGAGAATGTCAGCGACGAGCCGGTTACCTTGCAGGTTCCCGGGACGGAGCCCGAGATACCGTCGCCGGAAGCGGGTCTGCCTCTTGCCCACATCTTCAGCGGGGCGGCGTCAGCCGGAGTCACGGTGACGACCGAGGCGGGACGACGATGGGATCAACCGGTGGGCCACCGGGCTGCGCCACGGGCGCCGATCCTGATCGTGGGGCCCCATAGCAGTGTGGGAACAACGCTGGACCTCCGGGAGTATTTCCCGGTGCTTAGAGGGGCCGGGCGATTCCGGATCGAGTGGCAACCTTATCGTGGTACGCTCAGCAGCGACCCTGTCGTTGTCACCGTTGCCGCTTTGAAGCTGGTTGAGATCGTCACCGACGACGGGACGATGACCATGCGGTTTTTCTACGAGGACGCCCCCCAGGCCGTAGCCAACTTCATCGAGCTGGCCAAGTCGGGCTTCTATACGGGTAAGACGTTCCACCGGATCGAGCCCGGCTACCTTCTGCAAGGTGGCTGCCCTCGAGGAGACGGAACGGGCATCAGGCTTGACGGGAAGCGGATTCCGGCGGAGTTCAACGGTCACCCTATGGACAAAGGGACGGTGGCCATGGCTCTGCTTGATGATGATCCCGACTCCGCGAGCTGCCAGTTCTTCATCTGCAACACGCGGCAGAAAGATTGGGACGGGCGCTACACAGCCTTTGCCGAACTCGTCGGCGACGAGTCCTACGCCACCCTTGATCGTCTAATGGCCACGGAGGTGGACGAAGAGAATCGACCTCTGGAGCCGCTCTACATAAGAAACGTTAGAATCGTCGACGCTCCGTCGAACGCGTTCCCATGATCGTAGCACATGAGCCGCGATCGCGTCAGCTGTTCATCCCGCGCGGATCGCCGCTTACGGCCAGCACTTTGTCACCCATCGAATGAAAGTCCACGCGCGTACCACGTACGCCGGCCAAAACGAGGCCCAAAGATGTGGGGGCATTTCACCCGGTCACAGGTGCACCGCGGTAAGACACGAAGATCGTGGCAAATCGGGTAGGAGGGCGCCTCGCGGCGCCCGTCCTCCCACACCACCGGACGTAC
>CAYOQG010000137.1:0-14643 GCA_964405925.1 uncultured Phycisphaeraceae bacterium | reverse complement strand
ACATTCGCCATTTCCTTTCCCCAATCCCCAATCCGCAATCGCCAATCCCCAATTCGCGCTCCCCGTCTCTAGTTTCCAGTTTCTAGTCTCTTGCCTCGCGCGCTACCCGTGCGGCGGTCCCCACCGATCACCCTACACGTTCTACCTATGGATGTGTGCGCACTAAGCGACCACGTCCGGTGAGAGGAAAAACGCGATGTGCAACAAAAAAGTATACCAAACGAACCCAGTTTTCCGCATCGGCGCGGTCAAAAATGCGGTTCCGCCCTGAAAACGAACCCAAACGAACCCATTTTTTCGCAATCCGCGCCATGGGCAATCACTGGAGGACCGTCTTCGGGGCGAGTCTCACGGACCTACGCTTGGTCCGTCGTGGCGGCCGTGGTCACTCTCGATGCCATCGGACCGGGAGAGGTCTCGGTTGACGGGCCCCAGGCTTTGTAGGTAAGGCGGACGGCGGCGGCGAGAAGGAGCACGAAGAACGCGGTCTTCACGAACCGCAAGGGAAGCTCGTGGGTCAGCTTGCTGCCCACCAGGCTGCCGAGAATGGCTGTCGGTATCAAGACGGCTGCCAGTAGAAACGCTCGAATGCTGCCATCGTGATTGGTGGTGTAGGCATAGTTTTTGACCGTGGCACCGACCAGACTTGTCGCAATGATGATCGTGGCTGAGTTAGCCACGGCTATTCGCATCGGGATATGAAGGAACCGACGCTGCAGTGGCACCGCCAGTATCCCACCGCCCACGCCCAGTAACCCCGCGACCAGTCCAGTCGGGACAGCCACAGCCGCAGCCGTCGACCACCGAATCGTTCGAGAAGGGTTGTTTAGAGCATTCTCGGTTGTCGTGCATCGGGCGACCCTCCTCTTTCCCCCCTTGCCAAGGGGGGATGCAAGCGGGGTTCCGTTATGCGATTTTCGAGAGTGCTCCAACCCTTCAGCACGACCTGGGTCCAGTCGTGCGCTCGACCTACGAAACAAGCGGTAAAGATCGTAAGCCGCCACGCAAAGCAGGAACAATCCAAAAAGCCCGCGAAGGTTGGCCTCTCCCTTGCCGGCGAAGATGTGCAGTTCGCTCATCGCGACACCGGCGATCACAGCCACGATCGCGAACGGGATGATCCGAAGAGCGGTCTCGACCTCGATCGCTTTCGCCCGACGGTGCTGATATACCGCGGGTACGACGACAAAGAAGTTGACGATCATCGCCGCCGCCTGATAGAGGTGTTGGTTAGGGCCCAGCACCTCCGTCATCGCCGGGATCATGATGATGCTCCCACCCACACCGAGCATCCCGCCGACGAGTCCGGCGAACAAACCGATCAGGACCAGTGCAATCAGCTCTAGCAGTTCCAATGGATCGGTTACCTCTCTTGCCGCAACAACAACTCCAGCGGCAATCTCAGGTCGTTGGATGGGTCGCCGACCCATCTGCTGTCTACCAGCGTCGGCGAATCACCCAGCCCACGCACCTATACAATCAGCATCGCGTCGCCATAGCTGTAAAACCGATAGCGTTGGACAATCGCATGTTCGTAGGTCCGTCGAACCACGTCAACTCCAGCAAAAGCCATGACCAGGGCAAGCAGCGTGCTTTGGGGCAAATGGAAGTTCGTCAACAACGCATCAACGACCCGGAAATCGTACGGCGGATAAATGAACAGTTCCGTACTACCGCTGCCTGCCCGGACGAGTCGCCTTTCGCCCGGCTCGACCATCGACTCCAAGACCCGAACCGTGGTGGTCCCAACAGCCACGACGAGACCGCCACGCTCACGACACTGCCGAACAGCCTGGGCTGTTTCCACCGTGAGTTCGTACCGCTCGCTGTGCATGTGATGTTGCTCTATCTTGTCGACGTCGATTGGCTTAAACGTCCCCACACCGACGTGCAAGGTGACGTAGGCTATCTCGACACCCGCGGCGCGAATGCGATCAAGAAGCTGCTCGGTTAGATGCAGACCAGCCGTCGGGGCGGCAATCGCTCCCCTGCGGCGGGCATAAACCGTTTGGTACCGGCTTCGATCTTCGGTTTCGCGATGCGAATCCCCATCTTCCCGCCGGATGTAGGGGGGCAGTGGCGTCTGTCCGATCCGGTCGAGGACCTGCTCGACGCTCCCGTCGCAATCGACAGTTGCCCGCCACTCACCCTTGCCGTAATCGTGGACCAGTCGCATCGCACCGGCGACGACGCCCTTGGGCACAAGATCGATCGACTCGCCCACCCGCAACCGCCGCGATCCTTCGAGCATCACCCGCCATTCACCGCAGTTTTCCTCCAGAAGGAACAAGCCCCGGACCCTGCCACCCGTGCGCCGCCGTGCCATAAACTTTGCTGGAATCACCTTGGTGTCGTTTAGCATCACCAAGTCACCGGCCCTCAGCAGACCCGGAAGGTCCCTGATGTGCAGGTCCCGCAGGCGGCCCGTCATTCGATCCACGACAAGAAGACGGGAATCCTCCCGGCTGGGCAACGGGTGCTGGGCGATCAACTCCTCCGGAAGCGAATACTCCAAATCCGACAGGGCGAACCCGCCGTCGCCTGTCTTAACATGTTCGTGGTCGGTCATCACCATGAGGTATCGCTGGGAAGCGACGTGCGGTCAAGCCGGAATAGCGAATACCGAATGGCGAATTCACAAAGCGGTATGGCTGCCCCCATCCGCTATTCGCCGTTCGACATTCGCAATTAGTCACTCGCCGCGGCGAGTGTTACCATGTCAACCATGAAAGCGAAGTCCGGCCTCACAGCCTGGTTTGTTTACCTGCTGGTGCGCACCGTCTTCGCCATCATGCAAATGTTCCCGATCGCCTGGAATCTACAGACGGCACGATGGCTGGCCAGGCTCTGGCCGGTGATCATGCCCAGGCACCGCCAAAGAGCCGTTACGCACCTGAGTGCGTCTGTCGGTGACATCTGTGGTCCAGCCGAGATCGAGCGGCTCGCCGATTGCTGCCTCGAAAGTGTGGCCATGTTCGCGGTCGAGGCCATCTGCCTTCCACGTCTGATCAACGCCTTCACATGGTCAAGGTACGTCCAGTTGCGTGATTTTGATGAGGCGTTGGAAGTCATCTTGTCCGGTCGTGGGGCGATCTTGGTCACCGGGCACTATGGTTCATTCGAGGTCCCCGGGCATCTGCTTTCCGCCCTTGGATTCGGCACAGTCGCCATCATGCGGCCGCTCGATAACGTTTACTTGAACCGTTTCGTCGTCCGTAGCCGCAAGACCCACGGCCTGTCTCTGCTGGACAAGAAAGGCGCCACAGCCCAAGCTGAGCGCCTCCTTCGAGACGGGAAGCTGCTGGCCTTCATCGGTGATCAGGACGCCGGTCGAAAGGGATTGTTCGTCGAGTTCTTCGGCCAGCCGGCATCCACTTACAAGTCGATCGGCTTGCTGGCCATGGCGACGAGCTGTCCGATCATCGTTGGTTATGCCCGACGACGCGGCTACGAACCTCGTTACGAGGTTGGCATTGAACGGGTCATCCACCCTCATCAGTGGGAGCAACAGGACGACCCCCTGCGATGGATCACTCAAGCATACACCGAAGCCATCGAGCACGTTGTGCGTGAGGACCCCGAGCAATATCTTTGGATTCACCGCCGCTGGAAATCAAAGCCTCGAAGGACAGGAAAGGAGCCCACGGAAACCATCGGCAACGGACAACATGGCGTCGAACTGCGAACAGCGAAAACTCGGTTTTAAAATACGAATTCGATATTCGCCGTTCGCCAAGGAGATGAAGCCTTTGGAACACCCTGAGTCGCCGAACGTTAAGCCCCCTAGCGACGCCAGCGCAACAGCCGACCCGCCGAATCGTCCGTCCGCCTGGCCGCGGTTACATCAAATTGATCGAGTGGCCATCTTCCTGACGCTGGTGGTTGTCGCGGTGGTTACGATCCCCCGGTTGCCGCCCGGGATCTGCTTTCATGATTCGGGTGAGTTGCAGCTTGCCTCGACCGTGCTTGGCATCACCCATGCGCCCGGTTATCCCGGCTTTGTGAGCTTGGGTTATCTGGCCACCATGGTTCCGGGCGTGGACCCTGCCTATATGGTCACATTGGCCTATCTTTTCTCAGGTTTCGTGGTGATTGCCCTTTGCATCATGATGCAGGTGCGGCTGGGTGCGAATACGCTCATCGCCTGCGGTGTGGCACTTGCGTTTATCGCGATTTCGCGTATCTGGGAGAATCTGATTACCCCGGAGGTCTATACGCCGTCTCTAGCGTTCGCTGCCGGTGCTGCCTATCTGCTCTTCCGGTACGACCGGCTGGGTCGTCGCCGAGACCTGTACCTCGCAGCCTTTTTGTTCGGGATCGCTCTGGCCAACCGCCCACCGGTTCTGTTTTCCCTACCTTTCTTTGTTTTGGGTTGGTGGCTTGCTCGCAAGCAGTGGGATACGTCGTGGCGTCAGTCCAGGCGAGCCTTCGCCGTCCTCCTGGGCTTCGCGGTCATCCCGCTTGTCTACTCGTTTGCCTTTCTCTATATCCGTGACACAACTGAGACACCATACAACTACCTCGAGAACATCTACTACGAAAGCGGACAGATCCCTCCTTTGCAGGATGGCTGGCGAGCGAAAATACAGCGGGTGATTTACCATACCACGGGGCGGGAATTCAGCTATGCCATGGGCAATAGCTGGGATAGGGTGTGGCAAAAGACCAGGTGGCTCTACAAAGAGTTCTTCATGTACCAACCGATCAAGTTCTGTCTGGTGATGATCGTGGTTGTCGGTGGCACGGTGTTGGCGTTTCGCCGGTACGCATGCGCCGCCTGGGTCTTGGCCGGTTTGGCGTTGGCAAGCATCGTCTTCATCTTGGCCTATGACATGCACGGCCAGGCTGCCGATTACATGCCCCTCGTGTGGGTGGCCTATATCCTGGGAGGATTGCCCATTTCATGGCTCCTTGGCTGGTTGCGTGATCGGCCACGGCAGCTCACGGCGACTGTGTTCGCAACAGCGATCGCCACGTTCGTGGTGCTGGAAGCGCGAAACTGGCCGGGACCCGGCCTCGGCGACGACGCCACCGGGTATTTACAGGCCTTCGACATGGCCTCGCTCCCGGAAAACGCCGTCGTCGCCACGAAATGGCCGGAGATTCCCCCACTCTTTTATGCCAAGCTTGTCCTCACCCACCGGGACGACATCCTGCTCATACCGGCTCACGACAAGCACTGGGTGCGATTGTTGGAACCCATCAAAAACCGACCGATCTTTGTGACTAGGAACTCCCAGCCGGTGCGAGGGTTGAAAATGACCCCCTTTCGATACCAGCGGCTCGGACGGCGTGACGAGTCGCGGCGCAGGCCTGACCGGTTGGGAACGCTGATCTGGCGTGTCGAGCGGGACGTTCAATCCGACCCGTCAGGCGGACCGTAACCACTTCCACGTCCCATCGGCCCCGTTGCGCGACCGACCCATGTTCAAAAGGGCTGGACTGAGACGCGGTCTTAAAACGAGCTTAGCTATCTCCACTGACGCTGAAACTGGTCGCCACCCACTGACCGACTTCGTGTCTCCAGTCGACACAGCATCTCGCCTTTTTGGCGGCGCGTCACATCAGGATTGCGCTCGGGTGCGGGCGGTGGGCTCGCCTCGTTCGTGAGCCTAATAGCGAAGCCGCCTCCCCTTTTCTTGCTTTGCCAAAGCCAAGCAGGTATACTAACCCCTGGATGTTGGAGATGGGCCTGACCCCGATACGTCGGGGAGGGGATATCGCGTTCTTGGGGGAATCGCGGTGGTGACCGTCTCGTCGCACTTCGGCGGGGAACATGGATACGTTCTCGCCTCCTCAGATTGTTACCATTTTTTCTCCCTGGGGGCGCAAGAATCCGTAGGCTCGCTCGTACTCACATTCGGGATCGGTGCGCGGTGCTGCGTTGAGGCCGTTACCGCGTCGCGGTGCCGGGTCGACGACCGCGCGAGGGTCGATCCCGAGCGGGAGGAAAACTCCCCCGACACGGTGGGGGGTCCCGATGCGTGTTTGGGCAAATGCGTGGGCGATGGAGTCACGGAACCGCACCTCAGGTGGGGAACACCACCCGCGCCGTACGTCCATCCACTATGCGTGTCAACACGTGTCGTATGGCACGTGATAACGGTTGAACCCGATCTTTGGGCTTGAGTCGGACCAGGGATCAGACAGCATGGACAGAAAGGGGCGGTGAGTCGGCCCCGGAGAGTGCCGATCACAGGGCTCTTCTAGACGGGACCGATCATCCCACGTCCATCGGGACAAGCGAATCGGATCGGAGGTCGTCATGTATCAGTTCAAAGCAGTTACGGTATGCGTTCTTGCGGGATTCGTGTTGACGGTTGCATCAGGCGGAGACCTTCGCGCACGAGCACCGGATCAGGCAACGGAAAAAGGGACTGCTGGCTTGCGTGCCAATCACGAGGTGAGCGAGATATCCAGCACCCCACGCTCCGCGCACGCTGGCGTGCCGCAGATCATCCCACCGGGGACCGACTATCTCGAGACCACCGGGATCGCCTATGTCGAGATCGGTGGAAGCAGTGGGATCCCACCTATTCCTCAGGACTTTTTCTGGCCGGGGTCAGATCCCTGGCAGGGCGTTATCGAGTTCCGCGGCGATCCCATTCCCGGAGCGTGCGGTGCCGTCGACACCATGGTCGAGCGTACGGACCCGGCGATCATGCCCGGACCGACCACGGTCCGTGTCGAGCTGATCGAGCTGGACCTTGTCAGCGTCAGACCCATCGTGATTACAGGCGAAGCGCCCGCACCAGGGGAAAAGGCGGCTAAGAAGAAAAAAGCCATCAAAAAGGTAAAAGCGACCAAGAACCCCTACGAGATCTCCGAGGGGCTGATGGTGATCGAGGAGACAGTTGTTCCTCCCCGCGGCAAGGCCGGCATGCCATCAGATGGCACTTATAGCCTAAACGCCGCCGAGGGAGGTGGGATGTCCGTGTATCTCACCTTGCAGTTCTTCGATGTCTTCCCAGAGAGTAAGGCTGGCGCCGCCCAGCCGATCACTTGGGATCTGCCGGTGCCGATCCTCATCGAGACCATGCACCCCCAGCCGTGGCAATACGCGGACCCACCGCTGGCATGTGAGTCAGGCAACGAGTTCTACGAGGTGCCAGAGGTGAATATCCCGACGATGCTGGATGGTGGGGATACGGGGACGCACATCGTCATCCCGCCACGTCCGACCGAGGCCTGCTGCACACTCTATGGCGAGTGCATGGACCTCGATCCGGTCGATTGCATGACATACGGCGGGATGCCGATGGGACCCGGGTCGTACTGTATGGGCGACAGCGATCTGAACGGTGTCGACGACGCCTGCGAAGGTATGACCGTAACCATCCCACCCGGCTACGATTACTTCGAGACCAAGGCTGGTACGAGCTGGCAACAGTTTGGTGGAGACAGCGAAATCCCGCCCATCCCGGCGGACTTCTTCTTCCCGGGATCGCTTCCCTGGGAGGGTACGATTGAGCTGCGGGCGCAGCCCATCCCCGGTTATTGCGGTGCCGTGGACACGGTCGTCGAACGCTTGGAGGAGGCGGACCTTGCCGGTGGCTCCGACACGATTCAGGTCGAGCTCAAGGAGTTGAGCCTGATGAGCGTGGAGCCGATTGGCGTCCGAGGTCCGAGTGGCGAGGTGGAGTCCTTCTTCGACGTCTTCACCGAGCTTAGTTCCACCACCCCATCGACCGGGCAAATGACGATCTATGGGACCCACGCGGAGGGCGGCTACGCCGTGATGAGCGCAACCGGGGGCGGCGGCATCAGCGTCTATCCCCGGTTCAGCTTCTTCGAGGTCTGGCCGTCGAGCACGGCGAAGGGTGTCGTAGACCCGATCGTCTGGGAACCACCCGATCCGCTGCTGTTGGAGACCTACGCGCCCATGCCGTGGCAGTACGAGGAGCCGCCGATCTCCTGCGTCGCAGACAACGGTTATTACCCGGTCCCGGATGAGGTGATGTATTTTGTGCTGGATGAAGGGCGCACAGGCGAGCACGGAGTGGTGGGGCCGCGAGTCCCCGACGGCTGTTGCCTGATGGATGGCACCTGCATCGACATTGATCCCGAGGATTGCGTCATCCTCGGCGGTGTCCCGCAAGGCCAGCCATGCACGGGCCAGAGCATCGCCTGCTGCCTGCAACCCGGCGACGACCCCGATTGCATGACGGTCGAGCTGATCTGCTGTGACGATCAGGGCGGGATGCCTTCGCCTAGCGGCGAGCCGATCTGCCTGGGCGACAGCAACGGCAACGGCAGAGACGACGCCTGTGAGCCCCCGTGCGAGCCGACCCCCGACGGACTGGGCTGTACGGACGTGATCTGCCCCGACCCCATCGCTGAAGAGTGCGTCCCCGTCCGAGTCCGCAGTAGCGCATCCGGTCCGTTCTTCCCGATCGGCGGAATCGATGTGCTCGAGGGTACGACCGGTGAGATCGTTGTGGAGGATCCTGGCGGATTGATCGAAAGCTACGAGATCCTGCCCGATGCCATGGCCAACATCACGCGGGTGCAACGTGGCGATCCCGAACCCGTCGGGGGCGACCACATCGTGGCCACCGAGATCATCGAGATGGAGCTTGTCGCTGGAAGTGTGGCTGGAGGCGGTATGTACATCCACCTGGCCGACACACTACCCAGCACAGGACAGATCGTTGACACCAACGAGGATCCCGGGTCGGACTATCCCGCAGACAGCTTCTTCGATGTTTATGTGACCGTCGACCTGATCGACCTCCCTGGTGCCACGGGTCTGTCTCATTTAGACCCCATTCCGCTGGAGAAGCGTGGGCTTACCCAGCTACCACCGTGGGGCGAGCCGTTCGAGACCCCCGCAGACTGGGCCGGCGTCGAGCTGCTCGACGCGACCGGGCTGCCCACCGGGTACTGGATCCGACGAGTGGTCCATGTCCCGCCGCCTCCGCCGCCGCCGTGGGCGGTAATCGACTGCGAATGTTTGCCCGTTAACGCCTGTCACGTGATGGTCGATCCGCTCAGTGATCCGAAGGTCTGGTGCGAAGGCGCTTGCCCGATTGGCGAGATATGCCAGCTCGTCGGCACCGACACCAACGCCGACGGGCTCGAGGACGAGTTTGAATGCCAGTGTGGCCCGCCACCAGTCGGCGTCTGCTGTCTGCCGGTGGGCGCCTGCTTGATCACCACGGAGGCTGAGTGCCTGGCCATGGGCGGTGTTTATGGTGGCGACGGCTCCCAGTGCGGCGACGTCGAGGCTTGCTGCCAGATGATGGACGGCACCTGTATCGACACTATTCCCATATGCTGCGACATCTACTACTACGGCATTGCCCAAGGGACGGGAACCGGCTGCTCGTTTATCGAGGTCGCCTGCTGCCTGCCCAACGGAGATTGCGTCCAGACAGACCCGCTCTGCTGCGACGAGATGGGCGGGACACTCTCGCCGACCGGTTCGGAAGTCTGCCTCGGCGATGGAAACAACGACGGCCGAGATGACGCCTGCGAACAACCGCAAGCCTGCTGCATGCCCGCCGGGAATTGCAGAGACCTGTCGCACACGGATTGCGTGCTGCTAGGCGGCGATCCGCAAGGGCCGGGGACACTCTGCGACATCGGCATCGTCGTCTGCAACCCGCTGAAGTGGTCGCAGCCGCCGGTCCATGATCCGGCTGTGCCTAACCCCGAATGCTTCTGGGGTTGGGACGAATTCTCGGTGTATGACGAGTTCCCCTTGCCGCCGTGGTGGATCGTGGCGGACGACTGGGCTTGCGAAGCCAATACCCCCGTCAAGGACGTGCATTGGTGGGGATCCTACATCGGCTGGAGCGAGCAGGAACCGCCAGCCGGTCCGGATAGGTTCCATATCGCGATATGGTCCGACGTACCCGCTGGCGTAGATCAACTGTTCAGTCATCCCGGGACGGTGATCTGGGAAGCGCGGGTCGATCGAGGCGCCCTTCGGGAACGACCCGTCGGCTGTGACTGCTATCAGGGGATGCCCTGTGATACCTGCTTCCGGTACGATTTCGAGATTCCGGAAGCGGAATGGTTCGACCAGGGTCCCGCCTGTGGCATCTACTGGATCAGCATCTCCGCGGTCTATGAGCTTAGCACTCCCCAGCATTACTGGGGTTGGAAGACTCGTCCGCACTTCTTCAGCGATGACGCAGTACGGGTGTGGGTCCCCACGGCGCCACATGTCGGTGAGGAGTTTCAAGTTGGTGCGCCCATTGAAGATCCTCCTGGTACGTCTTGGGACATGGCCTTCGTGTTGACGACCGTGGACTGCCAGATTGCCAGTCAACCGGCTCACGACCCGATCCCCGTTCCCGTCGACATCGGGTTCGGCACGAAGAATCGGTACATGTCCTTCATGGGCGGTGACCCCGGCAGGTCACAGGCAGCACGGGTCACGTTCATGAGCCTGCCGGACTTCCCCTACGCGAACGGTCGCATGGCGTGGGTGCAGGCGCCGTACCTGGTGACGGAGGCCTCCGGTTCAAACGACCCGGTGCCACCACCGACGATGTGGGCAGCCAGACTTGGCTGTGAACCATACTACACTGACTGGAGCGTCTACGGAACGGTGCACGTCTTCGACGCCGGCATCGTGCCTGGCTCACGGTACCAGCTCCAACTGCTCGACTCGACGTGCGACTGCACCGACCCGTTGGACTACGGACCTCCACTGATCATCGACACCAGCGCGATTGGCGACGTGGTGGGTGACTGTGGGGTCCAACCGTGCACTGCCCCGCAGGGTGTGATCGATTTCGTGGACATTTCCTCGGTTGTCGAGAAGTTCAAGAACACACCCGGGTCACCGAGAAAAGCGAGGGCGGATATCATCAGTTCCGATATAAATCAGCCCGTGCCCGACCAGAAGATTGACTTCGTGGACGTCAGCTACTGCGTGGATGCGTTCCGCAACCAGGCTGCCCTGCCACCCGGACCACCGCAGGTTGATCCATGCCCGGACCCGTGCCCACCGGCTGTCGGTCGTGTTGAGGACGGCGGCTGTTTGCCTGGCAGCGATGGTCCTCCCGCCGACAGCTACGAACCTTGCCCGGAGGATGATTCGATCGAGCTCAGCGCCGGACCGGGCATGCTCTATGTGCTGCATCAGAACGCAACGTACAACTGCTGCTTCGATCAGATCGCGATCTCGCTCGACCTCCAAGGCAATCTGCTTCGCCTGGACGAGGAGGAGGTTCCGCCGGGCGGGTACTGTGACTGCATCTGCTGCTACGATATCAACGCCGTTGTCGTGAATCTCGACCCCGGTGAGTACCTGGTGCAATACTGCTGGCTCGACTACGAGCTCGGGCCGCGATGCCATGAGGAGACCATCATCATACCGGGAGCGCCCCGTGTCGAGGGTGTCAGCGACAGCGGTTGTCTGGCCGATACCGAAGGGGACCCCGTCTTTAGTTATGAACCATGCCCGGACGATGACACCATCGAACTCACTCCCGGGCCGGGGACGCTCTACGTGTCCCACGAAAACGCCACCTACAACTGCTGCCCCGACGAGTTCGCGGTTTCGGTCCATCTCGAGGGCAGTTTGCTGCAGATGAACGAGATCGAGATCCTGACCAACCCGTGTTACTGCATCTGCTGCTACGACATCCAAGCCATTGTCGTCAATCTGGATCCCGGCGAATACACGGTACAGTATTGCTGGTCCGACTATGAGCTCGGACCACGCTGCCACGAGGAGACGATCGTCATACCGGGAGCGGGGCCTTACGTCGGAGAACATTCAAACACAGGCTGCCTTCCGGGAACGAAGACAGTGGGCACCAAATGGGACGATATGTGCGGCGTGGATTTGATCGACATCGACGTGGGATCACGTACGCTCTACACCTCTCATCAAAACCTGGAATACAACTGCTGCATCGAGCCGATCGCCTATCACCTCACCGTTGAAGACAATGTCCTGACGTTGACCGAGGAGGAAATTCTGGAAGGTGGCGGTTGTGACTGCAACTGCTGCTATGAGACGAACGCAGCCGTGGTCAATCTGGAACCTGGTGAGTACACGCTTCATTATTGCTGGTACGAGTATTGGGAGGGAATGACCTGTCGAACCTTCGAGAACGTGGTGATCCCCGGTGATGAGCCATACGTGGGAGACCAGACGATCGGTGAGTGTTACACGGGTGAACCCCCCAAGTCGGACGACTACCCCTGGTGCGGTGACGATGCCTTTGAGTTCACTCCGGGCACCGGAACGCTTCATACAGCCCACTTGCACGCAACCTACAACTGCTGTCCCGATGACATTCCGGTCTCCGCCCGACTCGAGGGCAGTATCCTCCGGTTGAGGGAGGAGGAGATCCTGACAATGCCCTGTCCGTGCCTGTGCTGCTATGACATTGAAGCAACGGTCTTGAATCTGGAGCCCGGAATGTACACGGTTGAGTACTGCTGGGCGGACTACGAAACCGGCCAGGAAGAGTGCTACGTTGAAGACGTCGTGATCCCATAACAAGAGCGGCGCCTGCCGTGCGAGAAGCGCGCCGGCGATCCGATGGTCTGCCGGACCGCGGTTTGACAAACCTGCACTGCATGAGTGATGGCAACCTGGAAGCCCACGGAAAGCAATCCGTGGGCTTCTTCGTTGGCTGATTGACCCAGCGCAAGTGATGCAAGCCGCCGAACACCATAACTCGTGACCTTATGGGACGACGTGCCCGTGCACCGTCACCAATCCCGTCGAGGCAAACGAAACCACTCAGCACGCCGATAAGACAACCGGCAATGTCAAGCGAAGCGCACGGTTTGGGCGAAAGCTCACCGCTTCGGGTATGCACTATAGACAGCGACCACAAAGGCTGATGCCGGCGGCTCGGGTCTGCATTCAGCAGCCCAAGACAGGCTGACTCCGTCAAGAACCAGCGAATGACTGACCAAGGCACCACAAATATCTGGGAGGGGAAACTCGATCAGGAGCTCAGTAAGCTGGCTGACTTGGAGGTGTCCTCGACCATAAGCACGGTCGGAAAGGAGCAGCCCACCACGCTCACTCCTGAGGGACTGCTCGAGCTCGAGAATACGACCGTCAGCATCCGTGTCTTCCGTGTTGAATTTGCAGACCACATCCGCAATCGGATCCCGTTGCCGGTCCACGTCTACGACGGACGCGACCGGTTGCTTGCCACGGCGGGTTCGCGGATCAACAAGAACTTCGTCGAACTCTTACGCCAGCGCAGCATCACCCATGTACGACTCCGTCTCCCGGTACCCGGAGAAGCCCTTGCCGACCTCAGCCGCGACGAGTTTCCCATATCCGACGAGGATCTTCACACTGCCCAGAGCCAAATGCTGGACGAACGGGCTGCGGGGGAGCTAACCAGACCGATCGTCGCTCGCCCCGTGCGGTTGTGGCGCCGTCCCCGCCTGCCCATCGACAACCTGAAAGAGGAAGTGACGGCAGGTGTGACCCAGCACGCCGCAACCAGTGCCATTGTAGCGGATCTTTGCGGCAAGCTTAGCCCGGGCAAACGAACGTCCGCAGTCGAGCTTCACCGCTCGGTTAACCACTTCGTGGACGCAGCCACGGCTGATTTCGACTTGTTACCGCTCATCGTGGCCATGCAGGAGTCACAGGATGAGTACCTCTTTGATCACTGCGTCAACGTGGCTCTGTTGAGCGTTGCTATGGCCTGTCAGCTTGGGCTCGATCGAGACCTGATCGTGGAGATCGGTTTGGGGGCGATGCTGCAAGATATTGGGATGTTGCGGGTACCCCGCTCGATCCGCCTTGCACCTAGAGAACTGACCCAGCGCGAGTGGCATGAGATCCATCGCCACCCTCTGCACACTCTTGACATGATCGCTGATCTGCGGGGCATCCCTCAGGTGGTCAAGTTCATCGGGTACCAGACCCATGAGCGCATGGACGGCAGTGGTTACCCAAGGCAACGCACTGCCAATCAGCTCCACGAATGTGCCAAAATCGTGGGATTGGCCGATACCTACGCAGCCATGACGCGAGAGCGACCACACCGGCCGCCCATGTCCCCGTACGACGCCACCACGACGATCCTCCACGACGGAGCAGCCAACAAGTTTGACCGCCGGCTCGTTCGCGTGCTCTTGGACACCGTCTCCCTTTTCCCCATTGGCAGCCGCGTGAGCCTCGCCGGTGGGATCAACGCCCGCGTTCTCCGCGCCAACCCGGGTCTTCATACCCGACCCGTCGTCGAGGAGCTCGACACCGACGGATCCCCCACCGGCCACATCATCGACCTTTCATGCGAAGAGCAACTCGCCGTGGTCACTGCCGACTGACGACCTACTAAGACTAGAAGAATGGCCCGCGTTGTTCCAACGTGGTTGGCGATTTCGCTGCCCGTGCGTCCGATGATTACCGAAGGCATCGGACCCTGTAACACCCGAGACACTGGACAAGAGGAGTCACACCGCCCCTATCGCTGAATGGGCGGTCCACGCTGCCGGTGGCGGCCGGGTGGCACATCCGCGCCGGGATAGGGTCTTCCCAAACATGCTCGCCCGCGCCGGGCACGTCACCCTCCCAAAGAAGGCCATTCCCAATCGAAGGTTCTGCAACCTTCGGGTTGCGTCAAGGAGTCTCGGGAGGCTTACCGCGTATACTTGAAATAGCTCCAGTCACTCCACGGACAGTATTGACCGCCTACCCTG
>CAYOQG010000136.1:0-14826 GCA_964405925.1 uncultured Phycisphaeraceae bacterium | reverse complement strand
GATGAAGGGAACATCGCCGTCGATCCCCGCTTTGTCCCTGGACCGGCCGGTTGCTATTACTTGAGTCAAATGGCGGCGGGCCAGACAGCCAACAGCGCCTGCGTGAATCGCGGCAGCGGCATGGCCACCGACGCGGGCCTCGATGCAATGACAACACGGTCCGATGAAGCTCCCGACACTGGCACCGTTGACATGGGATATCATTACCCGGCGACCGGGCAGCCGCTGGTCATGGGCGACTTCGACCGCGATACTGACGTGGACCTCAGCGATTTTGCCGAAATGCAGAGGTGTTACACGGGCGAAGGTCCGACAGAAGTGTCACCATGCTGCCGCATCTTCGACTTTGAACCGGACCGCGACGTGGACCTGGACGATTACGCTGCCCTTTACGAAGTGACGGCAGGACCATGATTCCGACAGCCGGGATGGCCACTGGCCAATCGCCTCAGGTGAGGGTCCACAGGGGCTTGGACGCTGACTGAGCCGGGACGCCGTAGCCAAAGCGCTCATCGAAAGGATCGGCACTGCCGGCTTCGTCATAAGAACCGAAGACACAGCCACTTGTGGGAGGAGGGGGATATATAAGAGAGCGAGCGATTCAAGTACCGCCGTCGGCATCGCGGAGTTGAAGAACCTCCTCAAGAGCGTCGGGGAAGTTGAAACCCAGGAAGTCGGCGGCATGTATCGGTAGTTCGTGGTCCGGTGGTGGTTCGTTGAAACACCGGATCCAGATCGCCCTTCCAGGAGCGACAAAGGGGACCTTGACACCCGAGTACCCGAGGGACGATTCACGGGTCCTTTCCTTCTCCGACAGAATAACGAAGTACTCAAACCCATGCTTAAGCGTGAGTTCGGCAGCCCGTCGAAGAAGAAACTTGTCTACGATCTCTTCGGCTGTCCGGACATTCCCTCGGAAGCTGACGGCGAATACGTTGGTCGTGATGCGAAAGTCAGAATAGCCTTCACCGCGGCTCGCCGACTTGTAGGGCGTGCTAGCGCAGCCACCGAGCGTTACGAGAGCGGCCGTCGCCAAAGTGACAGCCAAACGTCGCATGATCCGTCCTTTCACACGAACGACGACCTGACGGCAGCATTGTACCACACCGTTTTGGTATGGCAACCTACAGCAGCCGAGATGTCACACCGGGCTCTGCCGGCCGGGACTATGCGTCGCGGGCTGGGCCTACGATGTTCCCTTGACGGCAAGCGACGGGTCTGCGTAGGATGGTCCTCGAATGGCTGGTCAATCGAATACCCCGCTTGTCCGGAGTGGGCGCTTGTACGATGTCGTCGTCATTGGAGCCGGGCCGGCTGGCAGCCACGTGGCCGCGATGCTGGCGGCGACGGGACACAACGTCCTCGTCGCTGACCAAAACCAGCAACTGGAGGAACCGGTTTGCTGTACAGGCATCATTGGCCTTGAATGCGTCAGCGCATACTCCATCGACGAGGAACTTGTCCACCGCTGGGCGAACAGCGCCAAGCTGTTCTCCCCGTCTGGGCGGATGCTCAAGGTCTGGCGACCGCAACCGCAAGCGGCGGTCGTGGACCGGGCAGGTCTCAATCAGGCATTAGCCCGTCGGGCACAGGCTCAGGGTGCGCATTACCTCTTGGATACCGTGGTGCAGCGTGTCCGGATTGGCGACGACCGGGTGCGGATCGATGCTGAGCGACAGCGGGAACGGGAGAGCATCGAGGCCCGGGCGGTCGTTCTAGCCACGGGTTTCGCGCCGACTCTGTTTGAAGGCCTGGGGCTGGGAAAACCACGCGATTCCGCGCTAGGGGCTCATGCTGAGGTGAGTACACCGGATGTCGAGGAAGTCGAGGTCTACATGGGCCGCGAGTTTGCCCCCGGGTTTTTCGCGTGGCTCGCGCCTACTTCGCCTGGAAGGGCGCTGGTCGGGCTGATGACCCGCCGGGCTCCGCGCGTCCATCTCGAAAGGCTGATTTCGTTTTTGACAGCCAAGGGGAAGGTGAAGAAAGTTGGCACCAAGCCAAGCTATCGGGCGATCCCGCTGAGCCGGCTTCCGCGGACATACACTGACCGTTTGTTGGTGGTGGGAAGCGCTGCCGGGCAGGTCAAGCCGACGACCGGTGGCGGTGTATATTACGCCTTGCTGTGTGCAGACATCGCCGCCAAGCACCTCGACCGGGCCCTGACCACGGATGACCTATCGAAGAGGAATTTGGCAGGCTACGAACGAGAATGGAATCAGAGGCTTGGGCCCGAGCTGAAAACCGGTTACTGGGCGCGCAAGGTATTCGAGCATTTCAGTGACCTTCAAATCGAGCGCGTGTTTCACGTCGTGGAGTCGAGCCGCGTCCTCGAAGCCCTCGCTGCGTCCGAGGAGCTGTCCTTCGACTGGCACGGTGGATTCGTGACCCGCGCCCTCGGTTACCAGGCTCTGCTCAAGACGATCGCTGCCATGGGACTGCCCTCCTCGCTGGGTGGGCGCCTCTTTAGCCAGGGGCAGTCGCCGTCGATGGACGTAGGGATTGCCGAGCCGCGACAAAATCTCAGCGAGCCACAGTGCTGACAGTCCGTCCAGCGGTACGGACATGGCGGAGCTAAAAGCCAGTGACCACGAGGCTGCACGCGGGAATCGGCCGACACAGCAACCGTCCGCCCCGACCGACATAGCGTCTGCCAAACCGGCGGGCCTTGAACTCGGCAGTGGGGGACATGCTGAACGCCGAGTGCTGATGAGTGGGGATTGGCACGCGTCTGGGCTATCCACGGGCAAACCCCGACTGTCTAGGACAAGTTAGACAGTCATGAAGCAGAACCGGGCTCTATGGTGTCGGGAGGGCGGTTCGAAGTCTAAAGCCTTCACTACATTTGAGCGACGCCCTCTACGTATCTGAGTTGCTGTGGCAGGGGCAGGCCTAGCCTGTTGAGTAGCACACGCTGGGGCTTGTCCGGCGTGGTCACACAACGAACGCGAGCGGTCTTGCCTGGGCGACCGTCGCGGTGGATCAGGCCGGCGTCGTGGGCGGCGGCTAGGCCGTCCAAGAGCTGGCGGAAGATCCTTCGGATCATCTCCGTAGGCAGCGGTCCCTGAGCTCGGATCACGTCGGCAAGTGACGGGCCGTCAACATGCTCCATGGCGATGTAGTGGGCGTTGCCCTCTTGACCCACTGCGTAGACGGTAACGATGTTGGGGTGTCGAAGAGCGGCAGCGGCTTTGGCTTCCCGCGCGAACCGAGCGAGGGCCAAGGCATCGGCGGTCAGCTCTAGTCGCAGAATCTTCAGGGCTACGGTGCGGTTGAGGGTTTCCTCATAGGCTTCGAGGACGATGCCCATGCCGCCTCGGCCGATGAGTCCGATAATCTTGTAGGGTCCCAACTCAGCCAGGTATGGTCCGTCCGATAATTTGCGGAGCAACCCCTGGCCGATGAGCCTTTCGATGCTTTCGCGCCCCGTCCGAAGCCCGCCCAATAGTCCAAGATGCTCGCGCAACTCGTCGGCAAGTTCGGGATACTCGGCAAACAGCTCATCCTCGCCAGCGGCTTCCGCGTGGGCGCGTCTGTCGAGAAAATCGTTAAGAATCCGCCCAACCCTCGCGTTGGCTGCGTCTTCGGGTGTGCTCGGGCTGTGCTGCGAATGTGGCATCGGATCAGACGGACATCCCAGGACGCACCAGTTTAACCTCCCAGGCTGACGCGTCGATCTGCTCCGTCGATACAATGACATCATCAAGGAACAGCTTGATCACCTCGATGTTGGTCTGAGTGTGCTGCGTAGGTGGGGTTGTGCGGAACATACCACCTCCAGCCAGGGCGAGCGGCAAAAGCAACTGGTCTGCAAGATGCTCGCCGACAGGGACGTTGGCGGCGATGTAGTCCAACGCTTGCTGGACGGCCCGCGAAGCCACGGTCTCGGCTTTGACGCCCCGCTGGCCAAAGCTCGTGAAGACCTCCGTCACTTCCGCACTGCCGATCTCGATCAAGACCACGTTTCCAGGGCCCGGCGACGTAGTCACCTCTTCGATTGACAGACACTCGGCCGGCCAATTCAGCCTTCGCTCGATAACCTTCAGCTCTCGCTCCGCGATGTGACGGGGCAAACGCGAGAGCAGCACCCTGGAACTTTGGCGTGTTATCTCTCCGCGTTCGAGAAGATCGAATCCAGTGAGCGTGGCCGCTGGTTCGATTGTCACGGTCATAAGTCCACCACCGGCGGGATAGAACCCGGGCCTCTCCAGTTTTGCCTCGACCTTGGCTCCCATTCGACGGATCAGCGGAAGAAAGCTCTTCACCAAAAAATCATAGGGTGGGGCAAAGGGATTGTGCGTGCCGCCCTCGAGCGCGAGCGTAGACCGGCCGTCTGCGGTCAGCAGTGCAGGAAGAACCGTCTGAAGCACCAGCGTCGCGCTGCCAGCGGTTCCGACGGAGAAATGGTAATCGCCGGATGCAGGTTTGCCCGGTGCGGGCACGAAGGTGAGCTCTTGTGAGCCGATCGCAGCCCCAGTGATCTCGGCGCGTCCGATCTCGGCTGCCGCGTCTACGGCTGTGAGATGTTGTCGCAACAGCCCTGGCTTCTTCCGCCCGACGCGGATGTCGACGATCCGGATGGGCTGACTCTTCACCAGTGACAGGGCAAGCGACGTCCGCAGAATCTGCCCCCCGCCTTCGCCTTGTGAGCCGTCGATTATCAGCACGGTATTGACCGGCAAGCATTCTATATGAACGCGGGCGTTGGTGCGACGGCGTTGAATGTGCGCTGCCGCGGGAGCCGGAAACCCGCGCCTCGGGTCGACCTGGTTGGGGGAGAAGACTCCCGACAGGTGGGGCTGACGCTATACGTCGGCACCGCTATCGGGTGCTTCACGGCCGTGCTATGATCCTGCCGGCGTCGATGAATCGAGTGAGCCGGATCGCTGCTCACCGATAAGAACGACATGACGTTCTCACGCGATGATGACTCAGGAGTGACTCGAATGCGCACCTATTCTCGATGGTCAAGGACGACGAGGCGGTGGCCATCGCCGCTGACAGCCGCATGCGTGATTTGCGCATCCTGCACCGCCCCAGGTCCCAAGCCGCCGCTCGCTCCAGTCATTCCGCATGAGCGCATGATTCACGGCGATCGTCGCGTGGACAACTACTTTTGGCTTCGCGAGCGCGATAACCCCGACGTTATCGCTTATTTGGAAGCGGAGAATCGCTACACCAACGCCATCATGGCACACACGAAGGATCTGCAACAGCGACTCTATCAGGAGATGAAAGCCCGAATCGAGGAGACCGACCTGACCGTTCCAACGAAGATCGACGACTATTATTATTACACACGGACGTTCGAGGGTAAGCAATACCGCGTCCACTGTCGGAAGCACGGCAGCCTCGACGCGGAGGAAGAGATCCTCCTCGATGTCAACGCAATGGCAAAGGGACATAAGTATTTCGAGGTCGGTATCTTTCAGATCAGTCCCAACCACAACCTGTTGGCGTATTCCGTCGACACCACCGGGGGCGAAAGCTATACGCTGTACGTCAAGGATCTGGAGAGCGGCCAACTGCTTCCCGACCAGATTGACAATGTCTACTACTCGGTCACGTGGGCAAACGACAACAAGACCCTGTTCTACAACATCCTTGACCATGCGAAGCGACCTTTTCAAGTTTATAGACATGTTCTTGGCACGGATCCAAGTAAAGACCGGCTCATTCACCATGAGACTGACGAACGGTTCTTCGTGGGTATTTCCAAGACGCGAAGTCGCGCGTATCTACTTCTCTGGATGGCCAGCCAGATTACATCTGAAGCTCACTATCTCGATGCTGATCAGCCCATGGGTGAGTTTGCCTTGATCCAACCACGTAAGCAGGGCGTCGAGTACAGTATCGAGCACCATGAAGACAGCTTCTATATCACAACGAATGATGATGCGATCAACTTCAGACTGGTCAAAGCACCGGTCACTGCCCCTGGTAAGAAGAACTGGGAAGAAGTCATTCCGCATCGCTCAAATGTGAAAATTGATGGTGTCGATGCGTTTGCCGATTACCTCGCTGTCTACGAACGTGACAAAGGCCTGCGGCGACTGCGAATAATAGACTTGCAGAGTGGGGAACACCATTACGTTGCGTTTCCGGAGCCGGTCTATACTTTCTTTGCCATGGGAAATGAGCAGTTTTTCACAAATATACTTCGTTTCAGTTACGCATCCCTGCTTACTCCTCGGTCGGTGTTCGATTACAATATGCAGACAAGAACGCGCGAGCTGAAGAAACAGGAGGAAGTTCTCGGCGGATATGATCCACTGCAGTACAAGTCCGAGCGCATCTGTGCAGTGGCTTCTGATGGAACGCAGATTCCCATTTCAGTTGTGTACAGGTGTGGACTTGTGCGCAACGGGGAGAATCCGGCACTGCTCACAGGGTACGGTTCCTACGGTGCCAGCCGCGAACCATATTTCTCGTCCAATCGTCTGAGCCTGCTTGATCGAGGGTTTGTCTACGCCATCGCACATGTCCGCGGCGGTGGAGACATGGGCCGCCCGTGGTATGAAGCCGGCAAACTGCTGAATAAAATGAATACGTTCACCGATTTTGTTGCCTGTGCTGAGCATCTGATCACTCAGGGTTACACGTCGAAGGATCGGCTTGCCACCATCGGGGGTAGTGCCGGAGGTCTGCTAATGGGAGCTGTGACGAACATGCGCCCAGACCTCTTCGAGACCGTTGTGGCTCAAGTTCCATTTGTCGATGTGCTCAACACGATGCTTGATCCCACAATCCCACTTACGGTTATCGAATTCGAGGAATGGGGAAACCCAAACGATAGCACGTACTATGAATACATGAAGCGCTATTCACCCTATGACAATGTGAGTCCTCAAGACTATCCCAACATACTTGTAACCGCCGGGTTGAATGATCCTCGTGTTCAATACTGGGAGCCGGCCAAGTGGGTGGCAAAGCTTCGCACAACCAAAACTGACAGTAACCGGCTACTGCTCAAGACGAACATGGGTACAGGTCACGGTGGCGCCTCTGGTCGCTATGATGCGTTGAGAGAAGAGGCGTTCGAGTACGCATTCGTTCTTGATACGCTGGGTATCAAGGAATAGTGGAACTCGATTCGTCGCCCTGAGCACTCGCCAGACGGGGATCACCGGACGATTAAACCTCGAGAGCACTTGTAGAAGGACGTTACGATACTCGTAGGAGCGATTGGACTATGAGATTGGGACAAACCGAGCACAAGTTGATGGGGATGATTGTTTGTCTGATGCTGCTGGCCTGTCCGGCGGTCACACTGGGTACGGAGACAGTCGAGTTCAGTGGAAACTGGAAGGGCGCGATCTCACTGCCCGGCACGGAACTGGAAATCGACGTTGACTTCATGAAGAAGAATGGCAATTGGGAGGGTGACATTTCGATTCCCGCCCAAGGGGCCAAAGACCTGTTGCTGGGCCATATCACGATCGAAGGGAAGATCGTCGCCTTCGAGATGCCCGGTGTTCCCGGGGATCCCCGCTTCAAGGGTGAGATGTCCGACGATAGCCAGAGTATCTCGGGCGAATTTACGCAGGGTGGTGTATCCGCGACGTTCAAGATTCAGAGACGGGTGGACCGCATCGGCCCAGCCAAGGCGTCACTCGAGGGATTCGACGATTTCATTGACCAGGCATTGGCGGACTGGAACACACCGGGGCTCGCCATCGGCATTGTCCTCGACGACGAGGTGATCTATGCCGAGGGTCTTGGCTTGCGTGACCGCGAGCAGAATCTGCCGGTCACTGCGAAGACGCTATTCGCCATTGGATCGTCCACGAAGGCCTTTACGACGTTTTTGATGGGATTGCTCGTCGATGAAGGCAAGCTCGATTGGGACAGGCCCGTGGCGGACTATCTGCCGGGTTTCAGACTGCATGATCCATACGCGACGTTGCACATGACACCGCGCGATCTGGTGACCCACCGCTCGGGTCTGCCGCGGCACGACTTGGCCTGGTACAACGGCCGCTTCGACCGGGCCACGTTGGTTGGGCGTCTGCCGTTCTATCAACCGAACAAGGACCTGCGCGAGACCTTTCAGTACAACAACATGATGTTCTTGACGGCCGGTTACCTGGTCGGCCAGTTGACGAATTCTACGTGGGAAGACGCGGTCCGCAAACGGGTTTTCGAGCCGCTGGGCATGACGCAGACCAACTTGTCAGTCGATGACTCGCAGAAGGCACCTGACTACGCGCTACCCTACGAGGAGAAGGACGACGAGATTCGCCGGATGAAGTTTCGCAACATCGACAACGTCGGACCCGCTGGTTCGATCAACGCCAATATCGAGGACATGACCAAGTGGCTTGTGGTCCATCTGAACAAAGGAAAGTTCGAGGGCAGGCAGATCATCAACGAGGCTACGCTCACCGACATGCATACACCGTACATGGTCCTATCAGCCATTCCGGAAGAACCGGAATTCTCACCGGCAAGCTACGGATTGGGTTGGTTCATCGACACCTACCGAGGCCACTATCGCGTCCAGCACGGCGGGAATATCGACGGGTTTACGGCGCTGGTAACACTCTTCCCGCGGGACGGTCTCGGGATCGTCACTCTCGCCAACAAGAATGCTGCATCGCTGCCACGGCTCGTCACTTTTCATGCAGCCGATCGCATTCTCGGGCTCGAGTTCAAGGACTGGAACGGCGAAGCGCTCCAAAAATGGAAGATTGCGAAGCAGGCCACGAAGGAGGCAGAGGAAAAGAAGGACACCTTGCGAAAACCCGACACCCACCCGGCCCACGACTTGCAGGAATACGTCGGCGAGTACGAGCACCCGGGGTACGGCATCCTCGAGATCGATGTCAAGGACAATCAGCTTGTGATGACGTACAACAACATCGTGACACCGCTGGAGCACTGGCACTACGAAGTGTTCAACGGGCTGGAGAACCCTGATGATCACACCTTCGAGGACATGCGAATCCGGTTCCTGACGAACATGAAAGGGGACGTGGACGCGGTGGCAGCCCCATTCGAGCTGATGACCGACGAGATCATCTTCAAACGCCAACCCGAGGGCCGTATGTTCGATCCTGAGTACCTCGCCCGGTTCCTGGGCCTCTACGAAGTCGCTAACCAGAAGATCACGCTAAGTCTCAAGGGCAATGCGCTCATCGCCAGCGTCCCCGGCCAGGCGCCACTCGAGCTGGTCCCCGACCGCGATGACGAATTCAATCTGAAGGGCGTCACTGGTGTCAGCGTCAAGTTTGTCATAAGCGACGACGGCACCGTGACAGCCTTCTTCAAACAACCCAACGGCGTCTTCGAAGCCAAACAACAAGAATAGCGCCCGGGATGTATTCGCGTATTGTTTGTGGCGCCGGCCCTTGTGGGGCGACATGGTCAGCGTTCTATGGACGCATCCCAGACCCGCGGGGGCATCACGTCGGGGGGGCGGGGCGTCAGCCCCGGGGGGCAGGGGGTTCCTGGCACCATTGAGTCGCGATGTATCGGGACGACACCGTTCACGCGTTCGTTGCAGTCGCAGTGTCGCCCCGTCGGGGGTTCGGGGCTTGTGTGGGGGAGGGTTACCCCGGCCCACGCCTGGGGGTTTTGCGCTGTCGTCGGCTACGGCGAACTCAGGTAGGGAAAGCTGAACACATACTTGTGGGCGACACCGGACGCACAGTTCGCCCCGAGATCGGGGATTGGATTGCAGTCGCACCGGGTGAAACTCGCCCTTTCTGAGTAGGAGAACCGATTGGAGCGCTGCGGGACCGCGCGCCTATCCGTAGACGCGATGGCCCACTCCGCTCGAAGAGAGGACGCCGTCGAATATGCGTTCATCGTCGACATACTCGACGTTGTCGAGTAGGCTCTAGGTTGGGCCGGGAGGCCCGGCTCATGTCGCGGATGACAAGCATCCCGGGTCTCGGAACCCGGGTACGAATCTAAGAGGGCAGCAACCATGGAGTATTACCCGAAGTTTGAGGGTGTTGACCACTTCCCACCTTCCCCTGGGAGAATCCCGTTTGGTGAAGAGCTAAATGACCTGTTCTTCAACCCCCGACAGGATAACAGAGATTTCCCGGTACATGGGCCCAACGTCGTCCGCTTGGTCCGCGGGCTCCTAGCAGATACGAGGAACACACCTGGTTTACTCAGGGGAGAGTCTGACGAGCGAGAGCACACTGCGGTGTTTTATGACATTTGGAGGCAGTGTATCAAAGATAATCTGGGGATCGCACCTGGGGACGTAGCGAGCGAAGCGAAAGCGAGGGAGTTCCTCACGATCGCCGCGCTCTATCATGACATTGGGAAGACAATACGGAGAGCGCGACATCCACAGATCGGGGCCAACCTGTTACGAAACTTTGATGAGAGGAAGCGAAACGAGCTCATTGACGCGCTCGCAGCCAGAAGCGACACCGACGAGGAGCAGAAGCGTAACAGATTCTTTCGGCTGTGTTCGGTTGTCGAACATCATGACAAATTCGGAGTAGTGAGCACCGGGGAGGGAGGGCTTCCCATCCTAAGTGACATCCTCTACTTTGCCAGTGATAAGGACGATCTGGAAGGGATCCGTAAGAACGTGACTTCCGTGATGCTGGTGAACCTCGCTGACGTAGCCGCCGTGAGCACCATTCCCAACGACGGACAATCCTTCGAGATCGTGGGCCAAGTACATGAGCTCCGCTGCCCGCGCCCGCATTCGCGATCCTGTGAACGCTCCAAGCCCGCGTCTGCTCTCTGCGGGCGCGGAAAGGGGGCAAAACGGCGTCCCCAGGTCGCCGGTGGAGCCGAGCAGGATCTCTTGGAGACTCTAGAGGCGATCTGTAAGGGGGACCGAGCGTGTTTGGGGTTGAGTCGTGAGAAGGCTGAGTGGATTCTCGGCGACTGGGGTCAACTGATTGGGGCCATTGAGGCCCCCGAAGTCCAAGGTGATCGCAAGAGCCTGAATCAGCGACTGCTGGAGATCGAGTGCAACCCCAAACGGGCAATCGAGCGGATACGTCGACTGCTCGTAGAGACTGTCTCGAACAGCGGGTGCGGAGCATTGTTGGAGTACATGACGGCTCCGTCAGTAGAAGCGCATCTTGTTGGGAGATTCGGTCCATTTCAATTCGAAAGGTTCTGTGAACATCTCGCGCTCGTGGCGAAGCTCGACTATGGGCTAAAGTTCTTCAAAGCTATCGTATGCGGGTGCGTGCGGAACACCTTCGCGGGCGGGGTGGGTCCATCGGATGATGCGGCTCCATTCGATCACCTTTCAGAAGAGGAGCAGAGGGCATTGGGGGAACTTGACGAACATCAGGACCAGGCGGTTACGAGGCAGATCACGTCTGTCTTCGCGAGTGTCCTTCGGAGCCTCGTAAGCAGATACGCCGGCGAGCTTGGGGCACCACCGGAGTCCCAACGCCGATTCGGATTTCAGTTGCACGGTCTAACCGCGGACCCGAACATCCGAAGCAAGATCATCGACCTACTGTGCCTCCAGCGCGACATGGACTACATTGCTCTCAATTGGATTGCCGATGAGATTACCGTGTGGTCGATGGATTAGGGATTCGTGCACGCCGATCGCAGAGCACCCTTGCGTGACGCGGAAAGACCGACGCATACCCTGGTCGTCACGATATGTAGATCGTTTCTCCCGGATCGAAGGTCGGAGCGGTTGTGACACCTCGTTTGACGTCTTCGGGATCGAGGGCGTAGGAGGGGGCGATCTCGATCGTGACATCTGGCTCACCATCCGGTTTGCGGGGGATGGCTACCCCGGCTAATTCGAGCCAGCGGCAAGCCCGGGCGATCTGATGTCGCGTGGCTGTCTCGACCGAATCGACACCCTTTGCATTCTTGACCGGTGAGAACTCCTCAGCCCGGTCAACCTCCAGCAGCAGAGGGTTGTTGGCCAAGGGAATGGCGTCGAAGACAAAAGTCTCGAGCTTGACGGCATTAGGTCCCCGCGGTGTCCGCAGGAAACCGTTTTCGTCCATCCATGTCACGGTCTTTTCCGCGCGTCGGAAGGGGAGGTCGAACCGCTTGGCGATGATGCGCTCGATGAAGCTGACATTCAGCAGGTGAATTGCCAGATTGCCAACGTCGAACTTGCGAGTTCCGTCGGGATTCTCGGCATGAGCAAGCTCGTCCGGAATGTGAGAGTATTCGACAACCACGACTTTGCCTTCGTGTAGACACACATTGCCGACGCGTTCCAGATCATCAGCCTTGGGCGTGACCTTCGTCGACATTTCCGACCCCGTCTTGGCGTGCAAGCCGACGAACAACGGATCGAACGGTTTGACGAGCGGATTGTCGACCTGGAAATAGGAGACGATCTCTATCCCACGAGCCCGCATGTCCTCGAGGGCTCCGCTGCGGACCAGAGCCTTTAGCGATCCACCATGCCCGTCGGGTGCCAGCGCCAACCTGTACTTGTCCTGCAACAGGATCCGCCCCTTAAGATCGAAAGCTGGAAGCATCCCCTGTGCAAACGGGAATACGTCGTCGGGGGGTAGCTCAAAATAGTCATGGTCTTTGAGGAACCCGACCGTTTGCTCGTGGTTGGCCGGGTTCGTCATGATGTACCAGGGGATACGTACGGCATACCGTGCCCGCGCCGCGCGAATAATCTCCGCAAACAACTGAAACAACGTCTTCTCGCGGACCGGTGTGATGGTCACAGCGCCCTTGGGTCCCTCGAAGCCGAGTCGGGTGCCTTGGCCGCCCGCGACCGTAAACGCGCCTACCTTGCCCGCTTCGATCAACTCCCGCCCGAGGCTCCGGGCCTTCTCGTACAATCCCGCTTGGTCCGGCGCCGGTACGCGAGGATAGACGGTTGCCGGACTCAGGTCGGTGAGCATCGTCCGGTTTGGCCGGCGGAGAACGTGCGACTCGATCAAGCCGTCCAGAATCTCCCATGGGATGGACTCAATATCCGCCAACAAGTGCTCACGCTCACCTCGTGACAAATCGTCCCACCAACGAAGAACGTGCCCCTGACCTCGGGTCTTGAGGTCAGCGTCACATCGTTCGAACCGGGACGCGATACTTGAGGGTGCTGCCATGACGATCATCCGGGCCGTTCCCATGGGGCCTTACCTATGCTTTATCCCCGCCACGCTTGCGGAGTCTCCTCCCTTGGGGGACTCAGACCTTACGCGCCCCGAGCGGCGGGCACAAGACCCCGTGGTGTGTATCGGACCCGTCGATCTTGGGACCCTAACCTTTTATACTGCACGAGGTTGTGATTTGTCAGGTCAAGTGAAGCCGGACGTCCGATCTTGTGTATAAGGGAACGCGGGATAGGTCCGCGCCATCGGCGGTCGATGACCGCACCGCGGACATGCGCAGTGGGGGCGGGCTCAGGCGTTGGAGACGTCGGAATCTTGGACGGGCGGCCGTCGCGGCAGTCCCTTGACGAGGCTGGTTTCGCGGCGAGCAGGGATGTAGATCAGCCAAGGGCTGTGTTTCAAGTAAGGGATAGCAAGTGAGTCTGAGCGAGGTCTTACTCGAACGCGGGCTGATCACCGCCGCTCAGCTCGAGCAGGCTACGGAGGCTCGTAAAGCGTCCGAGCGGATCGAGCACTGCCTGGCTCGGCTGGGGTTCCTCCGGGAGGCGGATTACCTCCAAGTCTACAGCGAGCAGCTCTCGATCCCGCTGATCGATCTCAGCGAGGTCACGCTTGATCCCGAGCTTTTGAAAGATACGCCCTCCAAGGTCGTCCACCGCGATCGGGTGATCCCAATCGATAAGCACAACGGGGTCATTCGTGTCGCGACCTCCAACCCCTTCAATCTATATGCCTTCGACGAGCTTCGCATGTTGATGGGTGCGAAGATCGAGACGGTGCTGGCGACGTCGGAGGAGATTTCTCGCGTAATCAAAGAGCACTTCGGTGTCGGCGGCCATACCGTCGAAGCGATGATCGGCCAGTCCGGCGTCGAGGTCATCGCGGAAGTCGATCCGGATAACGCGGACCTGATTGAGCAGGCGCAGGAAGCGACCGTCGTCAAGCTGGTGAACGAGATCCTGCTCGAGGCTATCCGCGAACGGGCAAGTGACATCCACATCGAACCCTATGAGAATGATCTAAAGATCCGGTATCGTGTAGACGGTGTGCTTCATACCACGAACGTTCCGCCGGAGATTTCCCGGTTCCAGGCTGCCATCGTCAGTAGAATCAAGATTCTGTCCAACCTCAACATCGCCGAGAAGCGGCTGCCGCAAGATGGCGGCTTCAAGATTAAGGCTCAGAATCGAGACATTGACCTGCGTGTGAGTATCATCCCGACCGCGTTCGGCGGTGCGGTGGTGATGCGAATCCTCGACAAGCAATCGGCGCTGCTATCATTGGAGAATCTTGGGCTAATTGACGAGGCTGGTGCGGGCGTGGCCCACTTGATCCGGCAACCTTACGGGATCATCCTCGTGACTGGCCCGACGGGATCGGGGAAGACGACCACGCTGTATGCTGCGCTCAACTCGATCAAGAGCGACACGATCAAGATCCTGACCGTCGAGGACCCGATCGAGTACTACCTTGACGGCATTCAACAGGTGCAGATCAAGCCGCGGATCGGGTTAACGTTTGCTTCGGGTCTGCGCTCGTTTTTGAGGCACGACCCAGACGTGATACTGGTGGGCGAGATTCGCGACTTCGAAACGGCCGAGGTGGCCATCAATGCGTCGCTGACCGGGCACTTGGTCTTCAGTACCCTCCACACCAACGACGCGGTGACGGCAACGACTCGTCTTCTCGACATGGGTGTAGAGCCGTTTCTGGTTTCCAGTGCGGTTAGCGGCGTCCTCGCTCAGCGCCTCGTTCGACGCATTTGCACGAGTTGTCGAGAGCAGTACACACC
>CAYOQG010000135.1:11790-14966 GCA_964405925.1 uncultured Phycisphaeraceae bacterium | reverse complement strand
TCGTCGGCGTACCCGCTCGCGAGATCAAAAGCATCCAGAAAGCCGCAGATATGACTGCCTGGATGATCCCGGAGCTCGCAAAAACCGCCTCGATCCACACACCTATCCCGGTTATCTCAAAGTAGTTGTCTCACTGCATGCTTTGATGGCGATCCCACACCCACCGTCGGTACACGTGTGACGATCACCGGTGCATCGGGATGCAGAACGCCGATAGAAGGTTCGGCTGCACATTCGAGAAGCAGCGCCAAGCCGGGTCGCCCCTCCGACGACACCCGAGGAGACCCGAGCGGATGAATGGCTGCTCAACGTCCACGCATCAGGGCAACACGATAGGGATGGATATCTGCCTCGAAGATGCCCGCTACGACGGCTGGGTCATTTTGCATGATCTCCGCGGCGGCCTTCTCGTCTTCAGCCTCAAACACCACGATCCCGAGCGGTCCATCCTGGCAACGTCCCGCTAGAATCAGCCGACCCTTTGCGTGTAGGTTTTTGAGATACTCGAAGTGCTCCTCGACGATGGCCAACTCAGCCTGGGTGGCGTCTTCCAGGAACGTTTCCCGCACCGGTCGGCAGAAGTAAACGAATTCCGGCATGATTCAAGGCATCCCCACTGTATTACGACATGTCGTAAGTCTCCGGTCTGCGATCGCGGAGGAACGGGAACAGGATACGAGCCTGCGTGACTGTCTCTTTTGAAATCTCCACCGTGCACACCGCGTTCAGCTCATCGCCGAGGGTGTCAACGATCTGGCCCTTGGGATCAATCACCATCGACCGCCCCAGAAACTCCAGAGGATCCTCCTTGCCAGCACGGTTAGCCATCGCGATGTACACCCCGTGTGTCACCGCTGCCGCTCTCATCTCCAATTCATACGTATCGCCGAAGGGTTCGCTGCTCGCGACGGCCGTCGGCACAACCACGAGTTCCGCACCCTGGAGGATGAAGCTCCGAAAAACCTCCGGAAAATGGCGATCGTAGCAGATGGCGATGCCAAACCGCCAACCCTCCAGTTCAAACACATGGTAAGAGTCTCTGCCGGGTGCGTAATAGAACTTCTCGTTGTAGCCCGGTTCTTCCGCAATGTGCATCATCCGCTGCCGCCCGATGAGTCGACCGTCTCGATCGACAACGACGCTGGTGTCGAAAAAGAGATGCTCATGCGAACGCTCGTAATGGTTATAGATGATGTGCACCCTGTGCTTTTTCGCCAACCCTGAAAACCAGTCCAGCGTCGGACCAGGTATGGGCTCCGCCAGATCGAAAAACTCATACCGGTGCGGTAACCGTGGGAAGAACTCTAGAATCGACATCTCCGGCAAGACGACAAGTTGCGCACCGTCTCTGGAAGCCTTCTCCATCAACCGTTCTACCGTCAAGCGATTTGCCTGCGGGTCAGGCGTTCCGTTTATCTGGGCAGCTGCGATCTTCATTGCGGACCACTCTGCCCGCTGTCTGGTGATTTGTCAATCCGAGGCCGACCCACGAGCACCCTTGAGATCACGGACAGGTCAGCTACCCACTGGCCGCCATGATCAACGCGAGCCGGTGAAGATCCTCTGGAATAGCCCAACGTCGCACAGATCGACATCAAGGTCGTTGTCGAGATCGAGTGGACCGCAACCCGGCACAGCACTGCTCCCCGGACCGTCCAAGCAGATGGATGTGGCGGTGAAGTCCCAATTGTCTACATCCCCGTCAGCATCGAAATCCCCCCTTGGTGCTGCCAGAGACCGAACGACCCTAAAGCCAATCAAAGCACTTGTGGCATGCGGCCTTATGAACGTCCGTCGGTTGTTTTGCAGGTCGGGCGAACTGGGTCCATCGTCCCAACTTCCACCGCGGATCGCCCGAAATGCAATGCTGTCCTGGTGGTTGTTGTATCGGCCCTGCATCCAGTGGAACACATTGCCGGTCATGTCGAACAGGGCGAATGTGTTCTCGTTGCCGAGCGGATTCGTCTGGAATGTACCGCCATGGTCCGTTCCGTCGTAATAGCCCGCCGGTGCCGTGCCATCATCCCACGGATCACCACTTCCCAAGAAGTTCGCATCCCATCCAGTGATGGTGCTCCGTCCGAAGCCGTACACCACATTATGGCGTAGGGAGTCACTCCATGCAGCCGCCTTGTACCACTCGTTATAGGTGTCAGCTCCGTCCGTCTCCGGAGCTGTGTTGTTGTATCCCTCGTCCATTGGCAAGCGGTAACCATCATATTCAGTCACGAGACGCAATCGCTCGTCATCATTCAGATCGCGCGCAAGCCACTCCCCCGTCGAGATCGTCGCAGGATGCCAACCGCCTGGTTCGCCCTCGGTCGCCTCCGTGTAGCAGCATTCGTCAGGAAGCATCCCCTGGTCTATGGTTAGCCAGTTGCAGTACTTGAGCGCCCCATACCAACTCACACCGGTCACAGGATGATTGGAATAGTCAACTGGTGCGGTAGCGACCTGGTATTGGTCTCCCACATACGCAATCTGGTTGGACACTGCCTGGCGAAATAATCGGGTGCTCCGCCCTCCATCATCCGCCCCACGTTCACCTATCTTCGATGTGTTGACGTAGACATCACCGGTGGATCTATCGAAATACATGTATTGGCCGCGTTCATCTATCGGATGGACGATTGCATCATTCAGGAATGCAACGAACTCAGCATTTGTCGTATGAAACTGGGCCATACGCCACGAATAGGTTGGCCCGCCCGGCTGCTCGATCGTCTTGGGTACGAGAGCCTCTGAAAGCACGCAGTGGGGAGCGACCAGTGTCAGCAACACGGACCGAGTTAGCACGTCGCCATCAGGAAGAACACGAACGGCAACGTCACCACTGTGCATCCCCGGCCCGAGACGGCCTGTGGCTTCCGAATCGATTGAAATGATGAGAACGAGTGATTCTCCGTCTCCGAGCCTCCCGCCAGTCTGCGGCTGCCCGTTGATCAATATCCAATCAGCCTCTGGCGGTTCTATGAATGCTTCCCAGTCAAAGTCCCCCGCTCCATCGCGTGCAACGTTCGTCAGTGTGTAGATCTTAAAAGAGGGGCTGACCGGGTTTCCCACAGCACCTGAGGTAATAAAGTCGTCAAATGGTCCGACTGAAACGGCCTCCTCGACGTGCAGGATAACCGAGCGACAGAGAAGGATGCCCGTGAGCGTATTCTCAAAGGTAAGCG